>JAZNMF010000084.1:0-23917 GCA_045579545.1 Acetatifactor sp. | reverse complement strand
TACTAATCCCATAAAGTATATCTCCTACGAAGATTTGGATAATTTTACAAGCTATGCTGCAAAGAAGTGTGAGGAATATTTACAGAGAAAAGGACTTGGAGAATAGTAAATCTCGCACCGATGGTGCGAGAACTGAGAATTGTAATTAAGTAAAGAAGGTGTGTTATATGTCGAATGATTTAATCCAAAATAATATGCAACCTGTTATAAAGGAAATAAGAGATATCTTAGAAGAAGCCCGAAACAATGTCGCGAGACAAGTCAATAATGAACTTATTGCTGCTTACTGGAATATAGGACGTATTATTGTAGATTATGAGCAGACTGTACCTGAAAGGGCAGACTATGGGAAACAAACGCTAAAAGAACTTGCTAAGGAACTGACAAAAGAGTTTGGTAAAGGCTTTTCCGTGTCAAATATTCAGTTTATGCGTCGTTTTTATCAGACATACCAAATTCAACAGACAGTGTCTGTTAAATTGAGTTGGTCTCACTATTGTGAGTTACTGTCTATTTCAGATCCAGATAAGCGTAGCTTTTACGAAAAAGAGGCTGTTAATTCAAATTGGTCGGTGCGTGAGCTGAAACGTCAGATAGAAAGTTCTCTGTTCGAGCGTCTGTTACTTTCTCGTGGAGACGCCAATAAAGAACAGGTGTTGGAGCTTGCACTCCATGGTAATGAAATCTCCGTGCCCGCAGATATTATCCGAGATCCGTATGTGTTTGAATTTTTGGGAATACCAGAGGATAAGCCATTGATGGAAAGTGATTTAGAAAAAGCTCTGGTGCAGCAGATTGAAAACTTCTTATTGGAGCTTGGACGTGGATTTATGTTTGTAGGCACACAACAGCGTGTAACAATCAACAATACACATTATTACGTGGATATGGTGTTCTACAACAAGATTTTACGGGCGTATGTTCTGATCGAGTTAAAAACCACTAAGCTGACACCGGAAGCTGCCGGGCAGATTAATATGTACTTGAATTATTATGCAGCGGAAGTGAACGATGCAGATGATAATCCGCCGATTGGTATTATACTATGTACAGATAAAGACAGTATTACTGCAGAATATGCACTGGGCGGGTTGTCTAATAATGTATTTGCTTCTCGTTATGTGCTGTATATGCCGAATAAGGAACAGTTGATTGCACAGGTGGAGGCGGTTCTGAAAAGATGGCATGGGGAGGATGAAAATTGAGTATAATAAAATCATTGTCAGTTGGAAACGGAGATATGTTTTATATCGTTCATAATTCAGATAATTTTACAACTATTGACTGCTGTTATTCAGATGATAATAATAAAGATGAAAATTTTGAAGAAATAAAATTATTAGCAGGAACAAAAGGTATAAGTAGATTTATATCGACACATCCAGACGAAGATCACATCAAAGGTATTGTAGACTATTGTGATGTAGTAGGAATAAGCAATTTTTATTGCGTTAAAAATGAGGCAATCAAAAAGGATGAAACAGATAACTTTAAAAAGTATTGTGAATTGCGCGATTCAGACAAAAAAGCATATTATGTAAAAAAGGGATGTAAAAGAAAGTGGATGAATGACTCCGACGATGAGAGAGGAAGCTCTGGAATAAGCTTTCTGTGGCCGATTGTAGATAATGATGAGTTTATAGAAGCTTTGGAAGATGCAAAAGAGGGAAAGGCATATAATAATATTTCCCCTATTTTTACATATTCTGTTGAAAATAATGTAAAAGTTATGTGGTTGGGTGATATGGAGCACGACTTCCTAGAAAAAGTAAAGGATAAAGTAAGTTGGCCGGAAATTGATATTTTGTTTGCACCACATCACGGAAGGGCATCTGGAAAAGTGTCTTCAGATGTTTTGAAAAAATTAGCTCCTCATATTGTTGTAATAGGTGAAGCACCCTCGAAGGATATTGACTATTATTCTGGATACAATACGATAAAGCAAAATTCAGCAGGAAATATAGCGTTTGATTGCAGAGATGGTTACGTTCATGTATATATAGAAAGCACTACATATAGTTTTGATGTTAGCTTTTTAGACAATAAGTCGGAAGAAAATACGGATTTGGGATATTATATTGGCTCATTCATTCCAAAAGAATCAAAGTGACTTGGAGGTAAATATTATGGAATTGCTTATTAAAATATATGATGTTGAACATGGTAGTTGTGCACATATAATTACGCCCAATAATAAACATATGCTAATAGACGTAGGAAGTAAAAGTAATAAAAGCATTGTTGAGCATATAAAGAAAAAATACTTTCGTGGACATGTCAATCCAAGAATAGACGAATTATTTATCACACATCCTCATGAGGATCATATTTATGACTTGCCTATTTTATATGATAATTTAAAACCTAGGATTATTAATCGTCCTATAGGTGCTTTTGATATCAAACCTACATATGATACGATATTACATAGAAAAATTGCGGAGTATGCTAACAAAATGAATCGTGAATATACATACCCAGTACAAGACTATGAAAATGTTGAGAGAGCAGATGTAAATGGTGGAATCAATATAAAAACAATAGTACCAAAATCAGAATGGACATCAAAAGAGGATTTAAATACATTTTCAAATATTATAGTCCTTGAATATTCGGGATATAAAGTGGTATTTACTGGAGACAATCCCCGTAATATTTTAGATGAAATGATGGATGAAAATTATTGTGATATAAAGAAGTACGTCTCGAATGCAACATTTTTAATTGCTCCGCATCATGGTAGAACAGGAGAGTTTAGTGAAGCTTTTTTCAAATCTGTAAATCCATATCTTACAATAGTGTCAGATAAGTCTATAGTTCATTCTACACAAGATGAAACAGCTCGATTATATAAGGGACGAGGAGTTATGTTTGGTAATAGTGAAAGATACGTACTTACAACAAGAAATGATGGAACTGTTACGATAAAAATATCAGATGATGGATGTAATGTATTCGTGGATAAGGGGGAATATTAATGAGTGACATAAAAGATTACAGAAATAATGAATTAAAGACTTATGTGATAGGTAATATTTTGCTGATGTTATTACTTTCTGGAGTAGTTGACGAGTTCCTTAGTAGAGAAGTGAGCGAAGTTATTGAAATAATCAATGTGATAATTCAGTCTAGTTTACTTTCATCAATTATTTATATATATGTATTTTTGTTTGATTCAATTATACCGGGTAACTTGAAACAAAAAATAGTATATTTACCTATGGGAAATTTGCCAGGATATACTATATTTTCCGCAATGAAGAAAAATATAAGAGATGATCGCTTTACAGTCCAGGATGTAATGGAAAAGTATAGCAATATATATGAAAATATGCCTTCGGATAAAAAAGCAAGGAAAAAGTATGAAAATGCACAGTGGTATCGGATTTATCAAGAACATCAAAATAAGAACAAAGTCTATACAGCTAATAGAGATTTACTTTTATGCCGAGATATTACCATTATAACTTTGTTTCTGATTTTTATGTATTTGGTTTGTATTTTTATATTAAATTTGTTTGCCTTTTCAACAAAATTATTAGTAATATTATTGGTTGAATTGTTTGTGGCTGATATTGCAACGCGTGGAAAAGCTTCCAGACTAGCTTATAATGTGATTGCAGAAGATGTTTATAAGAGGGAATAAGGTGTTTCTTTGATAACACCATGATAACAAAATTTCTCGTAACGAAGTGCACACCATGAAAATTTCAGCATTTCCTGCACCAAACGCAACAAAAATCACCACAAAATCCACTCGCCACACCCCACCGATAGCGTGAAGGTGGTAGAACCGTTGGTTCAGGCCGTGTTGCTACTATCATCGAGTAATCTGCGTGTTAGCAACGAGAAGATTAAATAAGCATAAGAATCCCGGAAGAGCATTTATGTTCTTCCGGGTATTTTTATGCTTATTTACAAGCGGCGACTGCCGCGACCGAGGAAACACGAAGTGTTTTCGAGGTGAATCTTCTCGTGAGAATCTTCTCGAGAAACACCCCGGAGCTTGCTTGCAGATGGCTGTTTTTGCGTGTTCACGTCATTTGGCGAATGCCCGTGATTCAAAGTCTGCTCATTGATCATGTGTAAAAAAATAAAATTATATAGTTCCTTAAATGAATAAAATATGATAAACTGAAAAAAACAGTCACTGCAGAAATTTCGGGGAATACTGATATGAACAAACAAAGCATAGATTCAAATAATAAAAAAGAAAAGGCAAAGTCCGGTACGGTTACCGCGCTTGGGGTCAAATTCTGGTCCGCCATGATCATTTTCAGCCTGGTAGGGCAGGTGGCATGGGTTGTGGAGAATATGTATTTGAACGTATTTATCTATAAGATGTTTCGTGCCTCTGCAGCCAATATTTCCATGATGGTGGGAGCCAGCTCAGTAGCGGCAACTCTTACCACCATTCTGATCGGTGCCTTGTCTGATCGTATGGGAAAAAGAAAAGCGTTTATCTGCGGCGGTTATTTGATCTGGGGTGTCAGCATTCTGGCCTTTGGGTTCATAAGATTGGACATTTTGTCGGGATTTGCGGAGACCACGGCACAGGCCTGCGCATTGGGTGTCTGGTTAGTGATCATTCTGGACTGCGTAATGACATTTTTTGGCTCTGGTGCCAATGATGCTGCCTTCAATGCATGGCTGACAGACTGCGGTGATGAGACCAATCGCGGTAAAATTGAGGGATTTAATTCCATGATGCCCTTGGTATCCATTCTGGTAGTGTTCGGCGGGTTTATGGGCTTTGATTTGGATTTGCCGGAAAGCTGGACTGCAATTTATATGATCATTGGCGGCGTGGTGCTGGTGATTGGTATACTGGGATTTTTCCTGATCGAGGAGAGAGGCACGGCGGCAAAGGCTGTCAATACTTCTTATTGGCAGACTGTTACCTACAGTTTCCGGCCGTCTGTGATCAAACAGAACCCGGTTTTGTATGCGGTGCTGGGAATGTATGCCATTTTTGGCATTTCCATCAATACATATATGCCGTACTTGATACTATACTATGAGCAGTCACTGAAAATGGAAAATTATGTGCTGATCATGGCCCCGGCGATCCTACTGGCAGCAGTGGTGACCGCACTTTACGGAAAAGTATATGACCGAAAAGGATTTCGCGGAAGTCTGATACCTTCTGTCACTATGCTGATGAGTGGTTATGTGATTCTGTATGTTACCGGGACTACGTTGCCGGTCTTTGTGGGATCGCTTTTGATGATGTGTGGCTACATGACAGGAATGTCTGTGTTTGGTGCCATGATACGCGATCAGATTCCGGAGAACAGGGCAGGCCAGTTTCAGGGTATGCGAATTATCGGACAGGTATTGATCCCGGGCATGATCGGTCCCGCAATTGGTGCGGCGGTGCTGCGGAATGCGGAAGTGATTGTCAATAATGACGGAACAACCTCTTTTTTGCCCAATGAAAATATTTGGGCAGCAGCATTTGCAGTGGCTGTGATTCTCTGTGTGAGCATGGCGGTCGTATTTTCTTTTTTAAAAAATAAAAATCAAAAGAAGTAGACGTGTATGGCAGAAATGATGCAGGGAAATGTCGAAAATTCATTGACTTTCTTGTGGATTGACCATACAATGATTATAGGGCATCCTTATAGGGGCATCACAGAATGCTCCAACCATAAACAGGAAGGTCCGGATGACTGTATTACCGGAATTGCAAAAGGGCTTAAGTTTTGCAGAGCGTTTTTGTGGTAAGCGTAACAGATTTACATATTTTATAAGATTGGAGAAGGAAAATGGAAAAGTTGACGAGAAGGTATGGATTGGTTACTGCCATTTGTATGGTAGTCGGTACGGTTATCGGTTCCGGTGTGTTTTTTAAGGCACAGAATGTTTTGAGTGCCACCGGCGGCAATATGCCTCTTGGCATTGCTGCGTGGGTGATCACCGGTCTGCTGATGATTTTGTGCTCTGCGCAGTTTGCGGTTATGGCAACCAGATATGAAAAGGTTAGCGGTGTGGTTGACTATGCTGAGGCAACCTGCGGCGAAAAGTATGCTTATCATCTGGCATGGTTCCTGGCAAATATTTATTATCCCGGTATGACATCCGTTTTGGCATGGGTATCCGCAAGATATTTTGGTGTTCTTTTTGGATGGAGTATGGTTGGCGCAGAAGTTTTGGCACTGGCAGGCTTCTTCCTGGTTGCATCATACACGATGAATGCTATGTCTCCCAAGCTGGCAGGTAAGTTCCAGGTCAGCGCCACTGTGATCAAGCTGATTCCGATCTTTCTGATGGCAGTAGTGGGAACTATAGTGGGTCTTTCCAATGGTACTCTTACTGAGAATTTCACTACAGTAGTCACAGAAACGGTGGGTGGTACAAGCGGTGGATTGTTTGCTGCGGTTGTTGCAACGGTATTTGCTTATGAAGGATGGATCGTTGCCACCTCCATCAATGCCGAATTAAAGAATCCTAAGAAGAATCTTCCGCTGGCCTTAGTTATTGGATCATTTATCGTTGTTATTGCTTATGTTTTCTATTATGTGGGCGTTGCAGGCGGTGCTTCCAATGCTACACTGATCGAGGAGGGTGCAACGACTGCGTTTACAAATATCTTTGGTACGGTTGGAGGAACTTTCCTGAATATTTGCATTGTAATATCCTGTCTGGGAACTCTGAACGGATTGATGGTGGCTTCCACAAGAAGTATGTATGCCATCGCTGCTCGCGGAGAAGGACCTTCTCCCCGCATGTTCGGACAGATTGACAAGGTGACCAATATGACCACTAACTCCGCTGTTTGGGGGTTGTTTGTTTGCTCTGCATGGTTGGTTTATTTCTACGGTGCCAACCTGACAAACGGCTGGTTTGGAATTTTCAATTTTGATTCTTCTGAGCTTCCCATTGTTACCATCTATGCCATGTATATTCCTATTTTTATCATTTGGATGAAGAAGGAAAAGGAGCTGGGGATTATAAAGCGTTTTGTCTTGCCCGCGCTGGCGCTGTTTGCTTGTGCATTTATGGTGTTTGCAGCAGTGTACGCCCATGGCATCACCCCGTATCTGGCAGCTAGAGAGAACGGCAAGTTTTCATTCCCTGTTTTGTTCTACCTGATTGTATTTGCGGTGATTATGTTCATCGGAGCCTTGCTCAGAAAGCGATCCAAGTCCTCCGGGGAGGAGTAACGTACGATGTCCTTGATGTAAGGCATCAATAAGTCTTATAAATAGTGATAGGAATAAAAATAATCAAGAGGAGATCGGCATACGAGCCGTACACTAGAGGACAGTAAAAAAGGAAGCGCGAAAAGTCGTGCTTCCTTTAATTTTGCTGTCCTTTAGGGTACGCCCATTAAGTCAGTCTCCTTTTTTAGGGCACAATCCTGCGCACTCCGGGTATCTTCCGTAGAATAAACAGGATCAGAACGCAAAGCCCGATCAGTACAAAAGGAAATCCCAGCCGGTAAACAAGAGAATAAATATTAAACTGCAGGGCGTTTACGATGTACATCAACAGATGCCAGTGGAGCAGGTAGATTCCGAAGGTGTAGGGGTGCAGGAAGCGGATCAGCCAACCCAGAGGCTTCCACTTCATCAGTGTGGGTCCGATCTGCCTGAATAACAGGAAGATTCCTGTAGAATATAGGATGGCAGGCACGTTACAGTATCCCTTATACTGTTGATTCAGATAGCCGGCTTCCATGGAGGTCAGATAAGTACCGCACATATGGAGCAGGAGTCCTGCAAGGGAAAGTGTATAAATAAGGTATCGGACGGGTTTCCTGATCTGACAGTTGTGGAGAAGGTATCCAATCAGTACGTAGAGCAGATATTCGCTTCCTGCGCCGATATTCCATGAATCCACAAGCATAATTTCTGTAGGGATCAGCTCCAACGCAAAGGGAAGCAGGTTATTTATGACAAAACAGATAATGGCCAGATAGCTGAAAATGGTAATGCGCTTTTCCTTGGGGATGGCAGCAAACAGCGGGATGACGAGATAAACACAAAACAGGGGGATAAAGAACCAGTATATGCTGCCGGGAGCATTCAGTATCTCGTTGATTACAGAGATGGGGCTGATCTCAGAAAGCGGAGTTCCTGAGCGCAGGGCACGGATCAGGATGCTTAAGATACTCCAGATGATAAAAGGAAAAACGGCTTTCCAAAAGCGTCTACGGAAATATTCCTTCGTAGAGCAGCGTTCACTGTAAGAAATCAAAGTGGCTCCGGTGATCATGAAAAAGACCGGGACGGCAAAATACATGACGGATTCTATGATGTTTGCCGTAAACCAATAACGCTCCGGGCTGAAGGTCCAGAAACAGTTATTAGTGTGCAAAAGTACTACCGCAAAAGCGGAAAGCACGTTCAGCAGGGAGATGTATTCTTTTCTTTCGCTTTTGAATTCCATTGTGTTTTTCCTCCATGTCAACCAATTAATTTTATTGTAAAAGATTACAGAGGTAAAATCAAGGGACAGAAAGCATTTGAAGGTATTTGCGTTAAAAATTCAAAAGTAGTTGCGGGAGTGGATTTTTTGGTCGCAATATGGTAAAATTGCTAAAAAACAGTAAACGGAGAAAGAAAACATGAACGAGAAAAAAGCATTTGTCACTACCGCCTGGGGCATTGGTCTTTTGGCTTGTCTTTGTTGCCTGCTTTGGGGCAGTGCGACACCAGCTATCAAGATTGGTTATGAATGGTTTGGGATCGCTGCGGGCGATGTGGCCTCCAGAATCCTTTTTGCCGGGGTCCGCTTTATTATAGCAGGAGTATTGACTGCGATTTTTGGAAGTATCATTGCGGGCAAACCGTTGCTGCCGAAGAAGACCTCCTGGGGAATGGTCTGCAAGCTTGGGCTTGTACAGACTGTATTTCAATATATTTTCTTCTATATGGGTCTGGCTTATACCACAGGTGTTAAGTCCGCTATCATCAACGGATCGCAGACCTTTATCACTATTATGCTGGCATGCCTTGTTTTTCGGTATGAAAAATTGACCGTGCAGAAATTCCTGGGATGTTTGATCGGCTTTGCCGGTGTCATCGTCATCAATTTTGATCCCAGCGGTCTGACCGGCGGATTTACCTTTCAAGGGGAGGGCGCCATCCTGATGGCAGCCATTGCTTATGCCCTTTCCTCCGCACTTGTGAAGAAATATTCCCAGAAAGAGAATCCGGTGGTATTAAGCGGGTATCAGTTTGTTTTCGGCGGCATCATTATGGCAGTCTGCGGAACCCTGATGGGCGGAAAACTCAGTGGCTGGTGCTTTAGTTCCATCCTCCTGCTGATTTATCTGGCACTGATTTCTTCGGTTGCATATTCGGTGTGGGGGATACTGCTGAAACACAACCCTGTGGGAAAAGTGGCAGTTTATTCTTTTACCAATCCTATTTTCAGCGTCCTTTTGTCTTTTGTATTTCTGGGAGAGAGCTCCTCCTTTGGCCTCGAGCTGATTCTGGCACTGGGGCTGGTCTGCGCCGGCATCTTTATGGTAAACAGAGTGAAGGAGTAGATGTACCCGGCCCGCCCTCCCGGCATCTGGATCTTTTTTTCGAAAACCTTACTCCGGCCACAGACAGTTGGCGTATAGCGGCACGCTCCCGCTCCGTGAAAAATCGTAGCGGACGCTAAGCGCAGGTGGAACCTTTGGTTCCCCTTTGCTAAGCGCCGACGTTTTTCAAGGGCCTTTTATACGCGAACTGTCTGTGGCCGGAATAAGGTTTTCGAAAAAAAGATCCGGATGCCGGGAGGGCGGGCAAGTTGACATTAAATAGAATGTGACGTATAATGTAAAAAGTTGAATGTAACAGAAATGGCAGTAGCTTGTGAAAAGGAAATAGTCAGATGGAGAAGAAAAAAGGTGCGCTGATATATAAGTTATTGAAACCGGTGGTGAAGAAATGTTTTATTAAGATGGAAGTAGTGGGAGAGGAGAATCTTCCCGCGGAACCCTGCGTGATCGTGGGGAATCATTCCAAGAATAATGGTCCTCTTGCCTGCGAGTTTTATTCTCCCAGACCCCGGTATACCTGGTGCGCGGGAGAGATGATGAATCTGAAAGAGGTTCCGGCTTATGCCTACAAGGATTTCTGGTCCGACAAGCCGAAGTACATCAGCTGGTTTTATAAAATTGCGTCTTACCTGATTGCGCCATTGTCGGTCCTGGTTTTTACCAATGCCAATACTATCGGTGTTTACCGTGATACAAGGATTATATCCACCTTTAAAACGACCATAAACAGGTTGCAGGAGGGAATGGATATTGTGATCTTCCCGGAACATAATGTGGAGCACAATCATATTATCTGTGAATTTCAGGAGAGATTTGTTGACGTTGCGAAGCTCTATTACAAGAAGACCGGGAAGGAACTGGATTTCGTGCCTCTATACATTGCTCCGTATCTTAAAAAAATGTATCTGGGTAAGCCCATCCGCTTCTGTGCGTCCAATCCCATAGAGGAGGAACGCAAACGGATCTGCGAATATCTGATGAAAGAGATTACGGATATTGCTTGCGGCTTGCCGCTTCACACGGTGGTTCCTTATCCCAATATCCCCAAGAAGGATTATCCTACCAACATTCCGAGGAGGTAGCACAGAATGAAAAAACCGGTGGTTGATTACCGCACCTTTCGATTATCCAAATTAAATGATCCGCAGTTTTCTCACCTAAAGCTTCTGTTTGGCTGGTTAGGATACTTTTCCCTGTATTTTCTTACGGAGCAATTGATTCCTGTGGAGAAATGTTATCCGGTTCATTGCTGGATCGATGATGTGATCCCGTTTCATGAGATCTTTCTGATCCCGTATGTGTTCTGGTATCTGTTGATCGTATTCTCGCTGGTATATTTTGCCTTATATGATATCGAGAGCTTCAAGAGTCTGCAGACCTTCATTATCATCACGCAGATAATTGCCATGGTGGCCTATATCACTTTCCCCAGCAGACAGGACTTAAGACCGGTGGAATTTCCCCGGGATAACTTTTTGACATCCGTTGTGGGCTTCATTTACTCGGTGGATACCAACACCGGTGTCTGCCCTTCCCTTCACGTGGGATATTCTCTGGGAATCGCCTCTGTGTGGCTGAAGAATAAGACCATGTCAGACCGCTTTAGAATACCGTGGAAGATCTTTGTGGTGATTGCTGTGATCCTGATCTGCCTGTCCACCATGTTTATCAAGCAGCACTCTGCAGTAGATTTCTTCGCTGCACTGCCTATGTGCCTGTTTGCAGAGCTGTTTGTCTACAGGAAACGCTATTTCTGCCGGAGAGCACGTCTCTCCTGAGCCAGTTTGAATTCTTCGCGCTGGATGTCATTTTCTAAAATGAGTTGCGGCACAGGGATGGGTTTGTTGTCCTCGCCCAGTGCCACCAGCACCAGAAAGGCGCGGTTGATGGGATAGCGCATGCCGTCACTTCGCTCAACATAAGCATCTACCCGTACTTCCATGGAGGTGCGGCCGGTGTATGTGAGATGTCCGATCAGGATGACCAGATCGTTCACATAGGCGGCTGATTTGAAGACCATGCTGTCTACGGCAGCAGTGGTCACGGTTTTTAATCCTGTATGCCTCATGGCCACGATGGCGGCAACTTCATCGATCATTTTCATCATAATACCGCCGAAGAGACGGCCACCGCCGTTTAAGTCGGCCGGCTGAACCAGATGAACGTGTTCTGTTCTGGAGTAAGATACACTTCTTCCCTGCATGATATCACCTCAATCAAAATATGATAATTATATTATATCCATAAGATTGCCTGCGGGCAATCTTTTTTTACTTTATAGGAAAGACCTTGTCACACTAAGGCGTGAAAGTCTTTCCTATAAAGCAAAAAACGCTCCGCGAGAATGCGCACTGGCGCGTACAAGGTAAATGCCGCTTTCGCTACCGCGCTGGGCGCGAGAGTTCGCAAGCGGACTCTTTGTTCTGGGATTATGGAAATACCGCAGAAGAGAAAATATGACTTTAACGGAATATGGATATGCGATATTGGAATTATACATTTTTGTGGATCTGTAGTATGATGAAACTAAAAGAGCTGGTGATTATGACATTGCCGGCGACATAAGGAGGACGAAAAATGAAACTTGCAGATGTCAAAATTCCCGCACCGCTACAGCTCGTTATGGATGATGTGGGCTGGATGGAGGGCCGTACTCCATACTGGCAAAATTATCAGCCGTCCAAAACGGGAATTCCCAGGCGGCATGTTCTGGAAGACTATATCATGGTGAACGAAGTGGGACGCAATGTAAACATGAAGATAAACGTCATGTTTGTGATTGGTGAATGGGACAGGCATAATATTCTTCGCCGCGTGCCTTATTCCAACAGAGACGTAGACAAGTGGGATTGCTCTCAGTTTCTCAACATAGAAGAAGCAGAGAAGATGCGTGATTTTCTGAATTCCTGTGAATATATAGAGATGGGTATTCACGGTCTTTTGCATGAGGCTTGGGACGAAAGCGGCGAGTATCTTAGCCCTGAGTTTGTTACGCCGGAGAACTTTACCCCGGGTGGCCGATTAACTCCTGTGCCGGAGTGGTATCTGAGAAGTCATTTGGATGCCTTTATGGAGATTTATAACGACTGGGGATTTACTCAAGAGCTTCGCAGCTTTTCCTGCCCGGGGTTTTGTAAGGATGCCTGGAAAGAGGGTATGTTTGCCAGAGTGCTGAAAGATTACGGCGTGAAGTACTGGCACCAGCTCTGTATCGAAGAAAGCTATGTGGATCATGATGTTCTTATGAACCATAAAGATCTGATCCTGGCACCGTGGGAAGCATATGACATCAATCCCGCCAAGCTTCCTACTTACGAGGCGGATAAAGCAGGTATTTTAAGCAGCCACTGGCCCAATGTATTGCGCCTTGATCCTGACAAGAATCTGGAAAATTTAAGTGAGTGGACGGCTTTCTTTAACCGTCAGGCGGAAGTGTTCGGCATTATCTTGTCCCGCGACATTGCCTTTGCACATCATCAGTTGCTTTACAAGAACTGTAGCACAGTGGAGGAGCAAGAGGGCAAGATCAGGATTGATCTTACCAAGGCAGACAATATGGCTCCCTCAGGGCCTAAGCAGCCCTTGTACATCAGTATCAAAGATACAGCTGATCCTATCATCTGTGAGGGTGGAAGGATCTCAGAGTATGAGAGTCATAACGGATTCAAGAATTACAAGATTGAGAGGACGGATGCCAGTGTCATTTATCTGAAGTAAGTGAGATTGGGATGTAGCTTCCGGCAGAATCGGTGAATATAGAAAATATTACGGCCGCAGCCTTTTGAAAACGGAAGGCTGCGGCGTTTTGTCTGCGAAAAAGGTGATGGGGATTTGTGTGTGAGTTACTGCCCCGCAAAAAGTCATTGGCAAAACAGGCGGTTTGTGATACTATGTGTATAAATTCCGCCATTTTCGACGGAAAATGACATGAAAGGCGGTAAGAGGATGAGAGAATTATTAAGACTGTATGCAGCCTTTTTCCGGATCGGCGGACTGACCTTCGGCGGCGGACTGACCATGCTTCCAATGTTAAAGTATGAATTGGTGGAAAAAAACGGCTGGATCACAGAGGATGAGCTGTTGGATTATTATGCGGTGGGGCAGTGTACCCCCGGTATTATTGCGGTAAATGTATCCACCTTTGTGGGATATAAGAAAAAGGGAATTGTGGGAGCCATCGTTTCCACTTTGGGGATGATAAGCCCTTCCCTGATCATCATTTCCATACTTGCTCTGTTCCTGGACCAGTTTATGAATAATAAGATCGTTTCCCATGCAATTGAGGGAATCAAGATCGTAGTCTGTGCCCTGATGCTGAATACGGTTGTGACCATGGCGAAAAAGACCTTAGTCAGTGTGCTGTGCTGGGGGATCGCAGCGGTTGCCTTCCTTCTGGCGGTATTTACCCCGGTTCCCACGGTTCTTCTGGTAGTTGCCGCCGGTATTCTGGGAATCATTCTCTATAAGGCAGGAGGGCTCAAACTATGAGAGTATTCTGGGACTTGTTTATAGAGTTTTTTCAGATCGGTCTGTTTGCGGTGGGCGGAGGCCCTGCCACTATCCCTTTTCTGATGGACCTGCCTTCGAGGCATGACTGGTATGAAGTTTCAGATGTGGCCAAGATGCTTGCGGTCAGCGAGAGTACCCCGGGGCCCATTGGAATTAATATGGCAACCTATGCCGGCTATAGCGCAGCCGGATTTGCGGGAGGAATCGTAGCCACCTTTTCCCTGGTGCTCCCCAGCCTGATCGTGATCGTGCTGATTGCCAAGTTGCTTGAGAATTTCAGCAATAACCTGTACATAAAATCGGCTTTCCATACGATCCGCCCTGCGGTTACCGGCTTGATCGCCACGGCTGTTCTTGGCATCTGGCAGACCACGCTTTTTGCGGCAGAGGATGGGAACTTTCAGCTTCCGGTTTTTCCGCTTGTGCTCTGTGCTGTGTTCTTTGTAGCCATGAACATTAAGAAACTGAAAAAGCTGCACCCGGCATTCTGGATTTTGTGCGGTGCTGTGTTGGGAATTGTATTTCAAATGTAAGTAAAAAGGAGCGGAACTTCAGAAGTCTGGAGTCCCGCTCTCTTTGTAAGCATATGTATTAAACTCCTATGCGGCATCTTGTCTTTCCGTAATCTAAATGGTTGACAACTGTAGCACGATAAGGTATAATGAGGTTGACAGTAGTAATACAAATGGAGAGCGGTTATGAAAAAAGAAAGTATCATTTTGCAGCAGAGTGAGTGGTTTATTATGGAGAAGCTTTGGGAAGAAAGTCCCAGAACGATCGTGCAGCTGTATCATTCGCTGGAGCTTACACCCGGCTGGAGCAAAAGCACGGTGAATACTCTGTTGGGGCGCATGGTGGATAAGGGGATCATATATTATGAGGAAGGTATGAAAGCCAGGCAATATTATCCCGCCTTGAAACGGGAGGATGTAGCACTGGCGGAGACGGAGAGCCTGTTAAAGCGAGTTTATCGTGGATCTGTCAGCATGATGATCAACACGCTGGTGAAGAAACAGGCATTGACGGATGCAGAGATTGAGGAACTATATGAGATTCTTGAGAAAGCGAGGTAGCTTATGGCAGAGATCATCATTACTTCATCAGTATTGATTTTCGTGTTGCTTGTGCTCAGAAGAGTCTGTTGGGGTAAGATCAGCAGACGACTGCAGTACGGGCTGTGGCTATTGGTTGTGATCAGATTGTTGGTGCCGCCCCAGCTTTTTACCAGTTCCTTAAGTGTTATGAATGCCATTGATCATGCAGGGGAGGCTATATCTGAAAGGGTTCAGGAGTTAAATGATGTCAATCATGACTCAGAACAGGCGAAAGATTCAGAAAGCACACAAATTACAGATGATGTGGCAGATGATACACGCCTTCAAGCAGAACATACGGAGGAATACAGCGGAGCGGGCGAAGCCGATCAGCACGTTAAAGACCAGATATGGTCCGGGGATGATGTGCGCGCTGAAAGCGGCAGGCAGGACTCTATGGTCAGCAATAAAGCTGAGGTGGAAAAGAAGATTACTTTAGCAGAGATAGTCCGTATGATCTATGTGGCCGGTATCATTGTGGTAGGATGCAGCTTTTTTGTGTGTAACCTTAGATTTCGCAGGCGGCTTGCATCTGAGAGACAGCTGATTGATCGGGATGGCAGGCTGAAGGTATATCTGGCAGCACATTTACAATCTCCTTGTCTTTGCGGGATATTTGTGCCGGCTATCTACATAAATGAAAAAGGACTTGCCTCTGAAGAGCGCAAGGAATATATTTTGCTCCACGAAAAGACACATTACATGCACTGGGATCATGTGTGGGCAATGATCAGAAGTCTGTGTATCATATTGTACTGGTTTCACCCTTTGGTGTGGGTGGCAGCGATGGCCTCTATGCAGGACAGTGAGCTGGCATGTGATGAGGGAACCCTGAGTAAGCTGGGCGAGGAGCATAGGCATGCCTATGGAAGCACATTGATTGAAATGATGGCAGATAAGGTCAGTACAGGGCGGGTATTGTACTGTAGTACCGGAATGGTAAATGGAAAGGAGGAGATTAAGAAGAGAATTACGATGCTTGCAGACTATAGAAAACAGATGATATGGACAGCGGTTCTGGTGGTAGTCTTTGCCCTGCTTTTGTCCGCTTGCACTGCGGGAGCTGCACAGAAGACTCCCGAAAGTGAAGAGGTGCTGCAGAGCGGCGACACCAAGCAGGAGGCAGACCGGCAGGAGCCGGATGCGGAGGAAACAGTCATTTTTAACGATGACGGCAGTATCCGCCTGTCGGAGTATGAAGTGGATCTGACTGCTGATAAGGTGGAGGATAAGATCGTCTTTGATGTAAGGTATCGGACAGATCTAGGTGCGAAGGAAGAACTTACCGAAGAACTACTATGGGAGAAGCTCTGGGACGGTGCAGAGATCTCTGTGAAAATTCTGGAGGGAGGAAAGCAGAACACCGATGATGGTGAGAAAGTGATATTTGGAAATGTCTTGGAGGAGTATTCTTTCTCAAGCATCCATGCGGGCAACGGCAATCTTGCGGTGATGAAGTATGAGCGTATAATGTGCGTGCTGCTCTATGGCAATGAGGTGTATCAGGACAGAGGTAGGTTCTGGTATCAGGTATGGCAGATCATGCCCTCCGGAAGCGAACCGGTGCTGAGGGAAGAAAAAGAAGTGGAATATGTGACACCGTCACTGGGAAGTAACGAGGAGAGTGTGATCGAACAGTTGACTGAGGTGGAATCTAAGCTTGACTACTTTTTCATGCTTCCTTCTACCGAGACTCTGATCAGCGCATCCGGCAATCGGGATGTATGCTATTTGTATCGCGAAAAAGCGGCCGAAGAACGCGGAAGACAGTATGCCATGGATGTGTTTATGGCAGAGGTGGAGGGAACCGGATTTGAATTGAAACTGCGTGATTATTTTTATCCGGGTGGTATGGAAAGCCTGACGCGGCTTCCGGAGGATGCCGAACAGCAGATCCTTGCAGGAGAGATCCTGTGCATGGAGGTGTCGCAGGAGAACAATACCGCAGGCAGGCTTGACCTTGACGGTGACGGAGTGAAAGAGGTGCTGTATCTGGATTCCATCGGGCACAGCATCCGGGAAGACGGCTGGAGCGATTGGGGCGATATGGGAATCCGATATCGGTTAAGGGTGGATGACCAATATTATGAAGGCTACTGCAGTCACATGGATCCGGTTCTGATGGCATATTCGCCGGACGGTGAGAATATATTATTAGCGTTGTATGACGACGGACCCAGCAATGATCCTGAGACGCTTTTCTTCCGATACTATGAAACCGGAGTTCATCCGGCGGGAAGGATCACAAGCGATCTTCGGACTGCAACCGTTGATGACCAGGGCCTTATTCACAGCAGGCTCAGGGTGGATGTGATGCAGACGGAGTATGTGGAGTGTTTTTATCATTGGAATGGCAGCGAAATTGTGCTGCGTGAAGATGAAATATATCATTTTATTGTAAATGAAAAATGGCGGGAAGAGAATCCGATGGTGCTGCTCACGGAGATCACTGTCTATGAGGAACGCTCAGAAGAAAGCACTGCACTTGTCATGAAACCGCAGGAGGTGATCAATGTGGCCACTGACCGGAAGGAATGGGTCCTTTTGGAGGCTGAGGACGGCACACGGGGCTGGATCAGAGTGGTTGGGTTAAAGATCCCCTCTCTTGGTGACAAAGCTGTTTATGAAGTGTTTGAAGGATTGATTTTTGCAGATTAAGATTCTGAGAATTTATAAATTTTTAAGTTGATAAATGAGCCCGACAAATGTAGAATAGAGATGACTTTATGTTTGCCGGGCTTATTTGTCGGCATTTACAGTCAGGGGAGAAAGGGTAAAATGAGGAGAAGAAAGAGGGAAGAGCTGGTGTACCGCAGATGGGGCGCGGATACACAGGCCTATTACAGAAGAAAAAGAAATCGCTCAATATTGCGGGGATTGATCTTGAGCAGTGCGGTGGTGTTGATCGGAGTGCTGATGGTCTTTATGTTCGGTCTGCACGAGAAGGAACTGATCGAAGTTTCAGGTGTGGGGAGTTCTGTGGCAGAAGAGACGGTGGAAAGCAGTGTGATGCCGGAGACTGAGCAGACGGAAGAAGAGAGCACAGAGCCGATGCCTGAGGATAGTACAGAGGTAGATCCTACGCAGACAGAGCCGGAAGAAGAGCCGGATGCAGAATGGAATTATACTTCCGGTGAGAGGCCTAAGGTCAAGGGCATCTATGTGAGCGGTCCGATAGCCGGCAATGCTAAATTCGAGAACCTGCTTACGCTTGTGGACGAGACGGAGCTCAATGCCATGGTCATTGATGTGAAGAATGACGGTGGTGAGATTACATATAAGATGGATTTGGAGTCGGCGCAGTCTATCGGTGCGTGTGTCAGCTATGTCAAAGACATGGAAGGCTTTATTGGCAGACTGAAGGAGCATGGTGTTTATACCATAGCCCGCATCGTGTGCTTCAAGGATTCCTATCTGACCAAGGCATATCCGGAGCTTGCCCTGAAGACCTATGCCGGTGCAACGGTAATAGACGGAGATGTGGCATGGGTCAATCCCTACAAAGAAGAGGTCTGGGAGTATCTGGTTGACGTGGCAAAGGAAGCCGGAGAGATGGGCTTTGATGAGATTCAGTTTGACTATGTCAGGTTCCCCACAGGCAATGTGTCGGAACAGGCCGATTACGGTGTAGATACTGCGATTTATACAAAACAACAGGCCATTTCCAATTTTTTGAACTATGCGGTGGAGGAACTCCATCCTCTGGGGCTGGCGGTGACGGCGGATGTGTTTGGCACCATTATCCGCAGTGAAATTGATGAGCAGCGGGTTGGTCAGGATTATGTGGAGCTTTCGGCTGCGGTAGACGCTATTTGCCCCATGGTCTATCCTTCCCATTACGCCAACGGTGTATTTGGACTGGCTGTGCCGGATGCACAGCCCTATGAGACAATTTTTGCAGCGATGACAGACTCTGTTACAGAGCTTTCCGTGATTCCGGAGGAAGAAAGAGCGGTTGTCCGCCCCTGGCTTCAGGCATTTACGGCCACATGGGTAAAGGGTCACATTTCCTACGGGGGCGAGCAGATACGCAAGCAGATTCAGGCAGTTTATGATGCAGGATATGAAGAGTGGATTTTGTGGAACGCGTCTAACCGCTATTCGGCAGATGGGCTGATACAGGAATAGGAGCAGGAGGAAACGATGGAGATTAAGGCGGTTCTTTTTGATCTGGACGGCACTTTGCTGCCTATGGATCAGGAGCAGTTTACAAAGGCGTATTTTAAATTACTGGCGGCACGGTTGGCCGCAAGAGGTTATGAGCCGGGCAAACTGGTGGAAAGCATCTGGGCAGGTGTGACTGCCATGGTGAAAAATGACGGCAGATGTACGAATGAGGAAGCATTCTGGCAGGTGTTCGTACAGATTTACGGGATAAAATCCTATGGCGATAAACCTTATATTGATGCCTTTTATGCGGAAGAGTTCAATCAGGTGCAGGCGGTCTGCGGTTATGAGCCGGAAGCTGGAGAAGTGATTAATCTGGTGAAGGAGAAGGGGAAGATGGCCGTGCTTGCCACGAACCCGATTTTTCCTGCGGTTGCTACCGGGAACCGGATCCGCTGGGCCGGATTGGATCCCATGGATTTTGCTATGGTCACTACCTATGAGAATTCCTCATACTGCAAACCCAACTTAAATTATTATAAGGAAATTCTGAATCAGATCGGCTGTATGCCGGAGGAGTGCCTGATGATAGGCAATGATGTGGATGAGGATATGGTGACAGAGACCTTGGGAATGAAAGTGTTCTTATTGACGGACTGCCTGATCAACAAAAGCAACACCGATATTTCCCGGTATCCCCACGGCGGATTTCAGGAGTTGAAAGCATTTTTAAATACAATCTGAAAAATATCTTATAAAAGAAAGCAAGGCTGCCTTCAAGGTCATTTGATTGACGTTGATGGCAGCCTTTTTTGTTTTATAGGAAAGACCTTGTCACACTAAAGTGTGAAAGGCTTTCCTATAAAGCGAAATTCTTTTTTAAAGATTATTGTGGATCCTGAAGTTTTTCCAGATGTGTGGCTACTGTGGCAGGGGCTTTCAACGGCAGGTCTGAGATCCGGACACTGCAGTTGATGGAATATCCGTTGGCCAGCACAAGGTATCCGATGTGTTGGTATTCATGGAATTCTGTAAAGAGGCCGTGTGCGAGGTCTCCGGGGTGCAGATAAGGAAGCAGTTCCTTTATCTCAGCCTCATCTGTGATGGATATCTGTGTATTTATCATAATATCTGCTTTTTGTTCTGCAAGCACTGCGTCTTCCGAAGAAGGCTGTGCAGAGGAGAGTGGAGAGGAAGATGCTGATGCGTCATCTCCAAGGAAAATATCTGCCAGGGCAGACTTGGAATAAATTTCCAGAGATACAATGTTCAGCTTTTCTTTCTCCAGAATCAGTTCCGGGTAATACTGCTTCAGCTTGGCTATGGTGTCAGTGAAATGTTCATAGATATCCAGGCTCAAATGGTAGGAACTGAGGCTGGAGGAATAGGCATGCATATAGGGATAAGCCAATTCCAGAGTAGCTACCACAACACCGTTCTGCAAAGTTTCCAGAGAACTGTATTTCTTGAAATCTTTTGCATAGGTGGCCATGATCTCTTCCATTCGCTTATCGTCCGTGACAACGCAATCTGTGTGACTGACCTCGCTGTAAACTTGCATGCTTTCCGGTGTGGGCATAAGGCCGCAGGATGCAGGATAGAAGGTATGCAGGTATTCTTCACTTTCCACTATGGGTCGCAGCACGTCGAGATCACTTTGGATTAACCGGTACATGCGGCGGAAAGGTCCAAAGGATGTTTCTAACTCAATTTCTATGGAGCCGTTATAGTAAGAGGAATTCTGATGTTCTTCGTCAGTAAGCCGTTCCAGGAGAGGGTACAAGGCATCAATATTCTCATAAGGCTGTGTGTCGTAGTAGTCGCTTACCGCATACATCACACCGTCTTCCCGGAATTCATAACGTCCGGAGCGATCTCCGTAATTGTTAAAGCAAAGAGAAGAAGCTTTGATGCTTTCTTTGGCGGGAAGTCTTGTATCAAACCCTGTCAGATCAAATGCAAAGAGGAAGAAGAGCAGACAGGCGACGAGTACGGTGCCTGCCATCTGCAATTTATTGGCAAAGAAGCTTCTGAAATTCATATGCAGAAGAATGTCTGTCACGCCAAAGGCGAGAATACCGCACAAAAGAATACCGAATATCTGCCAGCCGATGGCTTCCCGGTCGAGCATCCACAAAAAGAGCATGGAGCCGAACAGACCGGCCAGTACAGAGGCACATGAGCGGATCAGAACTTGTGCTGATTTGCGTTCCACGCCGTGTTCAGCCAGTTCGCTGGGGCGCTTGCAGTAAAGCCGGTGGGCTATCCACAGATTGATAAGGAGCAAAGCGGCATTACTCAGACGCATCAGTGTACTGAAAGCATAATTGCTGTCGGACACCCGGACAAACAGGGCGCCGGCTCCGGTGTTCGCAAAATCGCTCATGAGAACAAAAGGACTGATCAGCGGTGAAGCCCAGATAATCTGTTCCCAGGAAACAGGCAAGGACACAAAAGTATCGAAAAAGGCACTGCCAAGCAGAAGCAGCATGCCGTAAAAGGCCGCAACGGAAACACCGAATACCGCAGAGGTAAACAGGGCATTGAACACATTGCCGCAAAGCATGACGCATACCAGAAGAAAATGATACAGAGTCAGATAGCATATGATGGCAACTCCAATCAGGCGAAGGACCATACCTGTCACAGCACCGAAATAGGAGAGGGCCCCCAGGGATGCCATATTGGCGAATACCAGTATAAGGGTGACAACAGTTGCAGCCAACAGGGGAAGCAGCCAGATCAGAAGTCCGTTCAGATATATCACAAAGAACAGGCGGTTTCTTGTCACCGGTGTGGCGTGATACAGATCTACCATTTTGCGGGAATACAGATAGCGAAATCCCCAGATGGCGGTGATCAGTGCGCCCAGTGTAAGGACGGCGCCGACAGTGAACATGCCGTAGGTCCGGAAGAAATCCATATAGTAACCGCAGATGCGTTCTGCATCTGACGACTGGGAAAGGTTCCGTTCAATCCGTTCCAGATAATCTCTGTTCCGCATCAGGAAGACAACGGGAAGGGCAAGAAAACTACCCAGACAGGACAAAGCCAGCATCCATACGCGGTGCCGCATATCCTCTACAGCAATTTTAAAGAATGAGATTCTTGAAGTCATAGCCTTCCACCTCCGTTTCACTGATGAATATTTCCTCTAAAGAGAGAGGAAGGATTTCATAGAATATGGGACTTAGACCTCTCATAACGGTATCGATTTGCTCCCTTTGTCCCCGGATGGTCAGTGTTACTAAAGATCCTCTGGTCTCGCGATGCAACAGCTCCATTTCCTGAAAAACAGCATCATAGGCGGTGTCCGGCGCAAAAACACATTGCAGCTTGTGGATACCCAGTTTCATTTCATCCAGATCTCTGGAAAACAGAATGCCGCCTTTATGTAACAGTCCCACATGATCGCAGATGTCCTCTAACTCCCGCAGATTGTGAGAGGCGATTACGGGAGTCAGTCCTCTGGCATCAATTTCCTGAATGAACAGGCTCTTAACTGTCTGGCGCATGACGGGATCCAGACCGTCAAAGGTCTCGTCGCACAAAAGATATTTGGTTCCTGCACAAATACCGAACAATACGGACAGCTGCTTTTTCATACCTTTGGAAAAGGTATTGATCTTACGGTTCACGTCGAGATTCAGGATCCCCATTAGTTTATGAAATCTCTCTGTGTCAAAGCCCGGGTACCAGGTGCAGTAAAATTTCAGCATTTCGGCGGGTGTGCCGCCGCCCCAGAAATATTGATCGTCAGAAATGTAGAAAATCTGGGATTTGGCCTCAGGATTCTCATATACCTCCTGATCGTCTATCAAAATACTTCCCTCGTCCGGCTTCAGCACGCCGCACATGGTACGCATCAGTGTGCTCTTGCCGGCTCCATTGGTGCCAATAAGGCCAAAAACCTGACCTTCCCCGATATTGGCAGTAATCTGATCCAAGGCCTTGATCTCATCAAAATACTTGGATACTTTTTGAATCGTTATCATGAATTCTCTCCCTCCTTTTCCGGATAGATGCGATTGAGCAGTGCCAACAGTTCCCCCCTGGGCACTTTTGTCTCACGCGCTTTGTTAAGACACTCCGTAAACTCTCTGAGGACAGTCTGCATTCTCCCGTCTTTCCATTCTGTTTCGGAGGTGACATAATTCCCCCGGCCTACGATGGTGTACAGGTATCCGTCCTGTTCCAATTGGGCATATGCCCGTTGAATGGTGTTGGGATTGACAGAGAGTTCCATAGCAAGAGAGCGCACGGAAGGCATCTTGGTGTTGGATTTCAGAGCCCCGCAGACAATAAGCTTCTCCAGCTTTTCCACGATCTGCTCATAAATGGGACGCTTGTCTCGATAATCCAATGCAATCATGAAAGCTTCTCCTTTCTTCCCGAGCTGCGAATCGATACGTATTATTATCTGCTAGCAAGGGTGCGCCTAAGTGTATTAATTATCTTAATACACTTGTTGGCTTTAGTATACTGATGAAAACTGGAATTGTCAAGAATTTTTTAACCATTATTTATCAGGTGAGAACAATAAATTAGCCCCGCTCAGTTCATCTGCTGAATTGAGTGGGGCCTGGAGGTTTTCTGCAAAATGTCATTTAATCGGAGAAAAGCAAAATCGCCGGACGGTTAAAGTGTGTGCCGGGCAAGACAGGGTTCAGATAAAAGGCCCTTGAAAAACGCCGGCGCTTGGCGAGGT
>JAZNMF010000083.1:0-10167 GCA_045579545.1 Acetatifactor sp. | reverse complement strand
GACTCTGGCGGCAGGAACCTATAAGCTTCACATCATCGTTGACTTTGCAACCAAGACACAGAGTGTCTACGTGGACGGTATTGCCCTGATAGAGGACGGCGCGATGCACAATGCAACTGCCTTCTATCCTCAGGCAGTGAATGACCTGCTTCGTTTTGCCCTTAAGGCAAATACCACCACAGAAGCATTTATCATTGACGATATTTGCATTTATGCAGTGGCTTCTGACTGGGCTCCCGAAGTTCCGGTACCGGTGATCACTATCGGTACCCAGCCTGAAGATACAACGGTAGCTTTAGGCGAGGAGGCTACTCTTACAGTGGCTGCCACAGCAACTGTCAACGCATCAGTAAGCTATCAGTGGTACAGCTGCTCCGATACCAATAAGACCGGTGCTGTAGCTATTGAAAATGCGACATCTGCTACTTATAAGGTAAAACCTACAGAGGTTAGCAATTCTACTTATTACTTCTGCCGCGTATCTGCAACCGGCGCACAGAGTGTTGACTCCGACGTGGTATTTGCAGGAGTATCTATTCTCTTTGCAGAGGACTTTAACGGCTCAGGCTTCACCTTTGCCGGCTGGAGCGGAACAACCGGAGTCAAGGGCATTGCGAAATCCGGCAATGCCACGGTAGCGGTCGTTGCAGGTGCATCTGACACAAGCGACAAGGCACTGAGGGTGAGCGAGATTACCACAGCTCTCAGCAGTGACAGTAATATCGATGCAAGATTCGCAAGCACCGATTCCTGGGCAGACGCAACCGCTACCACAGACAGATCTGCACAGAGGATTGTTTATGAATTTGATCTGAAGCTGACAGCCGATACCGGAACTATAGTGAAGGTTATGTTGCGCTCCCATGACGGCGGAGGAAAGGTGTCTAATCTGTTCAGATTAGACAGCAATACCATCGTTTTGGATGGTTCCTCTAAAACCAGAAATTTGACGGCAGGTACCTATAATTTCCAGGTTGTATGTGATTTTGCAACCGAGACCCGCGATATCTATATCAACGGTGTGCTCTGGGTGGAAGATGAAGCAATGCACAACGCGGCAGCCTTCTATCCTCAGGCAGTGAACGACTTGTTGAGATTTAACGTAAAGAACCCTACAAAGGAATTCAGTATCGATAACATCTGCATCTATGAAGTGACTGCAGACTGGGCTCCCGAAGCTCCGGTACCGGTGATCACCATCGGTACCCAGCCTACAGGTGCCAGCCTGGCATTGGGCGGGGAAACGACTCTGACCGTAGCAGCACAAGCAACCCTGAACGCAGCAGTAAGCTACCAGTGGTATCGTTGCACGGATTCTGAAAAGGCCGAGGCAGAAGCTATTGAAAATGCAACCTCTGCCACTTATAAAGTAACAGCTACCCAGTTGGGCAGTCCTTATTACTACTTCTGCCGTGTGTCGGCTGAAGGCGCGGTAAGTGTTGATTCCGATGTGGTATTTGTTGCCGTTCCCGCTATCTTCGCGGAGAACTTTGATGCTGACGGATTTGCTCTTTCTGCATGGAACACGGTTCATGGTATGACAAAAGCAGGAAATGCAGTTGTAGAGATCGTTGCGGATGCAACCGATGCGGCAGATAAGGAATTGAAGGTGAATGCGATCACCGAAGCTTTGAGCAGTGATTCCAACATCGATGCCAGATTCGGAAGCGGCACAACCTGGGCAGATGCTACATCTGTCACAGACAGATCCGCACAGAGAATCGCTTATGAGTTTGATCTGGAACTGACAGCAGACTCCGGAACCACAATGAAAGTTATGCTCCGCTCCGTAGATAACGGCGGAAAGCTGTCCTATCTCTTCAGACTGTCCAATAACGTAATTATTTTGGAGGGCTCCAGTGTTACTAAGACATTGACCGCCGGAACGTATCACTTCCTGGTTGTATGTGACTTTGCTAATGAAACCCGGGACATCTATATTGATGGTGTGGCTTTGACAGAAGATGAAGCTATGCACAATGCAGTAGGCTTTAATCCTGTGGCAGTGAACGATCTGCTGAGATTTAACGTTAAGAATGAGACGGCAGCCTTTATCATTGATGATATCAGCATCTATGAAGTGGATGCAGATTGGGTTCCCACAGTTGCTACCGCTCCGGTACCGGTGATCACCATCGGTACCCAGCCTGCAGCAGCAACGTCAGTTGTGGGTCAAGAGGCCACCCTTACGGTGGCAGCAACCGTAACCCCGGAGGGAACGGTAAGCTACCAGTGGTATCGTTGCGATGATGCTGATAAAACCGGCGCAGAAGCTATCAGCGGTGCGACCTCGGCAACCTATAAGGTAACGCCTGCAGAAGTGGGAAGTACATATTACTTCTGCCGTGTGTCCGCGACAGGAGCCGAGAGTGTTGACTCTAATGTAATAACGGTGACAGCCCCTGTGATCTTTGCAGAGAACTTTGACGACCCGAACTTCAGCTTTGCCGGCTGGAGCGGTGCTACCGGTGTAAATGGTTTTACGACGGTTGTTCCTGCCGCTAACCGTGAAATTGCCGCTGATTCAGTGAATGTCAATGATAAAGAGTATAAGATACTGGCGACAACCGGATTGACAAGTGTCAATTCGGATGCCAGATTCGGTACAGGTACTTCCTGGGCAGATGCCACCTCTACCACAGACCGTTCCGGGCAGAAAATCGCTTATGAATTTAGCCTGAAGATTACGGAAGCTACCGGAACCAATGTGAGAGTTCAGCTTCGTTCTGTAGACGGAGGCGGAAAGATGTCCCACCTCTGTGCTGTGATCAATAATGTGTTGCAGATCGAGGGCTCCGCTTACGCCACCAAGACCTTGGAGGTAGGTGAGCACCGGATCAAGATCGTGTGTGATTTTGCAACGGAAACAGAAGACATCTATGTAGACGGTGTAGCATTGGTGGAAGGTGCCAATATGCATAATAAAGCAGCATTTAATCCTTTGGCTGTAAATGATCTGCTTCGCTTTGCACTTATGAGCAATACAGCTACTGCATCGTTCAGTATTGATGATATCTGTATCTATGAAGTGAAGTGATATTCAGATAAGTGATTAAAGATAAGTAAATGTATGTGAGAGTCTTTGCACTGGCACGGAACAGTGCAAAGACTCTCCTCATGAGAAAACAAATATCGGACAAGAAGAGGAATTTTATATGGATTATTTTTTGAAACAAATTGATCGTTTGATCGCTGACATGGACAATGGTATTCCGGGAGGCCAGAGCTTTGACTATTGCTATATAACTGATGGCGGCAAGGTGTGGACGGACGGCTTTTGGGGCGGCATATTAAATCTTGCTTATGAGTTTACCGGACTTGAAAAATATAAAACAGAGTCATTAAAACAGGTGGATATTTTGCATGACAGAATCGTGAAGAAGGAGGCAGTGGACCATCATGATATGGGCTTCCTTTACAGCCCTTCCTGTCTGGCTGCTTACGACCTTTACGGCAGTGAGAAAGGCCTTGAGGCTGCTGTTCTGGCTGCGGATCAGCTGATCAGCAGATTTCGGGCGAATGGCAACTATATTCAGGCCTGGGGTCCCATGGATGACAGTCGCGAAACCAATCGCCTGATCATCGACTGCCTGTTAAATCTTCCGTTGCTTTACAGAGTGAGTGAATTGACCGGGAAGGATATCTATAGAGACATTGCGGAGAAGCATTTCAGGACTGCGGTAGATCGTGTGATCCGTGAAGATTACTCCACAAACCATACATATTTCTTTGACACCTTCACGGGAGAACCTTTGTATGCGGCTACCGTACAGGGGTATTCCGACAATTCAATGTGGGCAAGAGGACAGGCATGGGGCATTTACGGGATGGCTTTGAATTATAGGTATCTTAAGGATGACAGTATTCTGGAGAAGTTTAATGGTGTTACCGACGCGTTCTTCAGACAGCTTCCTGAGGACAAGATCCCTTACTGGGATATGATCTTTACCGAGGGAGAGGAACCCAGAGATACTTCTGCAGCATCTATTGCCATCTGCGGTATTCTGGAGATGGATAAGTACTTCCCGAATCCTGAGTACAAGGCGAAAGCCCTTGAAATGCTGGATGCATTGATCAAGGATCATTCCACTGCCCATTTGGAGAACTCCAACGGTCTGATCATGAACTCTATGTACAACCGAAATGCAGGGCATCAGCCGGAGTGCAGTATCTGGGGAGATTACTACTTTATGGAAGCAATGTATAGAACGATAAATCCTGATTGGAAAATCTACTGGTAAACTACGTTGTTGAGGAGGTTGCTATGTTTCCCAAGAATTTTATTGCAGCAACAGAAAAATACGGGAGTTATTACGATCCGGTTCCGGATCCATATCTGCGTAAGTCCTTTACGGTTGCCGGAGAGGTGAAAGACAGTAAGATTACGATTTGCGGTCTTGGTTTTTACAAGCTCTTCATCAATGGTAAGGAGATTACCAAAGGATTTATTGCACCTTATCTGAGCAATCCCGACCATATCATGTACTATGACAGCTATGACCTGAAGGAATATCTGGTGCAGGGAGAGAACGTGCTGGGTATCCTGTTGGGCAACGGACATCTGAATTATTCCGGCGCAAAGGTTTGGCAGTTCCATCTGGCTTCTTATCGCAGTGCACCCAAGGTGGCACTGGAGCTTACCGTGGATTATGAGGACGGCAGAAAACTGCAATTTACCGCAGACGAGAGCTTTAAGACCCATCCTTCACCGATTCTGTTTGAAGATTTCAGACTGGGTGAATATTACGATGCGAGATGCGAGCTTCCCGGCTGGAACCTGCCTGGCTTTGATGACGGTGACTGGAAGAATGCCATACCTGCGGTGACGCCGAAGGGAGAGGCGAAGATTTGTACAGCAGAGCCTATCGTACTGATCAAGAAACTTACCCCTGTTTCAGTAAGAAAGGGGTGTATCGGAGCAATAAAGGATAATTTGGCTTATCCGGATTCACAGCCTTTGGACGAAGCGGATAAGACCGGATATATCTATGATTTCGGAGAGAACCTTGCGGGAATCGTGAGACTGAAGATCAAAGGCGAGAAGGGACAGAGACTATCCATTCAGACCTGCGAGAAGTTAGACAGTACCGGTAATCTGGACCTTAGAATGATCAGTGCGCCCATAGGGTGGAAACACCGTATGATCTACATCCTGAGAGGAGAAGGGGAGGAAGAATATGCGGCTTCCTTTACGTTCTTCGGCATGCGTTACTGTCTGGTGAGCGGTCTCACAGAAGAACAGGCCACCGAGGATCTGCTGACCTTCGAGGTGCTGTCCTCAGGCTTACAAAAGAATGGTGATTTCTACTGTTCCGACGAAGTGATCAACAAATTACAGAAGGCCACCTACAATGCGGATATCTCCAATTTCTACTATTTTCCTATGGACTGCCCGCACCGTGAAAAGAACGGCTGGACGGGAGATGCAGCCATTTCCTGTGAGCAGATGCTCTTTAATCTGACACCGGAGAACAGCTACCGTGTATGGCTTGACAATATGAGAAAAGCCCAGAAGGAGAGCGGAGAATTGCCGGGTATCGTACCCACCTCCTGCTGGGGGTACAGCGATGAGAGCGGTGAGTGGAACGGACCTGGATGGGACAGTGCACTCATTTATCTGCCCTATTATACATGGCTTTACCGGGGAAGAACGGATCTTGTGGAAGACAATGTGGATGCCACAATGAAATATCTGGCCTTCCTGAAGGGCAAGAGAGACAGGCAGGGGCTGCTGGAGCTTGGCCTCTTCGATTATGTCCCGATCCAATACAAATTACCCCTGACTCCCCTTATTGTAAGTTCTACCCTGATCGCTATGGATATCTGCGAAAAATGTGATATTATGTTCCGGGCCATTGGCAGGGTGGAGGAGGCAGAGTATGCTTCCGGGTTCCGGGCGGAGCTGCGTACGGCAGCACGCAAGGTGCTGATCGAGGCGGATGGTGCCACCGTTCTGGGAAGAGGTCAGGGTGCCCAGGCAATGGGTATTGCTTACGGTCTGTTTGAGCCGGGCGAAATAAAGGCTGCGATGGATGTACTGTTACATTATATTGAGGAAACCGGCGGGCGTATGGACTTCGGCGTGCTGGCCAGCAGAGTTATCTTCCATGTATTGGCACAGAACGGCTATGCAGAGCTGGCATTCCGCATGATAGCGGGGCCTGAATATCCTTCCTATGGTCACTGGATCGTGTACGAGGATGCCACCACTCTTTTTGAGAGCTTTAAGAAACCCAACGATCCTGACATCGGTTCCAAGAACCATCATTTCTGGGGGGATATCAGCTCCTGGTTCTTCAAGCACATAGCCGGTGTAAAGATCAACCCCTATGCCCGCGATGTAAACGAACTGGAGATTTCCCCTAACTTTATCAGTACGCTCGACCATGCGGGAGGATACCAGAATGTACCTGCCGGAAAGGTAGAGGTGAAATGGGAACGCAACAAGCATGATATAGAGTTGACGGTGACGGTTCCGGAAGGATGCTACGGATTCCTAAGACTGCCGGATGGATATTACATACAGGAGCGGTTTATGGTATCGATTAAGAGACTGGAAAGCGGCACCGCAACTTATCATTTACAGCCGCAAAGAGAGAGGAAATAAAAATGAAAGCGTTGAATATTGATGAATTGACAGTGGAACAAAAAATAGGTCAGCTTCTGATGGTAAGGGGATTTATTGACGAGGAAGACAGGGAGTTCATCTACCATATGATGGAGAACCGTTGTGTTGGGTCCATCCAGATTCCTCCCACATTGACCGATTACAAAAAAGAGATCGAAGAGGTCAGAAAGCATACGGACTATCCTATCCTGATTTTTGCGGATATGGAAGACGGCTTCCCTACCGGAAGCTACAGAGCACCCTCTGCCATGGCCCTTTCCATCACCGGAGATGAGGAGCTGGCATATCAGCTTGGCGCTGCAACAGCCATTGAATCCAAGCAGTACGGCTATAATATGGCAGGAGGACCGGTGGTTGATCTGTTGGACGGAGACCAGATGCTCAGCTTGCCCCGCAGCTTCGGAAGTGATATTGATCATGTGTGCAGAATGACATCGGCAGTGCTGCGCGGTGAGCAGGATAATGGCATGATAGGTATCATGAAACACTTCCCGAGTCCGGCGGACATCAGACTGGACGGTCATGTTTTTGAGGATATCACAGAATATACAGAAAAGGACATCATGGACACTGTAATCAAGCCCTATCTGTATGCCATGGAACATGTGGGACTGCATGCGGTCATGACCACCCACACCTATATTCCCAAGGTAGATGATACGTATCCGGCATCCCTTTCCGAAAAGATCATCGGACTGTTGCGTAACCAGGGATATGACGGCCTGTTGCTCACCGATTCTTTTGCAATGATGGGGATTCTTCAGAAATTTGGTGAGGAGCAGTGTTACGGTTTGTCTGTGAAGGCCGGACACGACATTGTTCTGCCCAATTACAGGGTACCCTTTAAAACAGCATACGAGTATCTGTTGAATGCATACAGGAACGGCGTATTTTCGGAGGAACGCCTGAACGAGGCTGTGGCAAGAGTGCTCAGGGCACAGAAGATGACGATGAATCAGACCGGATTGACGGAAGTGACAGATACCCATAAAGAGTGTATTGAAGCCATTGCCAGAGACAGTATCTGTGTAATCAAAGACAGTGACGCGCCGGTGGCTCTGGATCAGCAGAAGAGGAAGCTGTTCGTTCTGGTAAAGGAAAACTTTTATCAGGATGATGCGGGTGTTCCCTTTGAGATTACGTTCCCGGTGGGCATCAACGATGACAATATTGAAACGGTAAAGCAGTATGTTCTGGAGAAATTCCCGGGCAGTCAGATCAGGACGGCCAATCCGTATCCCTGCCCTCAGCAGGTGGAAGCAATCCTGGATGCAGCGCTGCAGGCAGACGAGGTGATCTTTGTCACATATTCTACGGTTGTCGCATACTCTCTCGGAAGCGATCTGACACCCAGAATGGTCTATCTGATGAAGGCGTTGAAGGATAAGCTGGCAGCAGTGATACATCTGGGTAACCCCTATCCTCTCGAAGCGGCACCGCATTTCCCCAGAGCCGTCATCAGTATCGGCGGAAGGGAAGAAATGATCGGGCGCTGTCTGTCCGTACTGAACGGAGAATATATGCCGAAGGGCAAGCTGCCTTTTGATTTGAAACTGCAGTAGATTTTTGGAGGGAAAAAGATGATTAACACTGTTTTGGGAGAAATATCGGAAGATAAGCTTGGGATCACATCCTCGCATGAACATATTTTTATTGACATGAGAGGCTGCGTGGATATCACGGGCAATGAGCCTGATTGCTTCTACGACAAGATCAATATGGCCAACCGGGCGGAGGTATTTGCGGATCCTTACGGTATTCTGGACAACGCCCTGCTGGAAGGCATAGACGATGCTGTGGAAGAGATGAACTATTTTAAAAAGTGGGGCGGTCAGACCATCGTCGACTGTACTCTTGACGAGATCGGCAGAGATCCCCTTGCTTTGCGGGAAGTGTCACTGCGGTCCGGTGTGAATATCATAATGGGGTGCGGCCACTATTATCAGAAGGCGCATTACTCTTACGTGGAGAAGGCGAGCGTAGAAGAGCTTGCTGAAGAAATGCGCAAAGATATCCTTGTGGGGATCGGAGATACCGATATCAAAGCCGGTATCATCGGCGAGATCGGTACCAGCGCTGTCATGAGCCCCAGTGAGAAAAAAGTACTTCACGCGGCAGGTATGGTGGGAGCAGAGACGGGAAAAGCCATCCACGTACATACGGATCTGTATACGGAAAACGGCTTTGAAGTCATTGACATCCTGACGGGTGAAGGCGCAAGACCGGACAAGATCTGTATCGACCATATTGACGTATGGCTTCGTCCGGACTATATCAGAGCTTTGCTGGAGCGAGGCGTGTACGTGGAGTTCGATAACTTTGGCAAGGAGTTCTATACCTCCCGCGAACGCCGCTTTGCCTACGACCTGGAAAGAATCAGACTGTTGTCTGACCTGTTGAAGGAAGGATACGGAAAGCAGATCCTGGTCTGCAATGACATCTGCCTGAAGACCATGTGGAAAACCTTCGGAGGCAACGGATATGCGCATATCCTCAGGGCTGTGAGAGATATGGCTGTGGAAGAGGGCATTGCTGTGAGAGATTACGATGCGCTGCTGACAGAGAATGTGAGAAGATTCCTGCAGGCGGAAACTGTAAAATAAGGATTGTCATGAGATGCTGCGATGTTGCCGGAAGGCGGTGTCGCAGCATTTTGGCGGAAAAGAAAATTAGATTGATAAAAGATGGGCTTTATGGTAGTATAAGAATGACATCATGGCAAGGAGGATTTCCAATGGAAAGCTATAAGCAGGAATTTATTGAATTTATGGTGGACTGCCAGGTCCTGAAATTTGGCGAATTTACTTTGAAGAGCGGACGTAAGTCCCCGTTTTTTATGAATGCCGGCGGATATGTTACCGGCAGTCAGCTCATGGGGCTTGGAGAATATTACGCGAAAGCGATCCACAACACCTACGGTGACGATTTTGATGTATTATTCGGACCTGCTTACAAGGGAATCCCCATCGGCGTGGCCACTGCCATTGCATACAGCAAGCTGTACGGAAAGGAAGTGCGCTATTGTTCCGACCGCAAGGAGGAGAAGGATCACGGTGCTGATAAGGGAAGCTTCCTTGGCACTAAACTCAAGGACGGTGACAGAGTGATCATGATCGAGGATGTGACCACCTCCGGAAAGTCCATGGAAGAGACGGTTCCCAAGGTAAAAGGTGCCGCAGATGTTGAGATCGTGGGCCTGATGGTTTCCCTGAACCGCATGGAGAAGGGGCTTGGCGGTAAGGTGAGTGCCCTGGAAGAGATCAAAGAAAAATACGGCTTTGACGCCAATGCCATTGTCACAATGGCTGACGTGGTTGAGTATCTTTACAACAGGCCTTATAAGGGACAGGTGTATATTGACGATACCCTGAAGGCTGCTATTGATGCTTACTATGAGGTTTACGGGGCATAGGTCAGATTGAATAAGAATACAAAAGGGCATCTTTCCTCAGTATTTGGGAAGGTGCCCGTATCTGTTGAAAGGAAAGAGGAGCATGGCAATTAAAAAAGGTTTTATGTTTACCAACAGAAGACATTCC
>JAZNMF010000082.1:0-64253 GCA_045579545.1 Acetatifactor sp. | reverse complement strand
TGAGGGAATAATAGATAATACAGAGGAAAGATCGCTGGAGGAGCTTCTTGACAAAAGAATCCTGCGTGCCATCAAAGAGATGGGATTTCAGACCATGACTCCCATTCAGGAGCAGGCGATTCCCAGCCTGCTTGCAGGAAGGGACATAATCGGACAGGCCCAGACAGGTACCGGTAAGACTGCTGCTTTTGGCATCCCGTTGATCCAAAAGGTGGATCCGGACCTTCGCGCGCTGCAGGCCGTGGTGCTTTGCCCTACCAGAGAACTGGCGATCCAGGCGGCAGAGGAGCTTAGAAAGCTGGCCAAATATATGCACAGCATTAAAGTGCTGCCCGTCTACGGCGGCCAGGATATCGGCAGGCAGATCAGCGGTCTGCGGGGAGTCCAGATCATTGTGGGCACGCCGGGACGTGTCATGGACCATATGCGCAGGCATACCATTAAGCTGGAGCATGTGAATATGGTGGTTCTGGATGAAGCGGACGAAATGCTGAATATGGGTTTTCGGGAGGATATGGAGCTGATTTTGGGCCAGATTCCCGGAGAGCATCAGACAGCACTTTTCTCGGCAACCATGCCTAAGCCGATCCTGGAGATCACCGACAAATTTCAAACCGATGCAAAGCTGATCAAGGTGGCGGCGAAGGAACTCACCATCCCGCTGGTATCTCAATACTACTACCGGGTGCGCAGTTTGGACAAAGATGCAGCCTGCGTGAGACTGTTGGAATACTATCAGCCAAGATTATGCCTGATCTTTTGTAATACCAAGAAAAAGGTAGACGAGCTTACCGAAGTGCTGAAGCAGCATGATTTTCAGGCGGAAGGACTTCACGGCGATATGGCGCAGGCCCAGAGAGATGTGGCTATGGGCCGGTTTAGAAACGGCAGCACCAATATACTCATTGCCACGGATGTGGCAGCCAGAGGAATTGATGTAGATGACGTGGAAGCGGTGATCAACTACGATGTGCCCCAGGATATTGAATACTATGTGCACCGTATCGGAAGAACCGGGCGGGCCGGCAAATCCGGCAAATCCTTTACCTTTGTGGAAGGCCGCGAGGTGTTTCGCATCAGAGAAATAGAGCGTGTATGCCATACGCAGATCGAAGAAAAGCGTCTTCCGGGTGCCGGCAAGGTGATGAAAGCAAAAGCCGAAAAGCTGCTGGATCAGGTTTGGGAGCTTAAGGACAGTGAAGACATGGAACTGATGGAGAAGTTCCTGCAGCGCAAGATGGAAAAGGAAGACTGCGATGCTTTAAGTCTTGCCGCCGCCCTGTTAAAGTATTATGTGGGAGAGAAGGGGCAGGAGATCCCTGTTGATGAGCCCCCGGTGAAGCGGACGCTTCGGGAAGGGCAGAGGGGCAGACGCGGGCGCGATGACGACAGGCGCCGGTATGATGGCGACAGGCAGTTCAAAGAGCGCGGCAGAAGAGGCAGAGACAAGGACCGCAGGCCGGCGAAACCGGAGCGGGGGAAACAGGAATACCGCAGATTCAGTAAGAAGCGGTAGGTTTTTTCGGGCTTTTACAGAAAGGAAATAGCGTATGAGAGTTGGTATGGGTTACGACGTACACCGGTTGGTAGAGGGCCGGGATCTGATAATAGGCGGGGTGACGATCCCTTATGAGAAGGGCTTGCTGGGGCACTCCGATGCAGATGTGCTGTTGCATGCAATTGCGGATGCATTGCTGGGAGCTGCGGCGCTTGGAGACATTGGCAAGCATTTCCCGGACAGTGATCCTGCTTATAAAGGCATTTCCTCCATGGTACTCTTGAAAAAAGTAGGAGATCTGCTGATGGAAAAGGGCTTTCTGATCGAAAATATTGATGCGACTATCATAGCCCAGGCACCTAAAATGCGTCCTTATATCGATACCATGAGAGAAAATATTGCAGGCGCCCTTGATCTTCAGGTGGAGCAGGTGAACGTGAAGGCGACTACAGAAGAGGGCCTTGGCTTTACCGGCACCGGCGAGGGTATTTCTTCTCAGGCCATCTGTATGCTCACAAGTCCCTTTGACCTGACTGCCAGAGAGGTTTCCGGCGGATGCGAAGGCTGTAGTGGCTGCTGCGGAAAGTAAGTATTGATATTTTTCTGCATTTAGTATATACTATGTATATACTAAATGCAAGGGGGTTATTATGCAAGCTCAAGTGAAAGAATGGGGAAATAGTCAAGGAATCAGACTTTCTAAAGAAATACTAAAAAGTGCAGGAATTGCATTAAATGAGGTTTTGGATGTTACGGTATCAAACGGTGTAATTACTTTAGTAAAACCATTTCGTCATAAAACATTAGAGGAAAGGGCTGCAGAATATGACGGGAAGTTGATGCTTGATGGCGAATATGATTGGGGAGAACCTGTCGGAAGAGAGGTGTGGTAATGGAGCAGCTGCATCAGGGAGATATTCTCAAAATAGAGAAAATCAAGCATCCGGTACTGGTTGCCAGTAAAGATTTTTTTAATGCCAGTGGTGCAATCATTGGATGTCCTATTATCAATCCCTCTAACTCGGGGCCTCTACACATATGGACGTCTACAGAGAATACAAAGGGATATATCCATTGCGAAAAGCTCGCATTGTTGGATTTGTCTATTCGCGGTTATAAAAAAGTAGACAGATTACCAATTTCCGAAATGATGAATGTGTCTGATGCAATTCAAGGTATTTTTGAATACATTTGATGATGCGGCATAGAGTCAAAAAGTAAGTTTATTTCACGTAAGGGAAAAGAAAATGCCTACGAAATACGACCGACACCATGCGACCGTTTTTTAGGTGAGTAAGAACATGAAACTAAAAAATATTTTAATCGTTGTAAAAGATATTGAAAAATCAAAGCAATTTTATCATGATCTGTTTGGCTTGGACGTGGTGCTTGATAATGATGGTAATATGATCTTAACAGAGGGACTTGTGCTCCAGGATGAGGCAATCTGGAAAAAGTTTCTGGAAAAAGAAATTGTTCCGGAAAATAATACCTGCGAACTGTACTTTGAAGAAAGGGAGATAGAGGCGTTCATTGAAAAGCTGGAAAGATTATACCCTTCCATACGGTATGTTAACAGGCTTATGACCCATAGCTGGGGGCAGAAAGTCGTTCGTTTTTATGATCTGGACGGCAATTTAATTGAAGTGGGAACGCCGATGTAAAAAATCAGTTGACAAATCGGCGGTTTTTGCATATCTTATTAAGTAAGTGAATAGTATGGCGTTGAGCGGAAAGAGTACTGTTTTTAGGAGGCCGCAGAGAGGGATTGTCACCGGCTGTAAGCAATCCTGACCTTGGAAACAGGAAGTGCATCCGTGAGCCTGTCCGGGGAAGTGTGCTGTACACATGGGTATCCGGGCACGTAGGCGGGCGTTAACCGTAATGAGGGAAGGTCATTGGACCTTAAGCAGAGTGGAACCGCGGATCAATTCGTCTCTGGCAGGAGAGGAGTTGCCGCGTTTTTTTTGTGGTTTTATATCGGACAGGAGGTATTCCGATGGGTATGATCAAAAATATTAAAGAGGAGATCCGCATTATCAGAGAGCGGGATCCGGCAATCCATTCAGCCATGGAAGTGCTTCTTTATCCCAGTTTTAAGGTGATGCTGCACTATAGGCTGGCCCATAAGCTGTATATGAAAAAACATTATTTTCTGGCAAGATACATTTCTCAGCGAGGAGTGCGCAAGACCGGCATTGAGATCCATCCGGGTGCCCAGATCGGGAAGGGCTTTTTTATCGATCACGGGAACGGTGTTATCATCGGAGAGACGACGATCATCGGCAACAACGTAACGCTGTATCAGGGTGTTACGCTGGGAGGAACCGGCAAAGAGCACGGCAAGCGTCATCCCACCATCGGTGACAATGTTATGATCAGTGCGGGAGCCAAGGTTTTGGGATCCTTTACCATCGGCGAGAATTCCAAGATCGGTGCGGGAAGCGTGGTGCTCAACGAGGTGCCGCCCAACTCCACGGTTGTGGGTGTTCCCGGACGCGTGGTGAAGCGCAACAATGAATATCTCCCCAGAGAGACCATGAATCAGGTGGATTTGCCTGACCCTGTAAAAGAAGATATCAGCAACTTGCAGAGAGTCAATGCAGAACTGACGGATCGTCTTTTTGAGATGGAGAAGGATCTGAAGCATCTTCGGAAAAAGGTGAAAAAGCAGGAGAAGCAGTTGTCCACAAAGAAAGAAAAGAAAAATCATAAGACAGGAGAGAAAATAAATGAGCATGAAAATTTATAACACACTCAGCAAAGCAAAAGAAGATTTTATCCCCATAGAGCCGGGCAAGGTAAAAATGTATGTATGCGGCCCTACCGTATATAACTTTATTCATATCGGTAATGCACGCCCCATGATCGTGTTTGATACCGTTCGCCGCTACATGGAGTACAAGGGCTATGAGGTGAATTATGTATCCAATTTCACGGATGTGGATGATAAGATCATCAAGAAGGCCATTGAGGAGGGCGTAGACAGTGAGGTGATCTCACAGCGCTATATTGCAGAGTGCAAGAAGGACATGGCTTCTCTGAATGTTAAGCCGGCAACCACCCATCCCCTTGCAACCCAGGAAATCTGCGGTATGCTTGATATGATCGGTACCCTGATCGAAAAAGGCCATGCTTATGCAGCGGCTGACGGCACCGTATATTTCCGCACCAGAAGCTTTAAAGAATACGGTAAGCTGTCCCATAAGAATCTGGATGATCTGCAGGGCGGCAACCGTTCTCTGCTTGTGTCCGGTGAAGATCAGAAAGAGGATTCCCTCGACTTTGTACTGTGGAAGCCAAAGAAAGAAGGAGAGCCTTACTGGGAGTCTCCCTGGTGTAACGGCCGTCCCGGCTGGCACATTGAGTGCTCCGTAATGAGTAAGAGATATCTGGGTGAGGAGATCGATATTCACGCAGGCGGAGAGGATCTGGTATTCCCTCATCATGAAAACGAAATTGCCCAGTCTGAAGCGGCAAACGGCAAGCCTTTTGCAAAATACTGGATGCACAATGCCTTTTTAAATATCGACAATAAGAAGATGTCCAAATCAGCTGGCAATTTCTTTACTGTGAGGGATATTATTGAAAAGTATGATCCCCAGGTGCTCCGCTTCTTTATGCTGTCCGCACACTACAGGAGCCCGCTGAACTTCAGCGCAGATCTGATGGAAGCAGCAAGAAATGGTTATGAGAGGATCGTGACCAGCGTAGATAACCTGAAGTATCTTCTGGGCAAAGCAGCCGCTTTGGAACTCACAGAAGCGGAAGCAGCTCTTTTAAAGGAAGCAGATGCTTATGTGGCTAAATTTGAAGAAGCTATGGACGATGATTTCAACACGGCAGATGCAGTTTCGGCTATCTTTGAGCTAGTTAAATTTGTAAACACCAATGTGTCCGAAGCAAGCAGCAAGGCATTTTTGGAAGCTGTAAAAGAGAAAATTGTAGTGCTGTCGGATATCTGCGGTCTGATTGTGGATAAGCAGGAAGAGATGCTGGATGCTGATATCGAGAAACTTATTGAAGAGCGTCAGATGGCCAGAAAGGCAAAGAATTTTGCCCGGGCCGACGAAATCAGAGGAGAACTGCTTGCAAAAGGTATCATTCTGGAGGATACCCGTGAGGGAGTAAAATGGAAGAGAGCTTAAGGATAGATCTTCTCGATAGAATTAAAGAGTCTTTCGACTGTAAAGAGAATGACGTGAGGGCATATTCTCCGCTGACACTGGCGTATATGGGTGACGTGGTGTATGACCTGATCATCCGCACTGTGGTGGTGGAGCGGGGCAATCGCGCTGCTAACGAACTGCATAAGCGTACCACGCAATATGTGAAGGCACAGACTCAGGCGCAGATGATAGAAGCACTTTTGCCGGAATTGTCCGAAGAGGAGGAGGCTGTCTATAAGCGTGGGCGCAACGCCAAGTCCTACACTACGGCCAAGAATGCGTCCATTGCAGATTACCGGAAGGCTACCGGGTTTGAGGCACTGATCGGGTATCTGTATCTGTGTGATCGGATGGACAGAGTGCTTGTGCTTTGTAAGCAAGGGATCCAAGCGGTTGGCCTCAGTATATAAAGCGCGCAGGAAAGGAACTGTATCATGGGATATCAGGAATTTACCATAGAAGGCAGAAATGCAGTGATTGAGGCTTACCGGTCGGGTAAGCCCATTGATAAGATTTTTATTTTGGACGGGTGCCAGGACGGCCCCATCATGACCATCAAGCGGGAAGCCAAGAAGCATGACACCATGGTCAAATATGTGACCAGAGAACGTCTGGACCAGATGTCAGAAACCGGAAAGCATCAGGGTGTCATTGCCTATGCTGCGGCTTATGAGTATGCTGAGGTGGAGGATATTCTGAAGGCGGCAAGGGATAAAGGAGAGGCTCCCTTTATCTTCCTTCTGGATAATATCGAAGATCCCCACAATCTGGGAGCAATCGTCAGGACGGCCAATTTGGCAGGCGCCCACGGCGTTATTATTCCGAAGAACAGGGCAGTGGGGTTGACAGCCACCGTTGCCAGGACTTCGGCGGGAGCTTTGAATTACACGCCGGTAGCGAGAGTGACGAATCTTGCCAAGACCATTGACGAGCTGAAAAAAGAGGGCTTGTGGTTTGTCTGCGCAGACATGGGCGGTACCACCATGTATCAGCTGGATCTGAAGGGAGCCATCGGTCTAGTGATCGGCAATGAAGGCGAAGGCGTGGGCAGATTGGTGAAAGAGAAGTGCGACATGATAGCATCGATCCCCATGAAAGGTGATATCGACTCTTTGAACGCTTCCGTGGCAGCAGGTGTGCTTGCCTATGAGATCGTAAGGCAGAGACTTGCTTAGTTGGCGCGAGGGCGCAGAGAACAGGAGGAGCGCAGGTTGGATCATCGGAGCCAATATCACAATTACGACATAGCGTCAGATGAAGAATTGATCGACCGGCTGCGAAGTGGCGAAGAAGGGATCATGGATTATATTTGCGAAAAATATAAGGATCTTGTGAGGAGCAAGGCTAAATCCATGCACATTCTGGGCGGGGACAACGAGGATCTGATCCAGGAGGGCATGATCGGCCTGTTTAAGGCTGTTCGCGATTATGACAGCGGAAGGGATGCCAGCTTCCATACTTTTGCCCAGTTGTGTGTCAGCAGGCAGTTGTATACGGCTGTACAGGCGTCCCGCCGGAAAAAGCACATTCCTCTGAATACGTATGTGTCGCTGTATGACAGTCAATCCACACAGAAAGAAGGTAGAGAGGAAGAACTGCTGGAGCGTTTGTCAGATAAGATCCAGCAGAGCCCGGAGGAACTGTTTCTGGATAAGGAGAGAATGGTATATCTGGAGACAGCCATAGAGCGTGAACTGAGTTCCTTTGAGAAACAGGTTCTGGATCTCTATATGACCGGTATGGGGTATGGAGAAATTGCAAGGGTGCTGGGAAGAGATGAAAAGTCTACCGACAATGCACTACAGCGTTTGAAAAGCAAGATACGTAAGATGTTGTAACTTTTGTGGCAGAAAATGTAAAGAATGCAATAAAAACTGCATAATTATGTAAAAAAAGGCGGATATTTTGAAAAAAATGCAAAATATCCGTTTTTATTGTTCCGAAATCCGGAAAAATGTGGTAAAATAAGATTCAGGGATTGATTTTTGTGTAAAGGACGGAGGAATCATGTTGATCAAGATAGCGATTTGCTGTGATAATACTTATTTATGCAAGGAGATAAAAGAGAGACTGGAGGAGCGTTATCAGAGAGAAATAGGTGTTATCGTTTATCATGAATTGTCGGAATTACTGGAAGATTATGAGCCGGGAAATGAACGCAATACGGCAGACCTCTTGTTGATGGATATCGATATGGATGGAGTGACCGGAATCAATGAAGTGGCAAAAATTCAGGAGAAGTTTTCCGGGCTTAAAGTAATCTTTATTACCTCGCATGCGGAATTTTCCACAGAGATCTTCCGTATGAAGCCCAGCAATTTTTTGTTAAAGCCGGTGAATGAAGAGAAGTTTCTGGATGCGGTGGACAGGGTGGTGAAGCAGATAGCAGAGGAGGAAGATGACTGTTTCCTTGTTACGTTCAAAGGAACAGCGTTTAAGATCGGATTCCGGGATATTTTGTTTTTTGAGAGTGAGAAGAGAATGATAACCCTGCATGGGAAAAACGAGTCCTGGACCATCTATCGGAAGCTGGATGAGGTTCAGGAACTGGTTCCTGAAGGCTTTGTGCGTTGCCACCAGAGTTATCTTGTGAATCTGAATGAAGTTGTAAGCGTAAGGCCTTTTTCCGTGGAACTGACAGGAGGGAGAATCATTCCTGTCAGCAGGTCTAAGTACAAAGAGACTAAAACCAGTTTCTTGGAATTTTGGGGTTTTGCCGCACAGGAAGATGATAAAGAATAGTAGATTTTTGTTTGCACTCTCTTGGCAGGTGTGCTATAATTCTATTATTGTAATTGGGAGGTAGACACATGCGACAGACATTCGGAGCAGTGACAGTGAATAATGAGATTGAGCTTTGTGAGGTGTTGAATTCTGAATGCAAGATGGAGATCGAGAGAGCATTGCTGAAGAATCGGATTTCATACTACATAAGGTGGCCCAAGAAATCGTTGTTCTCCAGAAAACGGAATACATGTATTATTTGTGTCAATGACAATTCCAAAGAGGATGCGGAAGAAGTGGTTCGCTCAGTATGTGAGGAGACGGGACACAGAGTCCGGTTTATTATGAAACGTTCCCAGAATGAATACCTGTGATACCTGGAGCACAAGAATTTATTGGGTATTGTTCCAAAAGTTTATGTAATTAATTGTTGACAAATGATAAGGCTTTTGATAGAATAACATACGGTGACTGCGTGAGTGGTCACGAGATGCTGCTGTGGCTCAGTCGGTAGAGCGTCGCATTGGTAGTGCGGAGGTCACGGGTCCGATTCCCGTCAGCAGCTTTGGGTGATGATTCATCCGGTTAATGATAGCGTAGATTTGCCGCTATGATTAACAGAAATCCATATGGATTTGCTGCTGTGGCTCAGTCGGTAGAGCGTCGCATTGGTAGTGCGGAGGTCACGGGTCCGATTCCCGTCAGCAGCTTTTTTAAAAGGATTGATCTTAAAGGCTTTTAAGCGTTTAAGGTCTTTTTTTTGTATGATAGGAAAGTCCCTGTCTAAAGTGTGAAAGGCTTTCTAAATGTCGCTTTCGCAACCGTGCTCGGCGTGAGAGTCCGCGAGCGGGTTTTCCCGGATGAACAGAAAAATCAGCACCGCCTGATGCGCAGGGGTGCTGATTTTTGTAAATGATAGGAATTTATCAATAGCCGTAAAGTTCATACTCCTGTTGCCTGAGGAGTGCTTCGTAGTCCGGATTCAAAAAGAATTCTGCAGTGTGCTGACAGTAATTGCTGGTCTTGGGCTGTATCACGGTTCCGTCAGGAAGCAGGATAGCAGAGCCGGCATGCAGGGATTCATCCTCGATCAGAGGCAATGTGCAGGTGCCGGGAACCTGGAACGGACAGGAAGTGGAGGCGGCCAGACCATCGTATGCACATACCATGCCGGAATAGTGCAGATCACAGCTTGTGTAGGGCTCTGTACCGTCGGCAAAATATTCTGTCTTCAGGTGTCCATCGCACAGTCCGGGAATCGGGAGCTTTCCGGATTCGGAACAAACGGTAACCGTGATAATACCCTCCGGAGTGGTAAACTGTTCGTTGGGAAGATCCTCGTGGATCCGGCTCATCACGGCACGCCACAGCTTTCTGGCCAGGCTGCGTTCTCCGTTGTTCTTGTCCAGTACTTCGTTGTTATCATATCCAACCCAGGTCGCAGCGGTGTAATAGGGAGTATAACCTGCAAACCATACATCCTTGTAATCGGATGTGGTACCGGTCTTGCCGGCAATGGCCATATTGCCAAAGTTTACAGAGGTACCGGTTCCGCTAGGATGTGTTACAACATCGACCATGGCATCGGTGAGGAGTGCTGCCGTCGTGGGCTTGATCACCTGAGTGCTTCTGGGAGAGGTATTGTCTAAGAGCACCTTGCCGTTGGAATCCAATACCTTGGAGTAAAATTTGGGTTCGATATATGCGCCTTCGTTGGCAATAGCAGCATAAGCTGCACACAGTTCCACATTCTTTACACCGTCAGTGATTCCGCCGAGAGCCATGGGCTGCATAATGTCGGTGAACCATTTGCCGTTAACCATCTTGCCCTCTACGATCGTGGAGAAACCGAAGTTCAGCAGATAATCATATCCCAGCTGGGGGGTGATCTGCGTCAAAGTCTTCACCGCAATGGTATTCTTGGAACGGATGATGGCCTCACGGATGGAGATGGGTCTGTTGTCAAATTTGTCATTGGAGTTGGTTACCGGTTTGCCTTTACCGTCCTGATAGCTGAATGCAGTATCATTCAGTACAGTGGCCAGATTCAGACCGGCGCTGTCAATTGCGGGAGCATAGGTGGAAACGATCTTAAAAGTGGAACCCGGCTGTCGTACCGTATCGGTGGCTCTGTTCAGTGTGAGTCGTCCCTCCTTGGTACCGCGTCCTCCGACAATGGCAAGGACATAACCGGTACTCTGATCAATGATAGTCATGGATGCCTGCGGCTGTGCGGTAAAGGAGACGCGGCGCTCAAAATCATCCGGCTCTGCATTGGGAGCAGCAGCTTTCTCAAACTGGGCGATTGCCTCAAGCGCTTCCTCCTGAGAGTCGAACAAAAGATCAAAATCAGGATCCACGTATTTCTTAAACCATGTCACCATGTTTTCCTTGCTGAAATTCCGCTTGGTTTTGTCCTCCAGCGTTACAGTCATAGCATAATCTAACAGCCAGGAAACTTTGTCGGGGTAGTTATCCGGATTGGAAAACTCTTCATCCAGGATCTGTTGGATCTTACTGTCCTGTGTGGTGAATACCTTAAGACCGCCGGACATGATCAGGTTGGTGGCCATGGACTCCGTGTATCCCAGCTTGTTCACTAGATCAGCCTGGATCTGCTTCTGCAGGGCGTCGGAGAAATAGGTGCCTTTATAACTGTTGCTGGCGAGGTAAGCATCATCGTGCAGCTGGATGCGCTCATATACGGCTTCTGTATCAGCCATTGCTTCGTTGTACTCTTCACGGGTGATGAATCCCAACTCCAACATCTTGTTCAGACAGGTATCCCGGCGCTCGGCATTTGCCTCGGGAAAACGGATGGGGTTGTAGCCGGAAGGGTTGTTGGTGATGCAGGCGATAACTGCGCATTCGGACAGTGTCAGTTCGCTGCAGGATTTGCCGAAATAACGCAGGGCTGCAGCTTCAACGCCAAGGGTGTTCTGCCCGCAGTTGATGGTATTCATATAAGCAAGGAGAACCTGTTCTTTCTGGGTGTTCTTGGTTACTTCGATGGCAAGATACTGCTCCTGGAATTTGCGCTTGATCTTCTTGATCATATTGTCGCCTTCGGAAGTCCAGTCGGTAAAGATCGCGTTCTTCAAAAGCTGCTGTGTAATGGTACTTGCTCCTTGTGTTTCGGAACCTTTGGTTTTGAGAAACTGGTATCCGGCTCGGAAGAGACCTTTGACATCGATGCCGTTATGGGTATAAAATCGTTCGTCTTCAATAGCCACGAATGCTTTGCCCAGATATTCGGGAACCTGATCCATGGTTACGATAGTACGGTTGGCGTTACTGCCCACGAAGCGGTCAATCTCATTGCCCTGACTGTCATACACGATGGAGGCCTGCCCGGAAGGGACAAGAGCTGCGATCTCAATCTGGGGTGTGGAGGCGATAATACCTTTGAACATGCCGATACCTGCTGCGGCAATGACCACTCCAAATGCGACACATACTATTAAAAATACCTTAACCAAGGTAAGTGCTAATTTTCTTCCCCATTTTGCTGACTTGGAATTAAGAGCCTTCTGGCGTTCGCGGACACCTTCTTTTCCATAATTCATACAATAGTCACCTTTCTGTCTGAGGTTACAGACATCTATATTATAACAAAAAAAAATATGTAAATAAAGGTTTTCTTGGATTTATTAAGAATTGTTTCACAATTATTCCGTTTTATGCTACAATATAGAGGTAAAATGCAGTTTTTGGAGCGAAACGCTACGGGATAACCGGTATAAGAGCACTGCAGGAGGACATGATATGAAGGGACAGGGTGAAGCCTGCCGCATACTTCTTGAGGGCGGTGTGGGAGAGATCGTTGAGAAGAAATCCCGCTTTATCGCGACCGTGAGAGCGGTAGAATCAGAAGCAGAAGCGGTGGCTTTTATTGAGGAAATGAAGAAAAAATACTGGGATGCCAGTCATAACTGCTCCGCTTTTGTGGTCGGCAGAAAGGCCGAACTGACAAGGTGCAGCGATGACGGTGAGCCCGGCGGCACGGCGGGTAGGCCCATGCTGGAGGTGCTTCTGGGAGAAGAGATTCGCAATGTGGCGGTTGTGGTGACCAGATATTTTGGAGGGACGCTCTTGGGAACCGGCGGTCTGGTTCGCGCCTACACTCAGGCGGTAAAGGAAGGACTGTCTCATTCTGCGGTGGGAGTCGAACGTGCCGGCTATGAGATACTGGTTCAGACCGATTATACCGGCGTGGGCAAAATCCAGTACATCATGGGGCAACGAGGTATTGAGCCGATTTACAGCGAGTACGGTGCGGATGTGCGCTTTACTCTTGTGATTCCCGTGGAGAAGAGTGAGGAACTTCACAAAGCCATGGTGGAGGGCACAGGCGGCAAGGTACAGTGGAATAAAGTGAGAGAACTATATTTTATTGACAAAGAGGATTGAAAGGAATAAAATAGATTTATATCAGGCATTTCGAAAGGTGGTGGTTTTAATGAAGAGCAGTAAAGCAAGTACTGACAACCCTGTCCCCGGGGCGATACGAAGCATAGTGCAACCATTAATGACCACCGATAACTGCAGGAGATAACACTGCGGTTTGGGCTGATGACTTTCAGCCTTTTTTCTGTTGGAGAAAGCAGAGAGAGGTGGGATAGTTTTTCAAAGGAGAAATGCCATGGAACAGCTGAAAGAAATCGATGAAATCAAAGAACTTCTTGATACCAAGCAGTATACGACACTGCGTCAGTACCTGGCTGAGTTGAACGACGCCGATATCGCCGGACTGATGGATGAACTCAGTGAGGAGGATCTGCTGAAGGTATTTCGTATTCTGCCCAAGGATCTTGCGGCAGATGTCTTTTCTTATCTGGAACTGGACAATCAGCACATGATCATCACCTCTTTGACTGAAAGAGAGGCGGCTAATATCATAAATAATCTGATGGCGGACGATGCCGTTGATATGCTTGAGGAGATGCCTGCAAACGTGGTGAAGAAGCTTCTTGCACAGGCAAGTCCTGATGTGCGCAGAGACATTAATCATCTGCTTCGCTATCCGGAGGATTCTGCGGGAAGCATCATGACGGTGGAATACGTGGATCTGAAGGAGACGCTCACAGTCAATCAGGCCATTGAGCGAATCCGTAAGGTGGGAGTGGACAGCGAGACCATCTACACCTGTTATGTGCTGGATCCTCAGAGAAAGCTTCTTGGAACTGTTGCTTTGAGATATTTGCTGCTCAGTGACGGCGATGAGCTGATCGGAGACATCATGCATGAGAATGTAATCTCCGTGAATACCCTCATGGACCAGGAAGAGGTAGCTGCACAGTTTAAAAAATATGACTTTACTTCCATGCCGGTTGTGGACAATGAGAACCGTCTGGTGGGTATTATCACAGTCGACGATATCGTGGATATCATGGAAGAAGAGGCTACTGAAGATATTGAAAAGATGGCAGCTATCGTGCCCAGTGACAAGCCTTATATGAAGACGGGTGTTTGGGAGACTTTCAGGAAGAGGATCGGCTGGCTGCTTTTGCTGATGGTATCGGCCACCTTTACGGGTCACATCATCACAGCCTTTGAGGATGCCTTGAGTGTGCATGTGGCGTTGACCGCTTTTATTCCCATGCTGATGAATACCGGCGGTAATGCGGGCGGACAGGTTTCCGTTACCGTGATCCGCGGACTGTCTCTTGGTGAGATCGTATACCGTGACGTGCCCAGGGTTATCTGGAAGGAGATGAGGGTGGCGGTTTTGTGCGGTGTAATGTTGGCAGCTGCCAATTTCTTAAAACTTTTGTTCCTGGATCAGGTGGGATGTTATGTGGCGCTGATCGTGTCCATCACCCTGATTGCAACCGTGATCATGGCGAAGTTAGTGGGCTGTGTGCTCCCTGTGGCGGCCAAGAGAGTGGGATTTGACCCGGCCGTTATGGCCAGTCCCTTTATTTCCACCATTGTAGACGCCTTGTCGCTTCTGGTCTACTTTCAGGTGGCATCCATGCTTCTGGGAATATAAGCAAGGCGTGTTGTATCTTAAGGGATCATCCTTTTATTATGAGGAAAACTACGGAGGATAAAACATGGAAACAGTCTCCTATATACTCAGTATTACCAGCTTGGTATCAATGATCATATCGTCCCTTTTGAAGGGAAGGAATATGAAGAAAATATTGTTCTTTGTGTTCCTGGGCAATGCACTCATGGCGTTGAGCTATCTGCTGATTGGCAACGAAGCAGGCGCAGTGTCCTGCTTTATCGGTGCAGCAATGGCAATCATCAATTCCTATTTTGATTCCCATAACAGGAAGATTCCTATATGGTTGCTCTTATTGTATATAGCGGCACCTACTGCGGCTAACCTTATGGTATATACGGGACCGGTTGACATCCTGCCCATCATTGCTTCCCTTTCCTTTGTTATGTGTGTCTTGCAGAAAAACGGTAAGCAGTACCGTTTCTGGACTATTATCAATATGGCCCTCTGGATCACCTTCGATATCCTGAAGGCATCCTACGGTCCTTTGACCACGCACATTATCCTGACTGCATTTACTGTGGCAGGTATGCTCATTCACGATATGAAGGAGAGGAGTAAGGGATGATTACATTTTTTAATCGAAAAGAGCTTCTTATCACTGTGGATATGAATCGTCAGTCATGCGTCCGTGATCTTTTGCGTGCCAATGATATTGACTATACTGTAAAGGTAACCAATCTTCAGAGTGCCTCTGTCATTGGCAGCAGTAGAGGCAGAGTGGGAAGCTTCGGAATAAATCAGAATTATTCCTACGAATATAAGATTTATGTTCATAAGAAGGATTATGACAGGGCGTTGGGATTGATGAAATAAATAGAATTTTCTGTGTGCAAGGGAAGAACGAAAAATGCCCGGGCATTACACTCGTGCGCAGCATGGCAGCGTGGGAGCGTGACGTCCGGGCTTTTTTCTATAACAAGAAATTATTTTATTCCAGAAAATCAAACTGGGACATATACAGGTTGTAATAGGCTCCTTTTGCTTTGAGCAGTTCCTCGTGGGTACCTTTTTCCAAGATGCCGCCCTTGTCCACGTACATGATGCAGTCAGCATTTTTGATGGTGGACAGCCGGTGGGCAATGATGAAGGAGGTGCGTCCTTCCAGCAGTCGGCTTAAGCCCTTCTGGAGAAGAATTTCGGTCTCGGTATCGATGCTGGAGGTGGCTTCGTCCAGAATTAATATTTTGGGGTCAGCCAACAGTGCCCGGGCGAAGGAGATCAGCTGCCGCTGTCCGGCAGATAAGCGGCTTCCGCGCTCGTTTACTTCGGTGTAATATCCGTTTTCCATATGTACGATGAAATCGTGGGCGCAGACAGTCTTGGCGGCTTCCATGACCTGTTCGTCGGTAGCGGTGTTGTTGCCGTACCGGATGTTGTCCATGATCGTGCCGGCGAAGATGAAGCTGTCCTGCATCATGACGCCCATTTGTTCACGCAAAGATCGGATGGTTACCTTGGAAATGTCCACGCCGTCAATGAGGATCGTGCCGGAATCTACATTGTAGAAGCGGCTGATCAGATTGACAATGGTGGATTTGCCGGCACCGGTAGGACCTACGATGGCGTAGGTTTCGCCCTGCTTTACTTTGAAATTGATGTGATCAAGGATGCGGTGTCCTTCTTCATAGCTGAAGCAGACATCACGGAATTCCACATCTCCGTGGATGGCAGGCATTTCTCCAGCGTCCGGTGCATCGGTTACCTTGACAGGCTCGTCTATGGTCTCGAAGATGCGCTCCAGGTGTGAAATGGCAGTCACCATAGAGTTGTAGAAGCCTGCCAGAGTATTGATGGGGGTCCAGAAACGCTCAATATAAGCAGTAAAGGCAATCAGAATACCTACGGAAAGAGTGCTGTCCGGATTTGCGATCAGACTCACGCCGACTACATATACCATGGAAACGGTCAGTGTGGAGATCAGGCTTACGCAGGGTCCCATGGCAAAGTGATAAACCACTGCCTTCATCCAGGCCTTACGGTAGCTTAAACTCAGATTGTTGAAGATACCGGTATTTTCCTCTTCCCTGACGAAAGCCTGAGTAACCCGGATACCGTTAATGCTTTCGGCAATATAGGCATTCAGATTAGAGTGCTTGTTTGCCTGAAGTTGCCAGGAGAGACGCTGTTTCTTCTTGATAAATATGATAACGGCAATCAGGATCGGCAGTCCGCACAGGCAGACCAGAGTCAGTCTTACGTCGCACAGCAGCATGAACATAAGGATGAAGAAGAGGTTGCAAAGATCTGTGATCGTGTTGACAATACCGTTGCTTAACAGATCGCTTAAGCTGTTTACATAGTTTACCACGCGCACCTGAATCTTACCGTGAGGTCTGTCATCGTAGTAGGAGAAGGGGAGTACCTGAAGATGACGGAAGATGTCAGAGCGTATGGAGTGGATGATATTCTGGCCGATGTGGCTCATGGCCCTGATCTTCAGCCGCATACTCACTGCGGAATAGATGGCGATAATAAGGATCAGGCAGCAGGAGATGATGATTTTTCTCATATCCTTTTCCGGTATGAATTCATCCATGATCTTTTGCATAAATAAAGGAACCGTCATAGTCAGTGCGCTGGCACTGAGCATAAGGAAAATGACGGCGGCCATTTTCTTTTTGTAGGGAGAAACATAGCGGGTGATTCTTTTTAATTGGTTGACGTCAAATTTTGCTTCCAAAGTTTCATCCACATCATATCGGTTGCGTGCCATAATCAGTTTCCTCCTTTCTGTACCGGGTCATTCTCCTGTAAGTGTCTGCGCTCCTCAATCAGGTCATACGGAATCTCGCCATACTGGTTTCGGAAGGTCTGGGCATAGTAGCCGTTTTGCGCAAGCAGGGTGTCGTGAGTACCCTGTTCGATAATATGTCCATGATCCAGTACCAGGATCCAGTCGGAATCTTTGATGGAAGAGATTCGGTAGGCAATGATAAATACGGTGCAGTCCTTCTCAGTCTGAATGTTCTTCAGCTGCTTCTGGATGTAACTCTCTGTCTCCATGTCTACTGCGGAGGTTGTATCATCCAGAATGAGGATGGCGGGATCCTTTAGAAGTGCCCTTGCCAGAGAAATTCGCTGTTTCTGGCCGCCGGAAAGTCCTACGCCGCGCTCACCTACGATGGTGTCATAGCCATCAGGCAGCTCCCGAATAAAATGGTTGGCATCCGCCATGATAGCAGCGTGTTTCACCTCTTCAAAGGTACAATCAGGGCGCCCGTAGGCGATATTGCCCTCAATGGTGTCGGAGAAGAGGAATACATCCTGCATCGCCATACCGATATTGTCCCGGAGGTTGTACAGGTCGTGACTGCGGACATTTACACCGTCCACCAGCACTTCACCGGAGGAGGTATCGTAGAAGCGGCACAGCAGGTTCATCAGAGTGGATTTGCCGGATCCCGTGGATCCGATAATGCCTATGGTCTGACCGGCTTTCACCTTGAAATTGATGTCCATAACGATGTCTTCATCATCGGCGCGGTAGGATACGTTTCTAAACTCCACCTCCCCGCGGATCTTCTCGTGGATGCCGCCGGTTCTGGGGGTGTGTACCTTCGGCTCTTCTTTATAAGTATTGTATATTTTTTCAATGGAGCTTAAGAAATTCTGGATATCGTTGATACGCCATCCTGCCATGCGCAGAGGAGTGTTCAGCATCCAGAGATAGCCGTTGACTCTCACCAGCTCACCCATGGTCATTTCTTCCTGAATCACAAGATAGCCGCCGTAACCCATCAGGATGATGGTCAGGGCATAGGTGAGAATCTCGTAGATGGGTATGTATTTTCTCCATACATTGGAAGCGTTTATCTGGGCTTCCCGGAACTTATCGTTTTCTTTATTGAATTTCTCAATTTCGTAATCTTCCTTGGCGAAGGCCTTGACCACCCGATTTCCGCTGATGTTTTCCTGTACGAAGGTGTTCAGGGACGCGTAGCAGCTACGGTTTCTGCGGAAGGCGGGGCGAATGTTTTTATTTTGATAGTATGTATTCAGGGCGGTAAAGGGAAGTACCAGCATCATTAAAAGAGCCAGCTTGATATTCACCGTAAAGATCATAAGCAGGGCGCAGATCAGCATTGCCACATTCTGCAGGACAGAGTGAATGACAAAGGATACAAAGTGCCGTATGGCATCCATGTCACCGGTTTGTCTGCTCATCAGGTCTCCCGTGCGCTTCTTATTGTAGAAGGCAAAGTCCTCTTCCAGAAGCTTGCGGTAAACCTTGTCGCGCATGTCATAGATAACACCCTGGGATGCTTTCTCGAAGACCATCTGGTATACAAAGGATAGGGCCTGAGTGAGAAGTGATGCAGCTAAAAGGCATATGATCAGTGTGGGAAGCATATGGTGTTTGCCTCCCTTAATGACTTCATCCACAATGGTACCCGATATATAAGGGGTAACCAGGGATAAGCCTACAACTGCGGCGGTAAGAGTGAGCCCTATCAGCATAAGGCCCCGGTACTTTTTTAAAAAAGAGTAGAACCATTTGAATGCTGCCATGAGAAGTCCTCCTTTATAAAAAGTGTTGTTTCTGCCTTCAATTTACTTTTTTCATTCAAAAAAAGGAATGGAATATCTTGCACCAATGATGTATTATGTTGTAAAATGTCTATACAGTTTACTGCAAGAGTAAGTGAGGTGGAGGTATGTATCAGAACGAAAGTATCTTTAACGAAGATTTGAATCCTCAATTTCTGTTTGCGTGGAAGGCTATCAGGACACGGGGAGACGATTCTTACCACTGTCATGACTATTTTGAAATGGGTTTTGTTCTGTCAGGCAATGGCAGATATATGATAGATGACGAAGTATATGACGTGACGGAGGGGGATCTTTTGATCCTCAATCCGGGAGTGAGGCACCGGGTCCTTCTGATAGAGGGCAATGAGAATCCCAGCCGGGAATTTTTTGTGGCGGCAACGGATTTTCAGTTAAGAGGTATGGAGCGCAACTGTCTTCCGCAGCCTATGGGTCAGCCTGTTTATCATACTTCCGGCGAACTGCGGCAGAAGATGTTCCGCATCTGCTCATCAATGGATACGGAGAATGAAGTATTCAGGAGCGGCCGCTATTACATGATGAAGTCTTACATGATACAGCTTCTCCTTCTGATCGTCAGGGAACACTACGAACCTATTGAGCCTGCCGGAGGCCGTGCCTTTGAGTCTTTGAACAAGAAATATATTGTGGAACAGATTCTGGATTATTTTGAAGATCATTATCAGGAGAAGATATCACTGGATCATATTGCCGACAATATGTACTTAAGTCCGTTTTATATTTCCAAAATTTTTAAGAGCGAGACCGGTGACACACCCATCCGCCATCTGATCAATATCCGGTTGGAAAAGGCCTATGAGCTGTTGCAAAAAGGCTGGAGTGGCTCTATCCAGGAGGCTGCGGCCCATGTGGGATATGAGGATGCCTACCATTTCAGCAAGCAATTTAAAAAGCGTTTCGGAATTTCGCCATCCCAGGCCAAAAAAGTTTCGCGTGATTGACATCTCATATTGCAGATATTCCTTCCAGACTGTAAAAACCGGACGTCAGAGGGGTATCCGGATAGCGGCACGCTTTCGCTCCGTGAAAAATCGCAGCGGACGCTAAGCTCGAGACAAGACCTGCGGTTTTCGTCTGACCTCGCCAAGCGCCGGCGTTTTTCAAGGGCCTTTTATCCGGATACCCCTCTGACGCCCGGTTTCTTAAGTCTGGAAGGAATATCTGACAAAATGGAGATGCCAACATTGACACTTTTTTGTCAACATGTTTTTTTTCAGGAACTTGAGGGAAAACTGTTTTCAAGGATTGTAGAATTTGCTACAATCCTTTTGTGTTATAAAAATAGTATGAGTGTATTGTGTTCGGAGGATGTCATGAGGTATTTTTTTGAATCAAAGGTTGAGAAAAAAGAGAAGGGATATATGATACAGATTCCTTTTAATGTATGGGAAGTTTGTAAGCTTCGCGATGTGATCCGTGGAGATATGGTGCTGGATAACAGATTGATCGAGTGTGAACTGTTGCCGCTGGAAAAAGGAAATTATGAAATACATGTTGATGACAAGGATATAGTCGGAGTAGAACTGAATGTGCCTCACAAGGTGCTTTTGCATGTAACTGACACGCTGATCAGGATGGATCAGAACAGTCCTTACAACTTTGACAATCCGATTCGCAAGATTGACAGCATACAAGTGATCCGCCAGGATCATGACGGTCTGTGCGGCCAGGCCTGTGTGGCCATGTTGGCCGGAATTACCATTGCGGAAGTGATCGCTATCATGGATTGCAGGGAGTGGCAAGCCACCATGGGCCGCATGATTTCTGCATTAAATTATTTTGGGATTGATCATTCCGACATTATTATTTATACGGAAGGAAGACAGACAGTTCTTCCCAAATGTTGTATTATGATGGAGCGGATGGGTAGATACTGCCATTATCTGGTTTATTATGATGGCAAGTATTACGACCCTAATTTCGGTGTGATGGAAGAGTATGACCAGAGCAAACTGTTGGGATATCTGGAGATTAAATGCTGAGAAAGCATCTGAAAAGCCGGGAAGAATGATAACCGTTCCTCTCGGTTTTCTGTTATGATTGGACGGAAGTCAGAGGAAGAGAATGGGAAAAAGAAAGGAATCGCGATGAAAACTACCTATAAGACAACAATATTTGCCTGCTTTACAGGTTACATTGTACAGGCTATCGTAAATAATTTTGTGCCGCTTCTTTTTATCACATTTCAAAATACATACCATATTCCTTTGTCACAAATCACGCTGCTTGTTACTGTTAATTTCGGTGTGCAGCTTTTGGTGGATTTTTTAGCGACGTTCTTTGTTGATAAGATCGGTTATCGGATTTCTATTGTTGCGGCGCAGCTTTTCTCGGCGGCCGGACTTGTCTTGCTGACGGTGCTTCCGGAGGTGATATCACCTTTTGCGGGAATACTCGCAGGAGTTATCGTGTATGCTGTGGGCGGTGGCTTGCTAGAGGTTCTGGTCAGCCCCATTATGGAAAGCTGTCCCACCGATAACAAGGAAAAAGCCATGAGTCTGCTACATTCCTTTTACTGTTGGGGGCATGTGGGCGTGGTGATTGTTTCCACGGCATTTTTTGGCGTGTTCGGAATTGAGAATTGGAAAATTCTTGCCTGTATCTGGGCGGTCATTCCGGTGTGCAATGGATTTGTTTTTATGAAAACGCCGATTGCGCCTTTGATTGCAGAGGGTCAGAAGGGAATGAGTGTCTGGGAGCTTTGCAAAAGCAAGGTGTTTTGGCTTTTTGTGATCATGATGGTGTGTTCCGGCGCTTCGGAACAGGCAGTCAGCCAATGGGCATCTGCTTTTGCGGAGTTGGGACTTGGTGTGACGAAAACAGTCGGTGATCTGGCCGGTCCTCTGACTTTTGCTGTATTAATGGGAACTGCACGCGCACTTTATGGAAAATTCGGGGACAGAATCAATCTGGACCGATTTATGACCGGAAGCACGGTTCTGTGTGTGGGATCATATTTGTTGACGGCTCTTTCCCCGATACCGTTTTTAAGTCTCATTGGCTGCGCAGTCTGCGGTTTTTCCGTAGGTATTATGTGGCCCGGTACCTTCAGTAAGGCATCCGCATCGCTTCCCATGGGCGGCACAGCAATGTTCGCGCTTCTGGCTTTGGCCGGTGATCTGGGGTGCTCCTCGGGGCCCACAGTGGTTGGTTTTGTGTCAGATGTATTTGGCGGGGATATGAAAAAGGGCATTCTGCTTGCTATTATTTTCCCGGTGGTTTTGCTGCTTTGTCTGCTGGGGAATAGGAAAAATTATCCCCGTTCAAAATCCATTCCGGATCATAGCCAAACTCCATACCGATGAGTTTGGCAAGCATGGGAGAGATGGTTTTGTTTTGGTTTGTGCCGGGGCGGCTGTTGCTTGTCAGGATATAAAGGTAATTTTCCGATATACCGACACGCTTGGCAAATTCACGCTTGGATATCTTTTGCTCGGAAATTATCTTGTTCAGTCGTGCTTCCATTGTCATGTGTTCGGGTCCCCCTTCTTATCCTGTTGTTGTTTTAATGCGGCAAAACGCAGAAGCTGTTTTCTGGAGGATACACCGAGCTTGCCATAGATGTTTTTGTTATGGTATTTCATGGTATTTTCCTGAATGCCGAGAATAGCTGCAATTTCCTGTGCCGTCCTGCCTTCCAAGTATAATTCGTAAACACGTGATTCTGTAGGCGTTAACGTCTTCAGGTTACAAATAAAGTAATCGTAATCCTCCAGCACGATTTTCTTCTTTTGCTCTTCGGTAAGGTGCTGAATCTCACTTTGCGCCAATTTGTATTCTTCCAGGGCTTTCTCGTAAGCGGCCTTTGTTCGCTGGGCTTCTTCCTCGGCAGTTTGCTTGGCTGCCTGAAGAATATTCAATTGCTCCTCGTATGCTACGTCTTTCTGCGCAAGATAATCAAACAGGTCATCAATTTCACGGATTTTCAGTTGATCTCCGTGATTTTTTTTGTATTTTACCTGATCGATTTTCTTGAGGATGGGAGAGACGTATTTTTTGCTCATAAACAGGCAGTAGGTAAGGGCAAACAGAACGACAAACAGGATAATGCCTGCTGTTTTCATTTGTCCTACGCGGATTTGGGCATTGTATTGGCTCTCGGTCATCATAAGGGCAACGGTAAAAGTATGGTTACCGAGCCTGATGCTTTGAGTCTTTCCGATACATTTTTCCGCTCCGAAGTCGAATATAGTAGCATCATTCCGCTTGGAGATCTTTACGGATTCCAAACTTGCCATATTGTACCGATTGGAATTGAATTGCCCGGATACGCTTTCCTGATTTTCGTCGAGAAGTGCCCCGACAAGTTGCCCTAATTTATTGTCGTTGGCTTTTTTAGACAACTGAAAATACAAATCGTTTATCTCAAAGCCGCAAACGCCGATAATGTTGTCTCTGGTATCACGGATCGGAGTATATACATACCGTGCTCTTTCCCAGGTGTCCGGAATATTTACGGTAGGGCTCAGAATATAGTAAGTACCTTTTGCAAATTCGGATTTACAGGAGTTAAAAAAGTCTGTTTGCATTTCGTTGCTCCATCCGCTATGGAAGGTTAGGCTGCCTTCCTTGGCTGTGGAAAAGGAGCCACGGTACAGAACGATTTCGTTGTTTACCGTGCTTTCGGAATACAGATTGATATATTTCAAATAGATTCCGTTATACAGATGCGGATCGGACTGAGCGTTGACGGTGGTATCCAGAATATAAAAGGCACCACTGGCAGGGGCAAGCTGCATATTCAGGTAAACGGTGTTGTAAAGATGGATTTGCAACGAGAAAAGGGCGTCGGCATTGTTTTTCAGATCTTCAAACGCAAGATTATTATCCATCAGAAACCCTTCCAGTGTTGCCTCGATTTGATCGGAGAAGGAGAGGGCATGTGCTGCAGCCTCGTTATAATCGTGTTCAATGTGGTCTGCGTAAGACAGAAGCTGAGTGTCCAGTACGTCCATGATCCTTGCATTTGTTGGGTTCATAACTCCAAACAGATTCAAAAGAAGTAAAATCAGAGACAATACCAAAGCAATCGCAGAGATAATGTACATGATAAAGCGTCGGCGCATGGAAAGGCCCGCCGCTTTCATTTGTTTAATGAAGTTTTTGATGTTGAGTTTTCTGAATCGTTTCATGTCCTCTCTGCACACTCCTTATCCGGCTGACAGAGTCTTAAGCTCTGTCAGAGAGGATTCCACAAGTTCGTTCAATACATTGGTGGGATCTTCGCCATTCGCCACCCTTTTGACATATTGGTTATGTGCGGATGACAAGACAGTTTTTACATTCTTCTCAAAATTAAGCTGAATGTCCGAAGCACCGTCGTAAAGAGGAAGAGAATAGAAGGAATAGTTCTCTAACATCGTACCTACCGCCTGATAGACGTTGCGGTAGTTTTCCTTTTCAATCATACCAAAGTTATCGAATAATGCATCAAAGGCTTCTGTGGTAACAGGAAGATAGCCGGCATTGGTTACAAAGTCCAGATTGTGTTCCTTTTCGGTCAGCCATTTAGCAAAGATGTACGCCGCCTGATTTTTGCGCTCGTCATTGTCCTTAACGGAAAAGAGGCCGCCGCCGCGGTAGATCACACCTGGAGTGCTGGCCGTGAAAGCAGGATACGGCAGAGCAAGGGATTCGATGGCCTCGGTGGTGTTGTCCGGATAGATCACCTCATCGGGTTGGTACAATACGTCAGCAGTAGAGCCGGTATTGGCAATGATCTCTACGGTCTTCCAACGTGCTGCAGCATAACCATCCTCAAGACAGATTCCACCGTAAATGGCCGTTTCGGCTAACGGCAACCAAATCGTTCTGAAGGCGTCATCGTCAAGCCGAAGACGTCCATTACGGACAAACTCGGCATTATAAGCCTTCATACCTACGTAAGCATAGTGATAGTAGTCGTTGAACTGCATGAAATTCTGGCCGTCTGACCAGTCGTAGTATTTCCGGGCTGTGTCAAATACTCCATCAAAGGTATTCAAACTGTCAACAGAAACACCGGAAGCAGCGCTGAAACGGTGGAACAGTGTCTTGTTGATATAGAATGCTTCAGAAGATTTTGCCACGGGAAGCATCAATAGCTCATCACCAAAGTATCCCTCGGCCAGAAAATCCTTCTGGAAAGAAGATAATTCCTTTTCTGAGAAATAGTCGTTCCAGGACAGAAGCCGATCTTTGCCGATCAGTTCAACAACGCGGGGATAGGCTGTCTGTGTCTCGATGGCAGCAATCATTTTGAGTTTACATACAAGGCAAAGGGAGGTGTTCTGCATCTTGATTTTGCTTTGGATTACGTCACCGATTGCCAATATACCTACTCCGTGGACGGAAACAAGCTAAGCCTTGTGGGCGGTAAAGGAACGGCAGAGATTGGTAAGACATATGAATTAAGCAAGGTTAATTAACGAATTGACGAAACAGCCTGCGGACAAAAATCTGCAGGCTGTTCGGCATTTTGACAGCCGATCCACTTGTTTTATGTAGGTGTCTTACAGCAATTCTAAAATATCTATTAAATTCCAATTTATGCATTAAGATAAGAAAACAAGAGAAAAAATAAGATAACACGAGAAAACAAGAGAAATCAATTCTTAAATGTTCGTGCATGCGGTTGCAAAAGCGTGCATATAAAACTAATATATGTTTTGAAATTAGCACTCAAAGCAAAAGAGTGCTAACAAAGAATGAAGTGCATTACATTGTATAATATAAGGAGGCAGAAACTATGAAATTAGTACCTTTAGGCGACAGAGTAGTATTGAAGCAGTTAGTGGCAGAAGAGACCACCAAATCCGGTATCGTTCTTCCCGGACAGAACAAGGAGAAGCCCCAGCAGGCTGAGGTTATTGCAGTAGGTCCCGGCGGTATGGTAGAGGGCAAGGAAGTGAAGATGGAAGTTAAGGTTGGCGACAACGTTATCTATTCTAAGTATGCAGGAACAGAAGTGAAGCTTGACAACGAAGAGTTTATTATTGTGAAGCAGAGCGACATTCTGGCAATCATTGATTAAGGAGGCAAACAGACATGGCAAAAGAGATTAAATACGGCGCAGAGGCCCGTGCAGCATTAGAGGCCGGTGTAAACCAGCTGGCAGACACCGTGAGAGTAACCTTAGGACCCAAAGGAAGAAACGTAGTTCTGGACAAATCTTTCGGTGCTCCCCTGATCACCAACGATGGTGTTACCATTGCAAAAGAGATCGAACTGAAAGATGCATTTGAGAACATGGGAGCTCAGCTTGTTAAGGAAGTAGCTACCAAGACCAACGATGTGGCAGGTGACGGTACCACAACCGCAACCGTTCTGGCACAGGCTATGATCAATTCCGGTATGAGAAACCTGGCAGCAGGCGCTAACCCCATCATCCTTAGAAAGGGTATGAAGAAGGCTACTGACTGTGCAGTAGATGCGATTGCAAAGATGAGTCAGGTAGTAGACGGCAAGAATCACATTGCAAGAGTAGCTGCTATTTCTGCCGGTGATGATGAAGTAGGACAGCTGGTTGCTGACGCTATGGAAAAGGTTTCCGGAGACGGTGTTATCACCATCGAGGAGTCCAAGACCATGCAGACTGAGCTGGATTTGGTAGAAGGTATGCAGTTTGACAGAGGTTACATCTCTGCATATATGGCAACTGATATGGATAAGATGGAAGCAGTTCTTGACAATCCTTATATCCTGATCACTGACAAGAAGATTTCCAGCATTCAGGAGATTCTGCCCCTGCTTGAGCAGGTGGTACAGTGTGGCGCTAAGCTGCTGATCATTGCTGAGGACGTGGAAGGTGAAGCACTGACCACTCTGATCGTGAATAAGCTTCGCGGAACCTTCAACGTAGTTGCTGTCAAGGCTCCCGGTTACGGCGAGAGAAGAAAAGCTATGCTGGAAGATATCGCTATCCTCACCGGCGGTACCGTAATCAGTTCTGAGGTTGGCTACGAGCTGAAGGATACTGATATGAGCATGCTGGGCCGTGCTAAGTCTGTTAAGGTTCAGAAAGAGAATACCGTTATCGTAGACGGCGAAGGCAATAAGGCTGCTATCCAGAGCAGAATCGCACAGATCAAGTCTCAGATCGAAGAGACCACCTCTGATTTTGACAGAGAGAAGCTGCAGGAAAGACTTGCCAAGCTGGCAGGCGGCGTAGCTGTAATCCGTGTAGGTGCTGCTACCGAGACCGAGATGAAGGAATCCAAGCTTCGTCTGGAGGACGCTCTTGCAGCTACCAGAGCAGCAGTAGAAGAAGGTATCATCTGCGGCGGTGGTTCTGCATATATCCATGCTTCCAAGGAAGTGGCTAAGCTGGCTGAGACTCTGGAAGGCGATGAAAAGACCGGTGCCTGCATCGTTCTGAAGGCTCTGGAGGCTCCTCTGTTCCACATCGCTGCCAATGCAGGTCTGGAAGGAAGCGTTATCATCAACAAGGTAAGAGAGTCCGAGGCCGGCGTAGGCTTTGACGCTCTGAAGGAAGAATATGTAGATATGGTTAAGGCCGGTATCCTGGATCCTGCCAAGGTAACCAGAAGTGCTCTGCAGAACGCTACCAGCGTTGCAAGCACACTGCTCACCACAGAATCTGTTGTGGCTAACATCAAGGAAGATGCTCCCGCTATGCCCGCAGGTGCAGGCGGAATGGGCGGCATGATGTAATGAATGATTGACTCCGAAGGTTTTGGTGCTCCGGGCGGTGGCAAGGGCCGCCTCCGGGTATCATGTATAAAAATTCCGACACGCTCTTGCTCTGTGAAAAACGTAGTGGACGCTAAGCTCGAAAGAACCTCGCTAAGCGCCAACGTTTTTCAAAGGTCTGAATTTTCATACATGATGTCCGGAGGCTGAACTTGCACCGATGACCACCAAACCTTCGGAGTTTTTTTATTATGGAAATATATTGTGAGGCAGGAATTTTAAAGAGATAAGGGGTGAAGGAGGAAGTATGGCACGGTTTGAGTATGTAGTGGTAAGTATTGATGGGGATTATGCGCATCTGCGCAGGACTGATATCGAATCTGAGGAATTAAAGCTGGTGGCAAGGGCGCTTTTGCCGGCGGAGATCATGGAGGGGACGAAGCTGGTCTACGAGTGGATGCAGTACAGTATTGTGGAGTAAAAGGATATGTGGCCGGAAGCTAAAAGAGTGAAGTCTGAGAACCTTCACTAATGTCCGTTTTTCTGCTTATTTCAAAAGTTCGGCTTTGTAAATTTAATAGTGCGAAAAATATAAAATATATATATTAATGAAACGACAATTAAAATATAAAAACAAAATATAATTGAAAACGCGGTGAATATATGCTAAAATAAATACAAAAGAAAGGGGTGATATTTGAAGGGTTGCTTAATATATAGTAAAATACATTATAAGAAGGGGAACACAATGAAAACTGAAAATAAGAGAAAACTGTTTATTATTATTCCGGCATTGGTGCTTATATTGTCTGTTTGCCTTATCTTTATATTGAACAGAAACGATAAAGAAGATCGTTTGAGTGAAGACCAGATTGCTGCGCTGCGTGAGCAATATCCCATATGCTGGTCGCATCCGTTAATAGATGTAAGAAAACTCACGTTAACTGAAGTTAAAAATGCTTCGGATACTTTTGTATATGGTGAAGTTGTAGGGGATATCAGTGCATATACGGTTATCTCATCTACAGGAAATGCTGCGCTGGATGAGAAAAGAAAACAAAACGGGATCGTCGATGAATTCGAATTTTATGAATATACGATTGAGGTGATCAGTGATACGGAAGGGAAAAGGGAAGCAGGGGCAAAAATAACAATAGCGGCCAATTCGGATTTTAAGGACTATAACCCCAAGTTAAGTGATGGTATGAAAGTTGTAGTGCCGGTTACTCCTGATAAGAAAGTGCCTGGTCGAAATTATTATCTTGTAGACGGAATGTATTATGTGACAGAGGACGGATATGCAATAGCTGCATTCCGGGAAGATACTGCAAATACGAAAAGCAGAACCAGCGGACTTAAGGTTGATGAGTTGTTAAAGCGATTGAAAAAGTAAAAATAAAAAAGTATTGACATTCCCATAATTTAGGTCTATACTGAAATAGAACTGAATGATGATTACTAGTAAAGAGTGGACTTGCGCCACTCTTTCTTGTATGTATGACAACAGTTCAGCCAGAACTGCCATCTTATGAGCAAAGGTAGTCGCGAAGCGACGGAGAGGGCCGCAGGCGCGACTTTGCGAATGGCGCGTGCTGAACGTTACAGTCAGAGAGCGCGAATGGCGCGAGCTGATAAGAAGAAAGGAATGGTGAGGAATGTCCAAGAGAGAGGATTACGAAGCAAGGACAGAGGCACTTCTTACCCCCATCGTAGAATCCCACGGCGTGGAGATCTATGATGTGGAGTATGTCAAGGAAGGCGCTGACTGGTATCTGAGGGCATATATTGATAAGCCGGAAGGTGTAACGATTATTGATTGCGAGAATGTGAGCCGCGCACTTTCTGAGGCACTGGACAGGGAAGATTTTATTCCGGATGCATACATTCTGGAGGTCAGCAGTCCCGGCCTTGGCAGGACTCTGAAAAAGGATAAGCATCTGGAGAAGAGTATTGGGGAAGAAGTGGAGATCAGGCTGTTTAAGCCTATCGATAAATGTAAAGATTTTGCCGGAATTCTGACGGCATACGACGAGAAGCAGATCACGATCCTGGACGGGGAAGTGTCCAGAACTTTTGAGAGAAATACGATCGCATTGATCAGATTGGCACTGGATTTTTAGAGAAGAATGGAGGAAATGTAAAAAAATGAACAAAGAATTAATGGAAGCATTGGATATTCTGGAAAAAGAGAAAGAGATCAGCAAAGATACCTTGTTTGATGCGATCGAGAACTCTTTGATGACTGCCTGCAAGAACCACTTTGGCAAGGCAGACAACGTAAAGGTTGAGATCAACCGTGAGACCTGTGATTTTCTGGTTTATGCGGAGAAGGAAGTAGTAGAGACGAAGGACGATGTGGAGGATGACTGCCTGCAGATCGCGCTGGAGGATGCAAAGGCAATTTCTTCCAAAGCTTCTGTCGGAGATATGCTGCACATAGAGATCAAGTCCAAGGAATTCGGACGTATCGCTACCCAGAATGCAAAGAACGTGATTCTGCAGAAGATCCGTGAGGAAGAGAGAAGCGTAATTTACAATCAGTATTTTGAGAAAGAAAAAGACGTGATGACCGGCGTGGTACAGCGTTATGTGGGCCGCAATATCAGCATCAATCTGGGCAAGGCCGACGCTATGCTGAGCGAGAGCGAGCAGGTGAAGGGAGAGGTGTTCAGACCTACCGAGCGTATCAAGGTATATGTTCTGGAAGTTAAGAATACACCCAAGGGTCCCCGCATCAACGTGAGCCGCACCCATCCGGAACTGGTAAAGAGACTGTTTGAGGCTGAAGTGACTGAGATCAAGGACGGTACCGTAGAGATCAAGAGTATCGCCAGAGAAGCCGGCAGCCGTACCAAGATCGCCGTTTGGAGCAATAATCCCAATGTAGATGCAGTGGGAGCGTGCGTAGGTATGAACGGTGCCAGAGTAAATTCCATCGTGGAAGAACTGCGCGGTGAGAAGATCGATATCGTAAACTGGGATGAGAACCCCGGTAACCTGATCCAGAACGCATTGTCACCGGCCAAGATCGTTGCAGTTTTCGCAGATCCCGATGATAAGACCGCCAAGGTTGTAGTACCGGATTATCAGTTGTCTCTGGCCATCGGTAAGGAAGGTCAGAATGCAAGACTGGCAGCGAGACTCACCGGTTATAAGATTGATATCAAGTCTGAGACTCAGGCGAAGGATGCACCCGGCTTCCGCTATGAAGACTATATCGATTACGATGAAGAGTATGATGAGTATGAAGAAGGCTACGAAGAAGCCTACGGAGAAGAGGAATATTAAAAATGGCAAAGAAGATTCCTTTCAGGCAGTGTGTGGGCTGCGGTGAGATGAAGGGCAAGAAAGAGATGATGCGTGTTCTGAAGACCGCGGAAGGGCAGATTTGTCTGGATGCAACAGGCAAGAAGAACGGAAGAGGCGCATATCTTTGTAAACAGGAAGAATGTTTACAGAAGGCCTGCAGGAATAAAGGATTGGAACGATCTTTCAAGATGAGTATTCCTAAGGAAATATATGACCAGCTCGAGAAGGAGTTTGCAGAACTGGAAAAGGAGTTGGGTGATATTGAGTCAGAGTAAAGTGTTGTCAGTGCTTGGAATTGCGGCAAGAGGGCGTAATGTGGTAAGCGGTGAACTGCAGACAATAGCTGCGGTGAAAGACGGTTCGGCGATGTTGGTCATTGTTGCTGAGGACGCGTCAGAGAATACCAGGAAGCTGTTTACGGACAAGTGCAGCTTCTACCGGGTTCCGCTTAAGATGTACGGCAGCAGGGAATCCCTGGGCCGTGCCATCGGGAAAGAGATCAGATCTTCTCTGGCAGTTACCGATGCAGGGTTGGCTCAAAGCGTTATAAGACATCTGGAATCGGAAAGCTTACGATAGAATGGAGGTAGTTAGTGTGGCGAAAGTCAAGGTACACGAATTGGCAAAAGAGTTAAACAAGCAGAGTAAAGATATATTGAAATTTTTACAGGATAAGGGGATAGAGGCGAAAGCTGCCCAGAGTTCTCTGGAAGATGACGTGGCATCAATGGTGCGCAAAGAATTTTCAGAGGGCGCTGTGGCTTCGGGGAAAGCGCAGAGCGCACCGGCTCCGAAGGCGGCAGAGCCTGTGAAAGCGGAGGAAGCACCGGCTCCCGCAAAGCCTGAGAATCAGGCAACAGAAGCTGACGCGAAGCCTGAGAATCAGGCGGCAGAGGCTCCCAAGAAGAAAAAGAAGATTATTTTTGTAAGTAATCCTCAAAACTCAAAGATTCCCGGACAGAGACCCCAGCAGGGTGGTCGTCAGGGCGGTCAGGGAAATTACACCACTCAGGGAGGCTATACCGGCGGCAATTACAGCAGTCAGAACGGATATGGCGGACAGGGTGGCTACAATAACCAGGGTGGATATAATAATCAGGGCAATTCCGGAAACAGACAGGCTCAGAGCAATCGTCCCGGTCAGAATAACAGAGGAAAGGCTCCTCAGGCTCCGGTACGTCCGATCAAGCCGTTGACTCCTCCTTCGCCGACACCCAGTGTGCAGATGATGCCGAACAGACCTCAGCAGCCCAAGGAGCGTCCGGAGGTTCAGACCCCGGAGAAGTCTGTAGTTCAGAATGTGCAGCCGGAGGTTGTTCAGGCACCGGTTACCCCTGTGGCTGAAGAGAAGAAAGTTGAAAATAAGAGAGTTGAAGCACCCGTTTCTGAAGTGAGGACAGAGGAAAGCAGAAGAGACAGCCGTCCCGCTGACAACAGACCCAGAGAGAATCGCACTCAGGGCGGAAGATACCAGGGCACAGGTGAGAACCGTTATCGCGAAGGACGTCCTTATGAAGGCCGTAATCAGGAAGGCCGCAATCAGGAAGGCCGTTATCAGGAAAATCGTGGTCAGGGTCGTCCTCAGAATGGAGAGCATTCTACCCGGGATCGTTTTGACGGACAAAACAGAGGAGGAGCAGGATATGGCAAACCTTCCTTTAACAGACAGGATAGACAAGATGGCGCTCAGAGACCTGCAAGGCAAGGCTTTGAAGGTGCTCAGGGTGATTACCGTGGCGGCGGCAGCAGTCAGGGCGGTGGCCGTAATGCTGGCGGTGACCGTCAAGGTGGCAGAGGTAATGGAGGAGCGCAGGATAGATACCGCGATAAATCTGCGTCCAAAGGATTTGCTGCAGAAGCTCCGGCAAAAGATTTAGAGAAGAAGCGCGAGGAAGAAAAGAGGCGCTTCAGTCAGGAGAAGGATAAGCGTAACCGCAAGGATCTGATGTACGAAGAGGAAGAACAGGTACAGAAGAATAAACCCGGCCGCTTTATCAAGCCTGAGAAGAAGAAAGAGGAGGTTGTGGAAGAGGCAATCAAGGTAATTACGCTTCCTGAGACCATTATCATTAAGGACCTGGCTGACAAGATGAGAATGCAGCCTGCTGTCATTATCAAGAAACTGTTTATGCAGGGCAAGATCGTCACTGTGAATCAGGAAATTTCCTTTGAGGATGCAGAGAGTATCGCAATGGATTTTGAAATTCTCTGTGAGAAGGAAGAAAAGGTCGATGTGATCGAAGAACTCCTGAAGGAGGACGAGGAAGCAGAAGAGAATCTGAAGGAGAGACCTCCCGTAGTCTGTGTTATGGGTCATGTTGACCATGGTAAGACTTCCCTTTTGGATGCAATCCGTAAGACTAATGTAACGGATAAAGAGGCAGGCGGCATCACACAGCACATAGGTGCTTACACCGTAAGTGTTGGCGATCGCAAGATTACTTTCCTGGATACACCGGGACATGAAGCGTTCACTGCAATGCGTATGCGCGGTGCAAATTCTACAGACATCGCTATTCTTGTGGTGGCAGCAGACGATGGTGTAATGCCTCAGACCATCGAGGCGATCAACCATGCGAAAGCTGCAGGCGTTGAAATTATTGTTGCCGTGAATAAGATTGATAAACCCTCCGCCAATGTGGAGCGCGTAAAACAGGAACTGACCGAGTATGAGCTGGTCAGCGAAGACTGGGGCGGAAGCACCGTCTTTGCGCCGGTTTCTGCAAAGACGGGGGAAGGTATCGAGCAGCTTCTGGAAATGGTTCTTTTGACTGCAGATATTCTGGAACTGAAAGCAAATCCCAAGAGAAAAGCAAGGGGTCTTGTGATCGAGGCGCAGCTTGACAAGGGAAGAGGACCTGTAGCTACCGTTCTGATCCAGAAGGGTACCCTGCATGTGGGCGATTTTGTTTCTGCCGGCTCCAGTTACGGTAAAGTCAGAGCTATGGTGGACGATAAGGGCAGAAGAGTGAAGGAGGCCGGTCCTTCCACACCCGTGGAAATTCTGGGTCTTTCTGATGTACCCAGTGCGGGTGAAGTTATCCTGGCTCACGACAATGATAAAACAGCAAAAACTTATGCCGAGACATATTTGGCTCAGAATAAGGAAAAAATGTTGGAAGAGACCAAGTCCAGAATGTCGTTGGATGACCTGTTCTCCCAGATTCAGGAAGGTAATTTGAAGGAACTGAACCTGATCGTCAAGGCAGATGTTCAGGGTAGCGTAGAGGCTGTAAAACAGTCACTGCTTAAGCTTTCCAACGAAGAAGTGGTGGTTAAGTGCATCCATGGCGGTGTAGGTGCCATCAATGAATCTGATGTTATGCTGGCAACAGCTTCCAACGCGATCATTATCGGATTTAACGTGCGTACCGATGCTACGGCAAAGGCTACGGCGGAGCGGGAAGGCGTTGATGTCCGTCTGTACAAAGTGATTTATCAGGCAATCGAGGATATCGAAGCTGCCATGAAGGGTATGCTTGATCCTATCTTTGAAGAGAAAGTTATTGGTCATGCAGAGGTCCGTCAGATCTTCAAGGCTTCCGCAATCGGTAACATTGCAGGTTCCTATGTTCTGGATGGTATCTTCCAGAGAGGATGTAAGGTTCGTATCAGCCGTGAAGGTAAGCAGATCTACGAAGGCAGTCTGGCTTCCCTGAAGCGTTTCAAAGATGATGTGAAGGAAGTAAGATCCGGCTTCGAGTGCGGTCTTGTATTTGAAGGCTTCGATCAGATGCAGGAGTTTGATATCGTAGAGGCTTACATTATGGTGGAAGTGCCTCGATAAGGAGAATTATGAGAAAAAATAGTGTGAAAAACACCCGTATTAACGGAGAGGTGCAGAAGGTGCTGGCAGAGGTGATCAGGGGAGAGATCAAGGATCCCCGGATCAGCCCCTTTACCAGTGTGGTGGCAGTGGAAGTGGCGCCGGATTTAAAGAGCTGCAAGGCTTGGATCAGCGTGCTTGGCGGCGAGGAGGCAAAGGGAGCCACTCTTCAGGGACTTAAGAGTGCAGAGGGCTTTATCAAGTCGAGACTTGCCAAGACCATCAACCTTCGCAATACCCCCAATATCACATTTGTTATGGACCAGTCCATTGAGTACGGTGTGAATATGTCCAGAAAGATTGATGAGGTTATGGGGAATACTGTGTCCTTACAGGACGAGGAGGAACTGCAGGAGGAAGAACTGCAGGACGAAGAATAGCAGTAAATGAATACCGGAGCGGGTCTTCCGCCCCGGTATCTGAATTATTTCGGACTTTGTGATCCGGGAAAAGGAGGAGGCAGCATGAATCTTTTAAAGGAATGCACGGATGCAAAGACCATCGGGATCAGCGGACATATCCGCCCGGATGGAGACTGTGTCGGCGCTTGTCTGGCATTATATCAATATCTTAAAAAAAGTATGCCGGATAAGTACATAAAAGTTTTTTTGGAAAAGCCTGCTGATATTTTCAGTGAGATCAAGGGGTTTGAGGAGATAGACAGTGCGTGTGGTGAAGCCACTGTGTTTGACGTGTTTTTCTGTCTGGACTGTGGGCAGGACCGCCTGGGAGCTGCTCAGAAATATTTTATGAGTGCAAAGAAGACGATCAATATCGATCATCATATCAGCAATACAGGCTGCGGTACGGTCAATTATGTGCAACCCCAGGTGGGTTCTACCTGTGAACTGATTTTTGATCTGGCCGAAGAGGCGCTTTTGGATAAAGAGACAGCCGAAGCCATCTACATCGGTATGATTCATGATACAGGAGTGTTCCAGTATTCCAATACCCGCCCGGAAACTCTGGAAAAAGCGGCAAAGCTGATCACTTACGGTTTTGATTTCCCCAGACTGATCCAGGAGACCTTTTACCAGAAAACCTATAAACAGACTCAGATCATGGGAAGAGCCCTGATCGAGAGTATGCGCTTTCTGGACGGAAGGTGTATCGTGAGCTGTGTGACCCGCTCCATGATGGATTTTTACGGGGCAGAGCCATCAGATCTGGATGGTATTGTCAACCAGCTACGCAATATTAAGGATGTAGACTGTGCGATCTTTATGTATCAGACAGGTGAAATGGAATATAAGGTGAGCATGCGTTCCAATGAAAAGGTGGACGTATCACAGATTGCAACATGCTTTGGGGGAGGCGGCCACGTGCGGGCTGCGGGCTGCAGTATGAAAGGCAGTTTCCATGATTGCGTCAATCAGCTGTCGCTTCTTATTGACAGACAGTTAAAGGAGTCTGCAAAATGCTAAACGGGATCATCAATGTATATAAAGAAGCCGGCTTTACCTCCCATGATGTAGTGGCTAAAATGAGAGGAATCTGCGGGCAGAAGAAAATAGGTCATACAGGTACGCTTGACCCTGAAGCAACAGGGGTTTTGCCGGTATGTCTGGGCAACGGTACGAAGCTCTGTGATATGCTGGCAGACCGGGACAAAGAGTATGTGGCAGGCTTGCTCCTGGGCATTTCCACGGATACCCAGGACGTCACAGGACAGATTTTGGAAGAGAAGCCGGTTACCTGCACACCGGAACAGGTCCGTCAGGCCATCCTTGGTTTTCGGGGAGAATACCTTCAGGTTCCGCCTATGTATTCCGCGCTGAAAGTAAACGGCAAGAAGCTGTATGAGCTGGCCAGAGCAGGCAAAGAAGTGGAGCGCGCGGCGAGACCGGTGCACATCTTTGAGATAGAGATCCTGGAAATGGACCTTCCCAGAGTGACCATGCGGGTGTTGTGCTCCAAAGGGACCTATATCCGCACCCTGTGTGATGACATCGGTGCAAAGCTTGGCTGTGGCGGGACCATGGAATCTCTTAAGCGCACAAAGGTGGGAGAGTTTGGGATTGCGGAGGCACTGACCCTTTCCGAACTTCAGGAGAGGAAGGATGCCGGAACGCTCAGTGAGTGTGTGCGGAGCGTGGACGACTGCTTTTCACAGTGCCCGGCCCTTCATGTGACCAAAGAACATGAAAAACTTCTTGAGAACGGTAACCCTTTTTATCCTTCCTTTACGGTTGAAAAAAAGAAATATCCTTCAGGAGATCGTGTGCGGGTATACAAAGAAGATGGTAGTTTTTACGGAATTTATGCCTATGATGACACAAGGCACATGTATAAGCCGTTGAAAATGTTTTTGTGACAATACAGTGAGGAGAAAGCATGATCATCATATCAGATACGACAGAATTTTATCTGAATAAAGAGACTGCTGTGGCAATCGGCAAATTTGACGGTCTGCATACCGGTCACATGAAACTGCTGGAAGAGGTGCTTGAGCAGAAAAAAAACGGTATGGCAGCCTGTGTGTTTACCTTTGACCCGGCACCGGCGCTTTTTTTCGGACGAAGTGACGGAAAAGAACTTATGACAGCAGAAGAAAAACGATCAGAGCTTGAGCGGATGGGCGTGGACATTCTCATAGAATTTCCGCTGACGCAGGTGACTGCAGCCATGCCGGCTGAGGAATTTGTCAGTAAGATCCTGGTGGGACAGATGAAGGTGGGATTTGTTGCAGCAGGGACAGATCTGTCTTTCGGTGCAGGCGGAAAAGGGAATGAAGCGTTGCTTAGACAGATGGCTCAGTCTTGCGGCTTTGCCGTCAAAACCATCGATAAGTTAAAACTGGATGGCAGAGTAGTAAGTTCCACTTATGTGAGGGAACAATTAGAGCAGGGAAATATGGAACAGGTGGAGAGACTTCTGGGAAGGCCTTACAGGATAACCGGAACTGTGGCACACGGCAATAAGCTGGGCCGGACCCTTGGTATGCCGACGGTCAATCTTTTGCCTGGGGACAATAAGCTCCTTCCTCCTGCCGGAGTATATTATTCCACTGTACGATATCAGGGAAAATGCTATCGCTCCATCAGTAATGTGGGGTGCAAACCATCTGTGACAGAGGAACGCGTTATGGGCGTGGAGACTTATCTTTATGATTTTCACGAAGAAATATACGGTGAAGCGATTGAGGTGAGTCTGCATGCGTTTAAGAGGCCTGAGAAAAAGTTTATGGGACTGGAAGAATTGAAGGAACAGCTGGAACAGGACATCCGGGCCGGAGAGGTCTGGCACAGGAATCGGTAAGCATACAAAAAAGAGTTTTTTTAATCCCGGAAATCGGCAGTTTGGCCATGTGTCAAACTGCTTTATTTTTTGGGGAAATGGTTGCTGATTTGGGTGATTGTAAACAAAAAGCAAGAATTATGTAAAGAAAGTGTAAAAACTGCTTGTAAGTTTGGGGATTTTCCCGTAAAATTAACTTGGTATCTTATTACGAAATGTGAAAGGATAAATTGAACATGAGCATAGGTATTATACTGTCAATGGCCGGTGGTCTGGGACTTTTTCTGTTTGGTATGGAGCTGATGAGCGACTCCATTGAAAAAGTAGCAGGTGCAAGGCTCAGACGCATTCTTGAAATTTTTACGAACAACCGCTTTATGGGTATGATTGTGGGTGTCATTTTTACAGGTATTGTACAATCATCTTCTGCATGTACGGTTATGGTGGTGAGCTTTGTTAACTCGGGACTTATGAATCTGTATCAGGCGGCAGGTGTTATCTTTGGTGCCAATATCGGTACTACGGTAACCTCCCAGCTGATTTCCTTTAATCTTTCCGAAATCGCGCCTCTGATTCTCCTCTTAGGTGTGGTAGTGATGATGTTTAGTAAGAAGGAGAATGTGAAGCAGGTTGCGGAAGTGGTTGTCGGCTTTGGTATCCTGTTCGTGGGTCTGAGCACTATGTCAGGCGCTATGAAAGGCATGAGGGATGTACCTGAGGTAGTAAACCTACTGGCGTCTCTTAAGAATCCGTTCCTGGCAACATTGGTGGGCTTTGTGCTCACTGCCATTATCCAGAGCTCTTCCGTGACAGTCAGCATCGTGCTGCTGCTTGCCACACAGGGCTTGCTGGCGCTTCCCATTACTTTGTATATCATTATGGGCTGCAATATCGGTTCCTGCGTTACGGCACTGCTTGCTTCCATGTCGGGTAAGAAGGATGCGAAGAGAGCTGCCTTGATTCACTTTCTGTTCAACGTAATAGGAACCACGATTATTTATGTAATTCTGTTGCTGGCAGAGGGTTCTGTGGTGAAGCTGATCGGCTCCATTTCTTCCGACAACGGCAGATTTGTAGCAAATGCCCACACTCTCATTAAGATATTCCAGGTAATCATTCTGTTCCCGTTTGCCAAGTGGATCGTAAAGCTTGCCTCCTTATGTGTGCGTGGCGAGGACAGAAAGGTGAATTACCGCGAGACCTATCAGCTGGAATATATTGGAGAGAAGGTTGTTTTTAACCCTGCAACAGCTGTGGTTGATGTAGTAAAAGAATTGGACCGTATGGCTTCTCTTGCCAATGAGAATCTGAATCGCGCCATGAATGCTTTGATCACGCTGGATGAAGAAGACATAGAAGAAGTTTATGAAGTGGAAAAGAATATTAACTTCCTGAATCACTCCATAACAGATTATCTGGTAAAGATTAATCAGACAACCCTTCCGATCGAAGACCTGAAGAGCCTGGGTGCTCTGTTCCATGTGGCAAATGATATCGAGAGAATCGGTGATCATGCAGAGAATGTTGCGGATGCTGCACGTCAGCGCAAAGAAACGGGAGTGGTATTCAGCACGGATGCCCAAAGAGAATTAAACGAACTGATGGAAATGGTGAATCAGATTATCCGGTACGCTATGGAAGCATTTGCCGGTGGCGATGAGACGCACCTGAAAGAAGTTGCGGCATTGGAAGATAAAGTGGATGCCAAGGAGAAAGAACTGCAGCGTATGCATGTACAACGCCTGACCAGAGGCGAATGTACTGCAGAGGCGGGTATGATGTTCTCTGATATCATTTCCGGATTGGAAAGAGTTGCAGACCATGCCACCAATATCGCTTTTGCAAACTCCGCAGCTGAAGAAGAAATGGCTTAAGGCTCCTGCCCGGAAGGGTGGTGTGCAAAGACACGCACAGGAGGGCGGCTGAGGTTTTATCTTGAGTGCAGACTCAGTGATATAAGATTTTCTAAGTGTGTTATATTGGGATTAAGGACCGGCATCAAAATGCAAAACTCGCGGCGTTGCCGCTGAAACAGGTTGCATTTTGATGCCGAACATCCTCATATAACCCACTAAGAAAAACTAATATCACTTCATATGCCACTCAAGACAAAGCCTCAGCCGCTCTCCTTTGCTGCCTTTACAAAGTCACCTTGCCGGGCGGAAATGCTTATTACATAAGCCGGCTGAAATAATGGATATGATTTGGGAGAGGATTTCAACGGAGCGAAGAAGTGCGAATGCTTAATGGTGAGAGGTGGATGGATTGGGTCGGGAGGGAGTAAGCGTAGTTTTGAATGACATATGAGGTGATATTAGTTTTTCTTGACGGGGTATGTGCGGACGTTCGGTGTCAAAATGCAACCTGTCTGAGCGGCAGTGCCGCGAGTTTTGCATTTTGATATCGGACCTTAGTCCGCACGTGCCCCGTTTAGAAAATCTTATATCACCGAGTCTGCATTCAAAACTACGCTTACTCCCCCCTGTCCCAACAATCCCCTTTCCCCTTCGTCCCTTTCCACAAATTTCCTTTCATTTCTCTGCATTTTTCGCGCAAATTCACTATATTTCTATTGACATGGACCATAGGATACTGTTATAATCATGGAGCATGAGTGTAATAATTTTGTAACAAAGTTGTAACGACCGTTTAAAGTTTAGAAAGGTCTTGTAATGAATAGAAAAAAGTTATTTGAGAGAGTTTGTATCACCGGTATTTGTGCAATCCTCGGTTTGGGAAGCAGCATGGAGGTTATGGCTGCCGGAACTACCAGAAATGTACTGCAGAGCGCCGGCGCCAATAAGTTGATCTGCAAGATCAGAACAGTGGAAGAATACATAGCCGTGGCTGAGGAGGCTAAGGGTGCACACTGGGGTTATACCAATCTTGGAATTGCCAATGTGGAATCGGGCAATCTGAATATCAGAGAAACGGCTTCTGCTGATGGTAAACTGGCAGGTAAGCTTCCCAAGAATGCAGCCTGTGAGATTCTGGAGACTGCAGATGGCTGGGCTAAGATCAGTTCCGGTGAAGTGACCGGTTATGTCAGCGAAGACTACTTGCTTTCCGGACCGGAAGCAGTGCTGAAAGCAAGAGAGTTGGTCAAGACTGTTGCCAGAGTTACGGCGGATGGCGTGAATGTAAGAGTTGGAGCGAGTCTGGACAGTTCTGTGCTGACGCAGGTTCCCAAGGATGAGGAACTGGATTATGTGGAGACTTTGGACGATTGGATAAAGGTATCTATCGACAACACAGAGGCCTATGTTTTTGGAGAATATGTAGTTGTAGAAGAAAAGCTGGATACCGCCATTACCATGTCAGAGCTTATATATGGCATGGGTGTCTCAGATGTAAGAGTTGATTTGGTTGAGTATGCAAAACAGTTTGTGGGCAATCCTTATGTCTGGGGTGGTACAAGCCTGACTAAGGGCGCAGACTGTTCCGGATTTGTGTTGAGCGTTTATAAGAAATATGGCATTGATCTGCCGCACTATTCCGTTGCGCAGTCAAAGATGGGTACCAAGATCAGTACCTCGGAATTAAAGCCGGGAGATCTTATCTTCTATGCAGACGGCAGTGGGACCGTTAACCATGTAGGCATCTATATCGGTGGCAGTCAGGTTATCCATGCAAGTAACCCTAAGAGCGGTATCAAGATCAGCAAGTACAATTATCGTACCCCTGTGAGATGCGTCCGTCTTCTTGAGGATTGATTTTAAAAGGAACGGCAGTCCGGAGTGCAGAAAAGCGACATCCCGGGCTGCATTTTTATGCTATAAGAAATGTGATGGATTCTGATGTAAAAAGTGTATTTTAGGTCTTTACATTTGAGGCCTGCTGTGCTATGATAACAAAGTATGGATAGAACCATGCTTTCTTGCCGGTTCTCAGGTTCGGGACACTCCGACCCAATCTTAGGACACGGTGTAACTATTATTTTAAGGAGGATACTAAAATGATTTCCAAAGAGAAGAAGACAGCTATTATCAATGAGTATGCAAGGACTGCCGGCGATACCGGTTCACCTGAGGTTCAGGTTGCAGTTCTGACCGCAAGAATTCAGGAGCTCACCGAGCATCTGAAGTCCAACCCCAAGGATCATCATTCCCGTCGCGGTCTGCTGAAGATGGTAGGTCAGAGACGTGGTCTGCTTGACTATCTGAAGAGCAAGGATATCGAGAGATATCGTGAACTGATCGAGAGACTTGGCATCAGAAAATAATCATTGATTGCAGGCGGAGCAGAGTCGATTTTTTCGCTCTCTCCGCTTTTTCTGCGATAGCAGTCATATGGAGCAGTGCAGTATCCCGAGACCGCTGAAAAGATCAGGTCTTCGTCGAAAGGTAGAGAGTACCCGATTTTTTCAGTAGTTTCGGTATCTTCTGCTCCATAGCGTCCGGACGGTGGTGAACCGCGAAGGACTTGTAACAGGCCCGGAATATAACATCGGGCAGAACAAAGCAGCCGTACAGACGGCAGAATGGAGGAGAATATGTACCAGACTTATTCAATGGAACTGGCAGGCCGCACACTCAGCGTAGATATCAATCGTGTGGGTAAGCAGGCAAACGGATGCGCATTTATGCACTACGGTGACACCACTGTACTGTGTACCGCAACCGCATCTGAGAAGCCCAGAGAGGGAATCGACTTCTTCCCCCTGAGCGTAGAGTATGAAGAGAAGTTATATTCCGTAGGCAAGATCCCCGGCGGATTTAATAAGAGAGAGGGCAAGGCAAGTGAGAATGCCATTCTGACCAGCCGTGTTATCGACAGACCTATGCGTCCTCTTTTCCCCAAGGATTACCGCAACGATGTAACCCTGAACACCATGGTAATGAGCGTTGACCCTGAGTGCCGTCCTGAGCTGGTGGCTATGCTGGGTGCAGCAATTTCTACCTGTATTTCCGATATTCCTTTTGACGGTCCCTGTGCAATGACTCAGGTAGGTCTGATCGACGGAGAGTTCGTTCTGAATCCTTCCCAGGAGCAGTGGAAGAACGGCGATCTGAACCTGACCGTGGCATCCACCAGGGAAAAGGTTATTATGATCGAAGCAGGTGCCAATGAGGTGCCTGAAAATAAGATGATCGAGGCTATTTATATGGCGCATGATGTGAACCAGACGATCATCGAATTCATCGACAAGATCGTTGCAGAAGTGGGTAAGGCAAAGCACGAGTACACCAGCTGTGCTATCCCTGCAGAGATGTTTGAAGAGATGAAGAAAATTGTTACTCCCGAAGAGATGGAAGTAGCAGTATTTACCGATGACAAGCAGACCCGCGAGGGCAATATCCGTGCCATCACCGAGAAGCTGGAAGAGGCTTTTGCTGAGAACGAAGAGTGGATGGCTATCCTTGGTGAAGCTGTATATCAGTATGAGAAGAAGACCGTTCGCAAGATGATCCTGAAGGATCACAAGCGTCCCGATGGCCGTGAGATCACCCAGATCCGTCCTCTGGCAGCAGAAGTGGATCTGATCCCCAGAGTTCACGGTTCCGCGATGTTTACCCGCGGACAGACCCAGATTTGCAATGTCTGCACACTGGCTCCTCTTTCTGAGCAGCAGAAGATTGACGGACTGGATGAGAACGAAGTGAGCAAGAGATATATGCATCACTACAATTTCCCTTCCTACTCTGTAGGAGAGACCAAACCCTCCAGAGGACCGGGACGCCGCGAGATCGGCCACGGTGCACTGGCTGAGAGAGCGCTGATTCCCGTACTTCCCAGTGAGGAAGAGTTCCCTTATGCAATCCGTACCGTATCCGAGACCTTTGAGTCCAACGGATCTACCTCCATGGCATCTACCTGTGCTTCCTGCATGTCCCTGATGGCAGCGGGTGTACCCATCAAGAAGATGGTTGCAGGTATCTCCTGTGGTCTGGTAACCGGAGAAGAGGATGAGGATTTTGTACTGCTTACCGATATCCAGGGTCTTGAGGACTTCTTCGGCGATATGGACTTTAAGGTAACCGGTACTACTGAAGGTATCACTGCTATCCAGATGGATATTAAGATCCACGGTCTGACAAGACCTATCGTGGAAGGTGCTATTGCAAGATGCCGTGAGGCAAGACTGTTCATCATGGATACTTGCATGAAGCCTGCTATCGCAGAGCCCAGACCTGAGGTTGGCCCTTATGCGCCTAAGATCGTATCTGTACAGATCGATCCTGAGAGAATCGGCGATGTGGTAGGTCAGCGCGGTAAGACCATCAACGAGATTATTGCACGCACCGGCGTGAAGATCGATATCAGCGATGACGGCCAGGTATCTATCTGCGGTACTGATAAGGAAATGATGGATAAGGCTGTTGAGATGGTTAAGATCATTACCACCGACTTTGAGGAAGGACAGATCTTCAAAGGTAAGGTAGTGAGCATCAAGGAGTTTGGTGCGTTCATTGAGTTTGCTCCCGGCAAGGAAGGTATGGTTCATATCTCCAAGATCGCTAAGGAGAGAATCAATCACGTAGAGGACGTTCTGACTCTTGGCGATATGGTTACCGTTGTATGCCTTGGTAAGGATAAGATGGGCCGTATCAGCTTCTCTATGAAGGATGTAGCTCAGAAATAAATGAAAGCGCCGATCCTTGCCGGGATGTGATAATACTTCGCATCTCGCATGGGATCGGCTTTTTTCACTTTGCGAAAAAAGTTACAGAGGAGAAACGTATGGATCAGAAAAAGCAGGAAAGGTTGATAGCGGCGGGCCTCATCGCAGTGCTGGTTTTATTGTTGATTCCAATGTTTTTGATAGGGAAATACAACTTTATCAGCATGGATGATTACACCTACGGAAATATTGTGCGCGGCAGTATGACGGAAGGAAAGTCTTTCTTTGGCGTGTTGTGGGCGCAGGCCGGAAATGCCTATGATTGTTATATGACCTGGCAGGGACAGTACTTCGTAAACTGGCTGATCATGGTCTTTTTGGCTTTGCGGTGCGGTCACTTATACAACGGCCTACGCTCTCAGCCTGATTTCCTTGGGTCTTATGGTAAATCTGTTGTTTGCGGAACGAAACAGCAAATGGCAGAATACTTTTTCGATCATTATTTTATTGCTTTTGTCAGTGTGTCTTGGGGGAAGTAACTTTGTGACAGGGCTTTTTATGCTGTTAGTCTGTTTCCTGTTTGCTGTATATGGTATTGTCACAAAACATAAACACGCATTGGTCTACGGGATCAATCTGCTGGTATATGCGGCCTGCTTTCTTCTTACGGCGCTGAGCCCGGGAGCCGCCAACAGGCGGATAGAAAACGCAGCGGCACAGGTACCTGCACTTAAGGCGATTCTTTTGTCCATTTATGATGCATTCATTTATATGACAACCTGGACCTTCCCTTTTGTGCTTCTTACTGTACTTGTCATGATACCGCTTTTTTGGAAAATCATAAAAAACGTAAAATACCGTTTCCCTATGCCTCTTTTGGTTTTGCTCTTTAGCTTCGGCATGTTCGCGGCACAGTTTACCCCCAACGAATTTGCACTGGGCATTATCGGAACCTATCGGGTGCAGAATATCTATCGTTTTCAGATGATCTTTTGGTTGTTTGGCAGTGAGTTTTACCTGTTGGGATGGCTGCATCGCAGATTCCCGGATCTGAAGATACCGGTTTTGGGAACCGTGGTAAGAAAATGGAAGCGACTTCCCTTATCTTCTGTTTTATATGGTGTTGTCGCCGGAGTGCTTGTGGTCGTCACCATGTATCTGAATGTGGGTCCGGCTGCCGCACCCTACAAAGCATATAAAGATCTGAGAGGAGGCACTGCAGCGGCTTATTATCAGGAGCATCAGGAACGCTTGCAGCTTTTGGAGGACGAAACACTCTCCGATGTGGTTCTGGATGCCTTCACCAATCCCCCCAGTGCTTTGTTCTTTGAAGATCTGAAGAAGGATAACAGCTGGGAAAACCGGGATGCTGCAGCATATTACAACAAGAATTCCATTCTGGTAAAACCGGCAGAGGAAAACTAAACAGGAGCATTTTCGGATGTGGCAAAATATTTACAATAGACAGAAGATAAGCTTAATTGCCTTGATCCTGGGTTTGGCGGGCTTGCTTGCAGGCTGTGGGGATTCGGCGGTGGTTGTGGATCAGAGTTTTTCTGTTAACACAGACACGGTATATCAGGAGACGGAAAGCAATGAATCTTCGGATATACCTGATGTACAGGAAGAAACGGTCGGAGAAGAAACGTTATCGGATGAAGAGGCAACAAAAGAGCCTGTAACAGAAACAAGTGAAGAGCTGTTCCTGGATGAGAAAGAAAAGGAATTTGACATCCAACTGATGATGGTGGGAGATAATTTGTTGCATATGGGGATTATTCGCACCGGACAGCAAGATGACGGCAGCTATAACTATGACTTTTTGTTTGATGGGATCGAAGATTTTTTAGGGGAAGCAGAGATTAAGATAATCAATCAGGAGACTGTTTTCGGCGGAAACGTTCTGGGCTTTTCCGGCTATCCCAAATTTAACTCGCCCACGGAAGTGGGGGATGCCATTGCAAAGGCCGGATTTAATGTGGTGCTCCACGCTTCCAACCACGCCGCAGATCAAAAGATAGAAGGGCTTTTACACTGTGTAGATTTTTGGGAGAAGTATCCGGAAGTGGTCATGGCCGGCATTCACGAAAAGGGGGAAGATCCTGTTCGGATCCTGACTGTAGAGGGTGTTGATTTTGCTGTTTTGAATTATACATACGGCCCCAATTTGAGCACTATGCCGGAATCGGTTGAAGGGCATCTGGACATGCTGTGTGATTATGATGAGGGGACCGGTGCAATCGACTTTACACAGTTGCACCCGGAGGTTCTGACAGATATTGCAAGGGCGCAGGAGGTGGCAGATGTGGTTATTGTCTGCCCGCACTGGGGAAATGAATACAACACGAAGCCGTCTGTATATCAGCAGAAGTTTGCTCTTGAGATGACAGAGGCGGGTGCTGACCTTATTATCGGCACGCATCCCCATGTGGTTCAGCCTGTCGAGTGGATCGAGGCGGAAAACGGCAACAAGGCACTTTGCTGCTATTCTCTGGGTAACTATGTGTCTACACAGAAAAAACCAATCAGCATGCTGGAGGCAATGGCCTGGATCAGCTTTCATGTGACAGAGGATGGAGTGGTAATAGACGAGATGAGCAGCGGCGTGCTGCCTTTAATCTGTCATTACACGGCGAATCCCGTACGATTTGAACAGGTTTATCTGCTGGAAGATTATACAGAAGAAAAAGCTGCATCACACGGTATCAAAATCTATGGAGAAGTGGATCTGGGATTAGGTGAACTAAGGCGCATAAGTGCCGAAGTTTTTCAGGATAAAGTTCTTTCTGCCGAAGAAATCTTAGAAGGCCATTGAGGTCTGTCCGAAATAAATTTACAGTTTTTTTAGAATTGTTTAGAAAGAAAATATTGTATAGGGCTGTGGATGATAGTAGGATATAGGAGAAGAAAAGCAGTTATGTCTGCAGAATGAGAGGCAGTAAATGAGAGAGAAATTGATTCGATTTATGCAGGGGCGATACGGCAATGACCGATTCAATCAGTTTTTGATGATTCTGGCCATTGTGTGCATGGTATTATCTATGTTCGGTCTGCGCTTTTTTTATATGATTGCGCTGCTTCTGTTGGTTTATGTGTATTATCGCATGTTCTCCAGGAAAGTATATCAGCGTGCAGCTGAAAATCAGCGTTATCTGCAGAAGGAAATGAAGGTCAGGAGCTGGTTTCAGAGTAAGAAGAAGGCTTTTGCCCAGAGAAAGACCCATCGCATTTTCAATTGTCCCGGCTGTAAGCAGAAGATAAGAGCACCAAAGGGCAGGGGCAGAATTGAGATCCGCTGTCAGAAGTGCGGGACCACGTTTATCAGAAAGAGTTGACGGAGGCACTGCATGTTTGGTTATATTATCGCCAATAAGGCGGAACTGAAGTTTAAGGAATTTGATGTATATCACTCCTACTATTGTGGGTTATGCCGGAAGCTAAAGGAAAAATATGGGGCTGCCGGTCAGATTGCATTAAGCTATGACATGACCTTTCTTTTGATGCTGTTGTCGGGTCTGTATGAGCCGGACACGGAAAGCTCCAGCTGTAAATGTATTGCCCATCCGTTTGAAAAGCATGAGACCAGAAGCAACCTGTTCACGGAATATATGGCAGATATGAATGTTTTGTTTGCCTATTATAAGTGTATGGATGACTGGCAGGATGAGAAGAAGATGCTGAAGCTTGTATACGGCAAGGCGCTGGAGGGTAAGACCAGAAAGGCCAGAGCGTTTTATCAGGATAAATACCGTAAGATCGATCTCCTGATGCATGATATGTCTGAGGCTGAGAAATCAGGCAAGGCGGACATAGATACGCTTGCAGGACTTTTTGGTCAGATCATGATTCAGATTGTGGTGTGCAGAGAAGACGAATGGACAGAGAATCTGTCAAGATTTGCTTTTTATCTGGGAAAGTTTATTTATCTGATGGATGCCTATGAGGATGTGGAGGAAGATATCCGCAAGGGCACTTACAATCCGCTGAAAAGAATCTATGACAGTCCGGATTTTGAGGATGAGTGCAGGACAATCCTGACAATGATGATGTCAGAGTGTTGCAGGGAGTTTGAACAGCTTCCTATTTTGGAGAATGTGGAGATACTCAGGAATGTATTGTATTCCGGTGTCTGGTGCCGTTATGAGGCGGTGAGAGAAAAGCGAAGTAAGGGTAAGGAAAAGGGAAATGAATGATCCATACAGCGTTCTGGGGATTGCCCGGAATGCTTCAGAAGACGAGATTAAGAAGGCGTATAAGGCACTGAGCCGTAAGTACCATCCGGATGCCAATATCAACAATCCCAACAAGGATCAGGCGGAGGAGAAGTTTAAAGAAATCCAGGCTGCCTATCAGCAGATCATGAAGGAGCGGACGGAAGGATACGGTCCTTCCGGCTACGGCTACGGTCCCGGAAGTTCCCGGGGCTATGGTACGGGCGGTTATGGTGGCTATGGTGCCGGTGGTTATAGAACCGGCGGTTATGGCGGAAGTGGCAGCGGTTACGGCGGTCAGGGTTATGGAAACGGTCCTTTCGGTGGTTTCGGTTACGGTCCCTTTGGCGGTTTCGGCGGTTTTGGCTATGGACAGGCAGGCGGCACCGGATATGAAGAGGAGCCTTATCTTCGGGCTGCCGGGAATTATATCCGCAATGGCTATTACAAGGAAGCCCGCAATGCTCTGGATGGCATGGGGCAGCAAGAGCGCAATGCCAGATGGTATTATTACAGTGCCATCGCTCACTCCGGAATGGGCAATAATGTGGCGGCTTTGGAGCATGCCAAACGAGCCAGCGCGTTGGAGCCGGGAAATGCTGATTATCAGAATCTTGTGCAGCGGTTTGAGAGTGGCGGCAGCTGGTATGAACAGCGCCAGGCGACTTACGGTTATCCCACATCCGGAGGCAGCGATATCTGCATGAAGATCTGTATTGCCAATATGATCTGTAACTTCTGCTGCGGCGGTGGCATGTGCTTTAGGGGCGGCCTTTTCTGCTGATGGGGTTTTGTGGGATTCTTCAAAAAGAGGAGTCCGGGATGAGGTGACAGGTTGTTTTCTTTTGCAGTTTCCATGCTGTAAGGGTTACTAAGAGTCGCCTATCGGTTTTCAATAAAGTTAAAGACAAAGCCTGAAACGTCAAACTCGGAGCTTCGCTCCTCGGACATGTGACGTTTCGGGCTTTAACACTTTATCGAAAATCGGCAGGCGACTCTAAGTAACGCTAACAGCATGTCAAATGTCAAAAGAAACCCACCTGTCACCTCATCTCGGACGTCTTCTTTTTGAAAAATCCTTATAAGCCACATTTTCCAAATGTACAGCCGGTTATTACTCTGCAAAAGGATAAGGGGAAGTTAAATATTATAATTTTCATAAAAACCTATTGCATTTTGCTTGTGGTTTGACTATAATAGGGTACAAGATATAGATGCGATACGAGAGTTGAGACACTAGATGTAGTACTATTGTGGAAGGCAAAATGCATGGAACCGCGGCCGTATCTGACGATCAGGTATGGCCGTGTTTGTTTGCAGGAAGAGAAGGGATTGGTGTGAGATGAAGATTCAGAAGAGAGACGGAAGAGTGGTGCCTTACGAGGCGGAGAAAATCATAGCTGCCATCGGCAAGGCAAATAATGAGGTGGAAGAGAAGGACCGGGTAGGACAGGACGTGATTGACGAGATCCTTGCCAAAGTGGAAGCACAGCAGAAGGATATGCTGACTGTGGAAAGAATTCAGGATATGATCGAGGCGGATCTGGTAAAGCACAACAAGTATACGCTTGCCAAGAAGTACATTGTTTACCGCTATCAGAGGAGCCTTCTGAGAAAGTCCAACACCACGGATGAGTCTATCCTGAAGCTGATCCGGAATGAGAATAAGGAGCTGGCGGAGGAGAATTCCAATAAAAATACAAGGCTTGCCTCTACCCAGCGTGACTATATTGCTGGAGAAGTGTCCAGAGATGTAACAAGACGACTTCTTTTGCCCGAGCATATTGCCCTTGCCCATGACAATGGTGTGCTGCATTTTCATGATGCGGATTACTTTATCCAGCCCATTTTTAACTGTTGTCTGATTAATATCAGCGATATGCTGGACAACGGAACTTCCATCAACGGCAAGATGATCGAGTCTCCCAAGAGCTTTCAGGTGGCTTGTACCATTACCACCCAGATCATTGCGGCGGTGGCAAGTAACCAGTACGGCGGGCAGTCTGTCAATATCAAGCATCTGGGCAAATATCTGCGCAAGAGCCGTGATAAATTCGATCAGCAGCTGATCAATGAGTTTGGGGATCAGATGGATGACGAGACCAGGAAAAAGATCGTGGATCTGCGCCTCCAGGACGAGCTTCGCAGCGGTGTCCAGACCATTCAGTACCAGATCAACACCTTGATGACCACCAACGGTCAGTCTCCTTTCGTCACCCTGTTTTTACATATCGACGAAGAGGACGAGTATGTGGAAGAGACGGTTATGATCATTCAGGAGATCCTGCGCCAGCGCCTCAAAGGAACCAAGAATGAGAAGGGTGTCTATGTGACCCCCGCATTCCCTAAGCTTGTGTATGTGCTGGATGAAAACAACTGCTTAAAGGGCGGCAAGTACGATTATGTGACAAAGCTGGCAGCGCAGTGTTCTGCCAAGAGAATGTATCCCGATTATATTTCAGCCAAGAAAATGCGCGAAAATTACGAGGGAGAAGTGTTCTCCTGTATGGGCTGCCGTTCTTTCCTGTCTCCCTGGAAGGACGAAAACGGCAAGTATAAATGGGAAGGACGTTTCAATCAGGGCGTGGTCAGCTTAAACCTGCCTCAAATCGGTATCCTGGCGAACGGAGATGAGGAGAAGTTCTGGAAACTTCTGGATGAGAGATTGGAGCTTTGTTATGAAGCGTTGATGTGCAGACACAAATCCCTGGAGGACATCGTGTCTGACGTAAGTCCCATCCACTGGCAGTACGGTGCCATCGCCAGACTGAAAAAGGGCGAGAAGATTGAAAAGTTCCTGCATGGCGGTTACTCCACTCTGTCCCTTGGTTATATCGGACTGTACGAGACCACCTATGTGATGAAAGGCTGTAGTCATACCACTCCCGAGGGAAAAGAGTTTGCTCTGAGAGTGATGGATCATATGAAAGATGCGGCAGCCCGCTGGAAGGAAGAGACCGGTATGGGATTCAGTCTGTACGGAACTCCTGCAGAGTCCCTGTGCTACCGCTTTGCAAGAATCGACAGAGAGAAATTCGGTGACATTGAAAACGTGACAGATAAGGGTTATTACACCAACTCTTACCACATTGACGTGAGAGAGCCCATCGACGCCTTCACAAAGTTTACCTTTGAGAGTCAGTTCCAGCATAAATCTCTGGGCGGCGCTATCTCTTATGTGGAAGTTCCCAATCTGGTAAATAACACAGATGCTATCGAAGAACTGATCCGCTTTATCTACGATAATATTCAGTACGGCGAATTTAACACCAAGTCTGACTATTGCCATGTGTGCGGTTTTGACGGCGAGATCCAGATTAACGAGGACAACGAGTGGGAATGCCCTCAGTGCGGTAACAAGAACCAATCTAAGATGAACGTTGCCAGAAGGACCTGCGGTTATCTTGGTGAGAATTTCTGGAATACCGGTAAGACCAAAGAGATCAAGGCGAGGGTACTGCATCTATGAATTACGCTACGATCAAAAAGACGGATGTGGCCAACGGTCCCGGGGTGCGCGTGTCTCTGTTCGTAAGTGGCTGTACCCATCACTGCCCCGGCTGTTTCAATGCGGAAACCTGGGATTTTAACTATGGGTCACCCTACACCGGTGAGGCGGAAGAAGAGATTCTTGCAGCGCTTGATCACGATTATATTCAGGGCTTGAGCCTTCTGGGCGGCGAGCCCTTTGAAGAACAGAATCGCCCTGCACTTGTGTCCCTTCTTGAAAAGGTGCGGGAACGTTTCCCCAATAAGACTGTCTGGTGCTACACCGGCTATACTTTTGAAAAGGATCTGCTTTGCTGGATCAAAGAGGGAAGACCACACACTGAAGAATTGCTGAAGCAGATAGATGTGCTGGTGGACGGAGAATTTATTTTGGCCAAGAAGAACCTGAGACTGAAGTTCAGAGGGTCTGAGAACCAGAGGATCATCAATGTGAAAAAGTCCCTGGAGGCAGGGTGCGTGGTGACGGAGATGGAGTAATAAAACACAGCAAAAAAGTGTCGAAAAAATCAAGTTTTTGCAATCGATAGCAAAAACTTGATTTTTTTCGGGTTTTTGCTATGATTATTGCAAGGAGGTGAGCATCATGATTGATACACACGAACTTAAAAAGAGAGATCTGTATTTGAATAAAATAGTTGCATTTAGAGACACAGAGCCGGTCAAGGTTGTCACGGGTATTCGTCGGTGTGGCAAATCGAGCTTGTTAAAACTGATGGTGAAACACTTGAAAGAAACGGGAGTCACTGACCAACAGATTGTTGAAATGAACTTCGAATCCCATGACTTTAAGAAAATGTCTGCTGATGATTTTTATGAGTATGTGAAAATCAGGATTGTTCCCGGAAAGAGAATGTACCTTTTTTTGATGAATTACAGCGCGTCGAAAATTGGGAAGATACGGTAAATTCGTTCCGCGTTGATTTTGATTGCGATATTTATATTACCGGCTCCAATGCCTACTTACTGTCCTCGGAGTATTCCACTTATTTGTCCGGAAGATATGTAGAAATAAAGATGCTTCCTTTGTCATTCAGTGAATTTCTTTATTTTCATAACTTCGAGGTGAAAGAAACAGATAGTGCACTGGGTGGAACAAGAACGCAAGTGTTTGACAAGGCAGGAGAGCGGTATGAACTGAGGGAAGCTTTTGACGCTTATCTGCGTTATGGTGGAATGCCCGGCATTGCCGATGTAGGCTTGGACCAGGAAAAGGCACTTGTACTGCTTGACGGAATATATTCTACTGTTGTTGTCCGTGATATTCTTGAACGGGAAAAACGCCGAGACCAGAGGCAGATTACGGATCCTGTATTGCTTCGAAAAATAATACGGTTCCTTGCTGATAATATTGGCAGCAGTATTTTAGTGTCAGCGATAGGCAATACCCTGATAAATGAAGGGCTGTTGGAGGATGGAAAGAGAAAGGGTGTACCCAGCGCGCATACGGTTCAGTCCTATGTCAACACGCTGTTGGAGTCGTATTTTTATTATGATATTAAGCGATTTGATATCAAAGGGAAAGAATATCTCAGGACTCTTGGAAAGTATTATATTGTTGATATTGGATTAAGAAACTACCTCTTGGGTTTTAGAAATCGTGATAGCGGTCATGTTCTTGAAAACGTAGTGTACTTTGAACTGTTGCGAAGGGGATATGACGTAGCAATCGGAAAAGTAGACAATTCTGAAGTTGATTTCATTGCATCAAAGGCTGATGATAAGTTGTATGTTCAAGTTACGGAATCCATGATAAGCGAAGAGGTGCGCAGATGCGAGCTGGCTCCTCTTCAAAAGATCAATGACAATTATGAAAAAATTGTTCTCTCGCTGGATACCGGCCTCGACGCCTCCTATGAGGGAATAAAGTCTGTTAATCTCATTGATTGGCTGCTTCGTAATTAATAAAATCAATATCGCGGAGGAACATACGACATCTCAAAGAGAAGGCGAAAGGAGAATAAGAATGAAAAAGAAAAAATTACTAATTCCCATATTAATCATTGTGATAGCTATTACTATCATTTTGTGTGAAAGAGGTTTTTTAGAAAAAAACAAACGGTGTGAAGAGAAAGTAAAAGATTTTTTGACTGCTTTTCAAATGAAAGATAAAGAATGCGGAAAATATCTCTTGGGGCATGAAAATGAACCGTTTGAATTTAATGGTTACCTGGCGATTTTGGCGGAGAATATGAAGTTTGAAATAAATTATTCCGAGAAAAAAGAGGACTCTTATATAGTTCATGTGGTTATCACAAATGTTGATTTTGGAGCTGTTTTTGAAGGATTACATAACACCTATAAGAATCAGCCTGATTCAATAGGAAATATACAGACTGAGTTAGAGAATCGCCTTCGGGCTAAGGATGCTCCGGTCAGAGAATTTGAAGTGCCGGTAGAAGTGGATAATGAAATGAAAATCATTATGACAAGCGATATTTATAATGCACTGTTTGGAGGTTTTCCGCAATATCTTATATATTGAATGACCAGTTAAGATATACGGGTTAACTGCTGGAATAATGAACGATCATAGCTACCGGATAGGATTCCCGGTGGTTATGATCGTTTATTTAGTGATATACTGTTATACGATTTTTAGGGTTCTTCGCCTATAGGCACGTTATTTCTCACCGCAATCCCATTCACTTCCACGTTGCCATCCAAAGCAATGACCAGGCATTTTCTGCCTTCTATCACCTTGGTCTCCAACAGGTCGGTGCGCTCCGGATTGACTTTTACTACCACGTCCGGAGTTTTTACCTCGAAAGTTTTGGTGCTTAGTACATTGCTTGCCAGAAGGGTGGTCTTGTTGCCGGCAGTCTCGTCAAAGTGGCGGTCAAAGGCCTCCAGCTTTTCGTTGGCAACACCGCTGTTGGCAAAGAGTGCCTTGACTTCGTTCTTGTCAAGCAAAAGCGGTTCCGGCTCTTCCTTGTGTTCCTCCACCATCTCAGTCAGTTTTTCGTGAATATTCTTGATCATCTCCATATCGCAGGTCTCTTCCAGTGTCTCGGAGACCAGAGTGCGGAAGGTTTCCTTTTGCCCGCCGGCGGACATGGGAAGAGAGCAGCCAAGCATCTGCACCGCAAACTCTTCGCGCAACTCTTCGGGATCCTTTGAATAATACAGTACACCGTGGACATCGCTTCCCCGGTCGTTGAAAGCGGGGAAGAGGAAGCCTGTTTCCGGCATGGCAACCACCCAGTCACGGATCCTGTTCTGGAAGGAATTTTCATCTGCGTTGTAACTCAGTCCCGGTTTGGACAGATTGACCGGGCAGATACAGGCCAATATGTACTCATAGATCTCATCGGAGGCATCCTCCATTTCCAGTCCGTCGTTTGTCTTTCCGGGCACATCATATACGTCGTGGATTACCAGGATCAAATAGTTTCCCACATAGTCGTAAGTCTCTATCACTTTGTCATAAAAGGCGTCCAGAAGCACCTCGTCCTTCAATTTACTGTCGCGCAGCCGAAGCAGCAGGTCCTGAGGGCCGCCCTGTGATTCTGCCTCCAGCGGGAATTCCAGATTCAGCATATTTTTCCCCAGAGTGCCGGAATAACACTTTCTGAGAATCTCGAAATATTTGAACATTTCCTCCTCGGGAAGTGAGAGAAATGCCTGTTTGAACTCTGTCTTTTTATTCTTTTCCCCATCTACATAGCAGCCGCATATGCGCGTGATGGAACAATTATTCTGTGTCAAAAGCTTCTTCAGTTCTGTGATTTCCTGCTTGATCATGGTATTCATCCTTTCTGTGTCATAGTACCAGTATAGCTCAAATTCTTCGGGAATACAAATGTTTTCTTCTCTGCGGCATCATCCGTTACCGGAAAGCAAATTCCCTCACTTTTTGGCAAAAGCGGTCTAAATAAATCAAAAAAGCATTTGCCGTGGCGCAAATTGGCGTCTGCCGGAAAATGTCGCGGTGAGTTGGTGTTGAATGAAGGCGCATTTCCACCGTATAATGGGAAGGAGCAATTATTTTGATATTTTGTAAGGAAAACGGAGGAAAATTCATGGAACAGCTGAACATCGTTTCTACCAAGGATAATGACAGAGTATACAAAATACTGGACGATCTGATGCATACCGACAAAGAATTTCAGATAATGATCACAGTGCCCTCCACAGGAAAAAAGAATGTTTCATCAGGAAAAACAGAGGAACTGAAGACCGTAAAGCCTGTTCACGATCTGGAGCAGGATGTGACGGATATGATACATGAGATAGGGGTGCCTGCACATATCAAGGGATATCAGTATCTGAGGGAAGCCATCATCATGTCAGTGGAAGATCCGGCTATGATCAGTTCCATCACTAAAATATTGTATCCCACGATCGCCAAACGTTTTCAGACCACCTCCAGCCGGGTGGAGCGGGCAATCCGCCATGCCATTGAGGTGGCGTGGAGCCGTGGCAGGATGGAAACTTTGGATGCGCTTTTCGGCTACACCATTAACACAGGGAAAGGAAAACCAACCAACTCCGAATTCATCGCCCTGATAAGCGACAAAATCCGCTTAAAATACAGGGAACCCTTTTAAAAAGCCCTTTTCCAAACAGCGCATTTGATGTATAATATAAAAGATAGTAATGCATCATGCTGTTGGAGGTTTTTGAATGAAAAAGATTCTGTTTTTGGCGTCGGAAGGAGTGCCTTTTATTAAGACCGGAGGGCTTGCAGACGTAGTGGGTTCTTTGCCGAAATGTATTGACAGGGAACAGTTCGACGTGCGAGTGATGGTTCCGAAATATACCTGCATGAAGCAGGAGATGAAAGATAAACTGCAGTATATTACCCATTTTTATATGGATTATAACTGGAAGAGAGAGTATGTGGGTATTCTGGAGGCTGAGGTCGACGGCATCCGTTATTATTTTATTGATAACGAGGGATATTTCGGGGGACCCAGACCATACAGCGACAATGCCCTGTATGAGATTGAGAAATATGCCTTTTTCTCAAAGGCGGCCCTCTCGGTGCTTCCTACGCTGGATTTCCAACCGGATGTGATACACTGCCATGACTGGCAGACCGGTCTGGTGCCTGTTTATTTGAGCGAGCGGTTCCGGGACAATGATTTTTACCGTGATATCAGGACGGTATTTACGATTCACAATCTGAAGTTCCAGGGTAAGTGGAATCCCCAGACGGTGCAGAGCATTACGGGACTTCCGGATTATTATTTTACCACGGAGAAACTGGAGGCTTACCACGATGCCAATCTGTTAAAGGGCGGAATCGTGTTTGCGGATAGGATCACAACGGTCAGCAATACCTATGCGGAGGAAATCAGAACTCCGTTTTACGGGGAAGGCCTGGACGGACTGCTGCGGGCTGAGAGTCATAAACTTGTGGGGATCGTGAACGGCATCGATTACGATGACTTCAATCCGGAGACGGATCCCTTCATAGCACAGCAGTACAGTGCCGCGGATTTCCGCCGGAAGAAGAGTAAGAACAAGAGAGCACTGCAGCAGGAACTGGGACTTGTGCAGGATGACAAAAAGATGATGATCGGACTGATCTCCCGCCTGACAGACCAGAAAGGTCTTGACCTTATCGACTATGTGATGGATGAACTGTGTCAGGACGACATACAACTGGTAGTACTGGGAACCGGTGACAGCAAATATGAAGAGTGTTTCCGATATTTTGCCCAGAAGTACCCGGATAAGGTTTCAGCCAATATTTTCTATTCGGATGCTCTTTCCCACAAGATTTATGCGTCCTGCGATGCGTTTCTGATGCCCTCACTGTTCGAGCCCTGCGGCCTGAGTCAGCTCATGAGCCTGCGCTACGGTACCCTTCCTATCGTGCGCCGAACCGGCGGGTTGAGGGATACGGTTCAGCCCTACGATGAGCAGGAGAAAACGGGTACCGGCTTTGGCTTTGACAATTTCAATGCCCACGATATGCTGGGCACCATCCGTTTTGCTGAGCATATTTATTATGACAGGAAGGCAGAGTGGAACAAGATCGTGGACAGAGCAATGGCTGCTGATTTTTCCTGGCGTGTCTCAGCAGGTGCCTATGAAGAAATGTACAATGAGCTGATTGGTTGATGACTTATGACAAATAACACGAGCAAAAAAGACAGTTTCATCCTGCAGGCAGGGATTCTTGCGGCTGCAGGCCTTATAAGCAGGATCATAGGACTCTTGTACAGGAGTCCTTTGGCTGCTGTCATCGGAGATCTGGGAAGCGGATATTATCAGGCGGCTTACAGTATTTACACCATTGTGCTGCTGATCTCTTCCTACAGTATCCCCTCGGCAATTTCAAAAGTGATCGCGCAGAAGCTGGCGGTAAGAGAATATCGCAACGCACACCGGGTATTTTTGTGTTCCCTATGGTATGTGCTTGCGGTAGGCGGTGCTGCCAGTCTGTTTTTATATTTCGGAGCGGGACTTTTAGTGGATGGAGGAGCGATCCCTGTTCTTCGGGTCTTTGCGCCAACCGTATTTTTGTATGGTATCTTGGGTGTGCTCAGAGGCTATTTCCAGGCCCACAAGAGCATGGTGCAGACATCCGTCTCCCAGATTCTGGAGCAGATTGCCAATGCACTGATCAGTATCCTGGCGGCCATGGCGCTGATCGGCATCTTTGCGGACGGCACAGAGTCCGGCAAAGCGGTGTACGGTGCTATGGGAAGTGCGCTGGGTACCTGCGCGGGAGTGTTGGCAGGCCTTTTGTTCATGTGGGGAATTTATGTGCTGAATAAGCAGCTGATCCACAGAAGAATTGAGAGAGACAGGACCGAAGCCATCGATTCTTACCGTGATATTTCCAAAACGATCGTGCGCGTGGTGACACCGTTTATCTTAAGCACGGCGGCCTATAATCTGAGCACGGCACTGAATTCCGTTGTCTATCTGAAACTGTACCGTTTTGTGAAGGAGATCGATGAGGCGGTTGCCTACTCCAATTATGGTATTTTTTCTTATAAAGCGGTGACCATCTGTAATATTCCGGTGGCCTTTGCTTCCGCCATGGCCTCTGCCATTATTCCTTCTGTTGCCCAGCTGGTGGCCAGAAAGGAAGATGACCAGGCGAGAGAGAAGATCGGAATGGCTATCAAGACCACTATGATGATCGCAATTCCCTCTGCTGTGGGGCTTGCAGTACTGGCGAAACCGGTGACCTGGCTTCTGTTCCCCCAGAAGGAAACCATCGATACTGCGGCCATGCTTTTAACCGCACTGGCTGTGACGGTTATCTTTTTCTGCCTGTCCACTCTGAGCAGTTCCATCCTTCAGGGAATCGGCAAGGTGAACACACCTATATATAATGCAGCCATCGCATTGGCTGTGCAGACGGTGGTACTGATTGGTTTGCTGCTTCTGACCAACTTGGATCTGTATGCACTTGTGATCGCCAATATCGTATATTCCGGCCTGATGTGCATCCTGAACCAGCTTTCCGTGCGTAAAGCCATCGGTTACCGTCAGGAGTATGTCCGGACCTTTCTGGTTCCCCTTGCGGCAGCAGCCTTTATGGGAATCGGTGCCTGGGCAGTGTATGGCGTGATGCACATTCTGACCTCCTCCACGATCCTTTCTCTGATTCCGGCGATCGTTCTGGCCGTCTGCGTATACTTTGTGCTGCTGATCGTTTTCCGGGGAGTGAGTGAGCAGGAGCTTCGGAGTATCCCCAAAGGATATTTACTTGTAAAGCTGGCCAAGAAATGTAAGCTGATGTAAGGCGGCAGGAGATACCGGTTCCCGCAGCAGAGTTGCCCGCTTATGCAGGTTCCAAGGAATCTAAAGGAAGAATAGCAGTATTGATGATCCCGGATGAAAAAACTGGGATTAAGCGGATCCGGTTTATCTGCGCCATCTTCGAAAATGATAAACGGTATCGTTGGCAAAAATCGGTGTGTTCTGCTCGGCAAGTACACTCATATGCATACTTCTGTCAGAAAAAATCACCAGAAACAGATACTGAAAGACTTCTGCTAGCGGAGTTTGAGTAAATAACATTAACTTGCTTGATATTATTAACATCTGAAATTAATTTTATAATAATCTTATTGCCGTTTCTTCACATTTAATAACAGAGCAATATTGCGTGCGAGCACTAGTTCCATTATGCAATCCGAAGAATCAAAATCAACCTTCAAAAGAGTTTTCAACTTATTGATTCGATATTTAAGGGTGCTTTTATGTATAAATAAAGCATCTGCCGTTTCTTGTAGCTGTTTGTTGTGATCTAAATAACTGAACAAAGTATCCAACAATTGTCCTGAATTTGTTTCATCATAAGTGATGACCGGATTCAGGATTTCTCGATAAAAGGATTCTAATTCTTTTACATTAGTACTACAGGTTAATAACCGAAACGCCCCCATTTTTTCATGGCACAAAATGTAATTTGGGTTTTGTGCCTGTGCTACCCAGACAGCTTGTTGAGCCTCTTGGTAAGCAAGTCGGCAGTCCTCGGCATTTGTATGGAGACGACTGGCGCCTGCATGGATTTGTACTCCTTGGAAGCGTTGCTGAAGAGCATTTTGTAAGGAAACATAGCAAGAGTGAATTTTCGTTTGTTCAATACAGTTTGAATCAGTCAAAAACAGAAGGGAATCCCGATGCATAATACTTATTATAGAAGCAGAAGCCGTCGCAATTTGTGCTTTAAACTGAACAGCTAGATATTGTGCGACAGCAACTGTCTTCTTTGTAATGGAGGTTTCATCGAAAGGTTCTTTTCTAAGGGAGGAAAACTGAAATATGACAATACGAAAACCATTGCAAAAAGGGAAGTTCAAATCATGAATCAATTTGTTCTGGTGCTCAATACTCAGGTGATTGCTAAAAAGGAATTCTGATAGTAATGTGGCGGATTCATCTTTGCTATTCTGCTCTAGAAAGATACAGGAGCAGATGTCTTTGGAAACGTCAGATAGTTTAACTTCCCAGGGAATCGTAAAAATAGGTAGCTGCAGATTGTTAGCAAGCTGAAGAAGGTATTCTGGTAACTCATGAATGTACATACCAACATTAAAAAGTATACCTGCTATAGGCACTTGTGCAAGCATTGGAAGGATATCGCAAAGTGAATGATAATCATTCAACAAATTTTTGCCAGTAAGAATTATCAAGTTGTTTTTCTCAACCCAAAGATGATATTCGTCTGTGTTTATATTATCGAAAAAGTGAAACCACTGAAGTTTTCTGTGTAATCCTTCTTCTCCTGCAACTATTCGAAGCAAGTTTAGAGAGGGGAGTTGAAATAGATCATAACATTTCATGTTATAGGATACTCCTTTGATTTTATATTTTTTATAAAGTATATTATATATTCCTTTTTTTGTCAAAAAAATATCCCCAAGGACAAAAAGTATAGTCTTGGCAAGCGTAGAATTTTTGATAGAAATATGTATAATTAAAATAGTCCTTTGGATTATTGAAAGAACATGGGGGGTGACAGTCTGAAAAATGTCCGCACCCCTATAAGAATTAATATTCTATAATTTGAGAAAGGCGCCATTCGACATTTCATATTTCTAAGTATTAAAAGGAGTTGAACATTATGACAAGAGGAAATTAGATAATTCAAAACCCAGAACGTTTTAAGGGAAATCGTAGCATTAGTCCGCAAAAACTTGATGATGCGATAAAAAAAGCAACTGATAAGCTTCGTTCAAAACTTGAAATATACAAATCTTATTTTCCGCAAAACAGTTATAGAAAAGGCTGTCATAGCGTATATTTACTTGGCGAAAATAACAATTGGACTTGCGCTATGCTTACTGGAAGTATGGTGCTTGCGTACGACCTTACAGGAGACAAGAGTTTTTTGGATGTGGCTTCAAATCATCTTTCTACTTATGAAAACAAGTTGAAGCACTCGGATGATGCTAAATCCGGTATGAATGACCATGATGTTGGTTTTGTATTCTATCCTTCGTGTGTTGCTCTTTACAAACGCACTGGAAACGAAGAAGCAAAACAGCTTGCTTTGAGAGCAGCACTTCATACTTATAATGTTGCCTACTCTCAAAGGGTCAAATTTATTTTCGTGATCCATTAAGGGCGTGTGAAGATTGGGCTTGCCGCACAATGATGGATACGCTTCTCAATGTGCCGTTGCTCTTTTGGGCAGGTGTTGAGAAAAATGATCCCAAGTATACTGAAGCTGCCTATAATCAAAATAAACTGACAAGAGATTTGCTCATTCGTGAAGATGGCTCATCATTTCACCATTGAATACCTGCCTGTTGATGCTCCCCAAAGAGAAATATATTTCAATGCAGCAAACATGATGGTGGAGGCGGTGATTGATAACTATACAGGTGAATTTGATAAAGACGGACAGATCTATGACGGACTTATATTAGGCTGCACAGGCTCCCAATCTCATGGAATAAATATAGAGGGATGTGCAATGTATGGAGATTTCTTCTATTTAGAAGCACTTAACCGGTTGAAAAATCGTGAATATAAATCAATATATACGGTTAATAGTTAATGCATGAAAGAATGAGGATGAAAAAAGAAACAATAATCTATGGTCCTATCATCTTCATTCTGTTTTTGTACATTGGAAAGCATTATGTATCGGGTAAATACAATTTTCCAAGAGCCTATATAAATTATAGTTAAAGCAGGCTGGTATCTGGAATGTATGGTCTTATTCAGGGGGATTATAATGAAGAAAGTTGGATTTTTGTATATAATATTTGCAAGTATTTTATGGGGAACAAGTGGGATATTTGTTAAATATCTTGCACCTTACGAGGTTACCTCCCTGCAAATGACTCTGATAAGAGGGTTTATATCTTTTTTATGCATGGCAATATTTGTTTTTCTATCTGACAGAAAACTATTTAAAACAAATTATAAAGAACTTGTTTTATTCGCAGGAGGGGGAATTTCGTTTTTTCTGACTGCAAGCTGTTATTACAAGTCAATGCAGCTTACTTCGGTTTCTACCGCTGTTGTGCTTATGTACACAGCTCCCATATTTGTTATGATTTATTCTGTTATGTTTTTGGGTGAAAAGCTGACCAATATGAAAATGATTGCGGTTTTGGGAATGCTGGTTGGCTGTGTATTTACATCAGGCATTATAGGTGGATTTAAAGCAGATAGTATGGGGATATTCATTGGATTTTTATCCGGAATTTCTTATGCTACCTACAACATTATTACAAAAATCGAGATGAACAAAGGGATAAGTCCGGTTAAGGCGAATTTGTACTGCTTTTTTTTCAGTACTGTTTTAGGGCTTTGGGTTGCCAATCCTGTGGGACTTTTCGAGTGTATTTCGCATAATCTGATTTGCGTTATTCTGCTTTGTTTGGGAGTTGGCATTATTACTTGTATCCTGCCTTATTTTTTGTACACATTAGCTCTTCGTGAGGTCCCGGCAGGAACTGCATCATCTTTAGGAATACTTGAGCCAATGGCGGCAACGATTTTTAGTGTATTGATACTTGGTGAAAAACTTTCAACGTATTCTGTAATAGGCATAGCTCTGATACTGAGCTCGGTTTTTGTTTTAGGAAGAGAACAGCAATAAACGAATAGACTTTTGATTCTAACTTATTTAAGCCGTTACAAAAATTGTTTTGGACGTGTGGACATAATAATTCCTCTTAAGCAAAAAACAAGATGATATTATTGGAATTACATACCACCTTGTTTTCTCAATATGCTATTCTATTTTCTTCAGGCGTTCTATGATCTCCAGAGAAGCTCCTTTTCAGCACACTTAATAATAGCAAGCCCAGATCGGTGCTTATCTTACTATTAATTATTATGTAGCTTATCAGACAGTTCCAATAACTTGTCCAGCATCATGTTGCCGGTCTCAGGAACCGTGTTGGTGTAGGGGGAGAGGGAGGTTTCATACAGGTCACTCTCGGGAACGTACAGGTTGGCATCTGCCACATATCCGCAGGGAGCATTGGAAAGCTCCACAAAAATATTATGTTTGAATTTGGACTCTGCCTTAAAGCGAAGGCCGTAATTTACAAAAATTTCGCC
>JAZNMF010000081.1:0-36657 GCA_045579545.1 Acetatifactor sp. | reverse complement strand
CTGAACTATGCGACCAACACGCTGGAATTGGATAAGCAGACGGCCGGCAGCTGGTGTTCGCTGCTGCTGGTGCTTTGTTCCGTGATCCTGACGGGATTGAATATTTACCCCAGAATTGTAAAGTGGGGCGGTGCCGGTGCACTGGTGCCGATTACGGGATTTGCCAACTCTGTGACAGCCCCCGCAATTGAGTTTAAGAGAGAGGGGCAGGTCTTTGGTGTGGGTTGCAAGATATTTACCATTGCAGGTCCTGTAATCCTGTTCGGAATATTTTCAAGCTGGGTATTCGGAGTGGTATATTGGGTGACAAAGCTGTTTCAGATTTAACCCCTTGTTTATAACACCTTGCAGTCCGTGCGCAAGTCTTCATATGCCACATCAAAAACAGCATAATCAACGTTGTTAAGATTGCAAAGCTTATAAGTGGATTGTTTGTCGAATTTTTCGGAGTCGCATAGGAATACGGAGGTTTTGGAGGCTTTCAGCATCATTTTCCGTGCGAAATTTTCGCGGTCGGTGGCATCGGAGATGTCCCCGGCAGAATTTAAGGACTGAGACGAAAAGAACAATATATCGACCCAAAGATTGTCAAGGGCAGTAAAGGTTTCGCTGCCTGACAGAACTGAGGTGCCGTTTATGGCTTCTCCGCCCAGACAGTGGGTGTTGATTCCTAATTCAATCGCGTGTAAAGCGGTTGAGAGATTGTTGGTAAAAATGGTGATATTGCGGAATTTGGAAATATACGGAAGCAGGAATGTTGCCGTAGAGGAACTGTCAAGTAACACAGTCTGTCCTTCTCTTAAGAGAGCGGAAGCCTTTTGCGCAATCATCCGTTTCCCGTTGGCATTTTTGTGCAGACGGTCATGGTAACTTGCCACATTTGTTATTGGTTCTATGGATGAGACTCCGCCGTGTAACCGTTTTACCAGCCCGTTGTTTTGCAGAAAGGTTAAATCTCTGCGAATACTGGATTCCGAAGTGAAGGTGATTGCCGACAAATCTTTGACGGTTATAAAGGATCTTTCGTTTAACAAATCTAATATCTTCTTTTGACGCTCGTTAATGCTCATTTTCATCCCTCTTTTTGCTCGTTTTTCTAATAATTCGCCACATGTTGATTATTTGCGCGCATGTCAATACAATTATAATTATGATGATCAGACTTTGTCAAGAGGAGGCAGACCAATGTTGGAACAAATCAAAAAGCGCGTATTTGAGGCTAATTTATTGTTAAAAACCAGTGGACTTATAGTACTTACCTGGGGAAATGTTTCGGAGATTGACCGCAAGAGCGGATATATTGTGATTAAGCCCTCCGGTGTGGATTACAGCCAAATGAAAGCGGAAGATATGGTGGTTGCGGATATGGAAGGAAATGTAGTGGAAGGCAATTTTAAGCCCTCCTCTGACCTTCCCACACACATAGAACTCTACAAGGCCTTTCCTGAGATACGCGGTATTACCCACACCCATTCCCGGTGGACCACTGTTTTTGCCCAGGCGGGGCTGCCCATAGAGCCCTATGGAACCACTCACGCAGACGCATTTTACGGAGCGGTACCCGTGACGAGGAGGCTGACTGCGGAAGAGATAGCGGGACAATACGAAAAGGAAACGGGAAAGGTGATCGTTGAGGCTTTCTCAAACAGTGACCCCAATGCGATTCCCGCTGTGCTTGTTAACTCGCACGGTGCGTTCACCTGGGGAAAGGATGCCGCCAAAGCAGTGGAGAATGCGGTGGTTTTGGAAGAAGTTGCGTTTATGGCTTACAACACCATGGCGCTAAATACCAATCTAAAATTGCAGCGGGAATTACTGGATAAGCATTATCTGCGAAAGCATGGCGCCAATGCATATTACGGACAGGGGAGATAAGTGAAATGATCATAGACAGTAAACAATATAACGGGCTTTGCAGCTGTGGCAAAGAGCATAAGATGGAGACAGAGTTTTGCCTGATCGAAGCGGGATGCCTCAAAGATATTCAGAAGTATTTGGAAGTAAACGGATTAAACGGTTATTCGGTGGCGGTTTACGATGAAAATACATATAAGGCCACCGCAGACCGACACCTTCAGGTTGATCTGGAAATCGTGCTTTCCCCGGACAATCTGCATGCCAATGAACATGGTGTTGACCTGCTTTTTAATCAATTGCCGGAGAAGGCGGGTTATTTAATTGCGGTAGGATCGGGTACCATTCACGATATTACACGCTACTGCGCTTATCGAAAAGGGATAGACTTTGTGTCCTGTCCCACTGCGGCAAGTGTTGACGGTTTTTGTTCTTCTGTTGCGGCTATGACATGGCATGGCTGTAAAAAGACTTTGACGGCCGTGGCTCCCAAGATTGTGATAGCGGACACCGAAATCATCAAAAATGCACCTCTTCATCTCGCAAAATCCGGTTTCGGCGACATGGTCGGAAAATATGTGGCGCTGACCGAATGGAAAATCGCCCGCATACTTACGGGTGAATACTACTGTGAGAGGATCGCCCGGATGACATATGAGGCAACACAAGCGGTCATTGAGTCTATAGATGGTATCCTGAAAGGTGAGGAAAGTGCATATGAAAAGCTCATGTACGGGCTTTTGATGTCCGGTCTGGCAATGCAAATGACAGGTAATTCCCGCCCGGCTTCCGGTGCGGAGCATCATGTGTCGCACTTTATCGAAATGAAGCCGAAGGGTCTTGAGATTGCTTTTGAGGCGATGCACGGAGAAAAAGTAGGCGTGGGGACTTTGCTGGTGATGGAATGCTACCGGAGTTTGCTTGGCGAAGAAATGCCGGCGTTTTGTGATTACCGGAGTGCTTCTGCCCAAACAATTGAGAGTGTATTCGGCAAAGACCGTGTGCAGGACATTATCAATGAAAACAGGGAAGATGTAGCACGGGCTGTCACAGGGTTAATGTTAAGAGAAAAGTGGCAGGAAATTTCACAAGTGCTGTCGGGTCTGCCGGATGCACATGAATTGAAAGCCCTGTATGAGAAAGCGGCGATCAAGTCCTGCTTGCGGGATATCGGTGTTGCAGATGACCAAAGGGACTTTTTACTTAAATACGCATCTTTGGTGAGAAACAGACTGACGCTGCTTAGAGTGCTCTTTCAGAGATAACGCGATTTTTAAAAGTGAAAGCAAAATACGGACCGGGCCGGCAATCGCGCACAGCGGTTGCTGGCTTTTTGCGCGAGCGGACGGATGATTCTGCCTATTGACGTAAAGAGAAAACGTGGTAAAATTTTCATAATGGCGGGATCGGTTACGGATTCCGCGGAATGGAGATGCACATGGTTTATCTGTTTATTTTGTTGGCGTTGGTGTGCCTCGGAATAAAGGGCTATTGCGGGAAAAAAATAAGTATTTATGTAAGAAATACTGAGGATTCCTTTTTGTTCAATCTGGTGAGGATGCTGTTTTGCATCGTGATCGGTTTTGTGATCGTGAGTGCGGAAAACCGGACCGGCAGCTTTGCGGTGGAGAAAGGGATGCTCGGGATCAGCTTTTTGGCGGGTGTTTCCAACGTGGCATTTCTGGTGGGATGGCTTTTGGCGGTGCGGAAGAATACCATGATCACGGTAGACGTTGCATTGACTATCGGATCTATCATTCCGGCAGGGCTGTGTGCCCTGCTGTTTGATGAGGCGGTTTCCTGGCAAAAGATGTTTGGCTTTGGACTGATCATTTTGGCAACGGTGATTCTCTCGGGTTACAACAAGAGTGTGAAGAAAAAAGTGGGTATTGCCGGAATTTTACTGCTTGTGTTTACTGCCGTGGGAGATGGAACCATGAGCTTCAGCCAGCAGTTGTACAAACAATATTATACAGAAAACGGATTGAATAGCCACGGGGTGTATTACTCCAATTCACTGTATCATTTTTATACCTACGTGTTTGCGGCGCTGACCCTGTTGGTGATCTTCCTTGGCTACAGTATAAAGCGCTTTTGCGGGCTGAAAAAAGAAGAACGCAGAATGTTTTGGCCCGGAATCGCACATTGCCTGATAAAGCCCCTTCCCAGTATTGTGGTGATGGCGGCATGTCTGTTTGCCGCCAGTTATTTTCAGACAGTGGCAGCCAGCAGTTACGGAATGCCCTCCCAAATCCTGTACCCCGTCATGAAGGGCGGCGGTATCATCGGCGTGAATCTGATCGGTATGATCTTTTTCGGAGAAAAGCTTACAAAGCGCAGTGTATTGGGTTCGTTGGTAGCCCTTTGCGGTATCGTGGCGATGAACGTGCTATGATCATTACATACAAGAAATAATACTGAGTGAAACAGGCGGTGCGATTATGAATCTTTATATCATGAGGCACGGAGAGACCGAGTGGAACCTGCAGGGGAAGCTTCAGGGATCAGTGGATGTGCCGCTCAATGAAAACGGAATAGAGCTGGCAGAGAAGACGAGAGACGGTTTTTTGAGAGAGGGGATCACCTTTGACAAGGCGTTCTCCAGTCCCTATGTCAGGGCACGGAAAACCGCAGAGATTATTTTGGGAGACGGTAAATTCCCGATTGAAACGGACGCGGATATCCGGGAGATAAGCTTTGGACAGTATGAGGGGGCTTTGGTGCGGGAACTGCGCACAAGGCCTGAGTATGAAAGCTTCAGCAAGTGCTTCGATGATCCGGTGCATTATCAGCCGGAGGTAGGGGCGGAGAGTTATCAGCAGGTATTTGACCGTGTAAACAGATTCCTGACAGAGCAGATCATACCGCTGGAAGAAAAGTATGAAAATGTGCTGGTCGTATGCCACGGAGGAGTACTCAGGGCATTGATCAGCGTTATCAGGGAGCTCCCTTTGGAAGCGTTCTGGACCATCTCACAGCCCAATTGCAGTGTCAATCTGGCGAAGCTTCGGGATGGAAGGATAGAGATGGTGGAAGAAAATCGTCTGTATTATGAACTGCAGAAGGATCCTGCAAGAGGTTTTGTTTAAATGCTTTCCTGCATACGTTTGCGGTACTGAGCAGGTGAGCATCCGAACATTTGCTTGAAATAGGCACTGAAATGGGGATAACTGTGAAAACCGATTTTTTCGGGTATGGCATTCAGGGCGATATCGGTGTTCAGGATCAGTTGGCGCGCCCGGTTCATCCGTACTCTCAGAAGGTAGTTGTGAAGGTTGGCGCCGGTATAGGAAAGGAACAGGCGGTTTAAGTGATATTCGTGATAACCGGCCAAACCGGCAAGTGTCTTGTTACTGATGTCTTCGGCGTAATGGGTTTCCAGATAATGAATAATAAGGTCTATCTTGGAAGGGGCTGTTGTTTTCCGGACTCTGTGGAGTTCCAACAACAGCTCCTTCAGTATGCCACTGCAAAGTTCCCGGGCATAGAGAGTATTGCCGTTAAATTCCTGTTGGATCCGCTGGATGTGGTGAGAGAAGCTTCTTGCATCCTCCAGATAGAAATGATCATTCAGGAAGTTGCTGTCCTCAACTTCGTCGAAAAAGATGGGGATCCGTACCGGGGTATCGGGACGGGGCAGCTGTTGGCGTGGAAAGGATTCACGGAGGCAGTTGTGCTCCTGTGTCAGGTCGAAATTCAGGCAGATGGGAACAAACCCTTCCGGTGAGATAATGTTATATTCGCTTCCGCCACAGCAGTAAAAAAGGGAGCCAGGAATTAATGAATAATGTTGGTTTTTGATAATCAGCTCAGCCTTGCCCTCTGTCACGTAAAAGATCCTGCAATCGGTGATTCTTACGGGATTGTTATGGGATTTATAGTGGGTCGGGGATGCATATCGCAGAAAGGGATTCAGGTCGCAAAGTCTAATACTCATTTGTTTGTTTTCCTTAAATTACTGTTTGGATTGTGAATGTATCTTATCATACTTTTGTGATAAATTAAAGATAAAATAGAGGATTTTGTGTAAAAAACGGATAAAGGAGAGGAGAACACGTGAGATATACGGTAGGCTTACAATACACGAAGGATTCTTTCATTGACTGTATCATAGAGAATAAGGAGCATATCAGCGAAGTTTATTTTGCCTGGGGTGATTTTCCTAACGGAAGAAGCAGCCAGCTGCAAAATGAAGAATTTACGCCCTGGGAGCTTCAGGCAAAGCAAAGCCAGGTGCTTTCCAGACTCTCGGAGCATGAGATCCCCTTGAACCTGTTGTTTAATGCCAACTGCTATGGAAAAGACAGCCAGTCCAGGGCGTTCTTTCATAGGATAGGAGAGACCGTGGACTACATACAGAGCAGTTTTGGCCTTAAGAGTGTTACTACCACTTCGCCGCTGATCGCTAAGTTTATCAAAAACAATTTTGAGGACGTGTTGGTGATCGCATCCGTAAATATGGAGATCGGAACCGTGCAGGGTATGGAATATCTTGCAGAGTACTTTGACGGGTATTATATGAAAAGGGAATGGAACCGGGACTTTTCCAAGATCAGGGAACTGAGCGGATGGTGCAGAGAGAATGGGAAGTCATTGCACATTCTGGCTAACAGCGGTTGTCTGAATCATTGTTCGGCTCACAATTTTCATGACAATCTGGTGGCCCATGAACAGGAAATCTCGCAGATGGACAATGCTTATCAGTTTACGGGGATCTGTAAAGAGTATCTGAAGGACGAGAAGCATTACCGGGCGTTGATCGAGGACACCAATTTTATCCGTCCGGAGGATGTGTGCAAGTATGAAGAGTATTTTACTTCAATGAAACTGGCCACCCGGGTTAACAGAGCTCCGGAAATGGTGCTGAACAGTTATATCCGCGGCAAATACAGCGGAAACATTCTGGATATCTTAGAACCGGCGCACAGCATCTATCCCTATGTGCTGGAAAATGGAGAGCCTTTAAAACTGGTTCGCCTGAACGTGGATGATACGGCATTGCTCGAATAAAATGGAGGAATAGTCATGGAACAAATGAAGGAAAGGTTTTGGGCAAGCGGAAAAACCGTAAGCGGAGAGTGCTTTGAACTGTTTCCGGATGTCAGCTATGATGGAGAAGTGATCAAGGTATTACTTCCCAAGGAGAGACTGGCAGGTATCAAGTGTACTGTGCTCAGGATGGAGTCTTCTCTGACAACGGTCCCCGGCGGCAGTGAGGGATATATGTTTTTCCCGGTGCCCCAGGGAACGGTAAAATGTGATTTTACAGAGCGGCCGGATGCGAGTAGTGCTTCCAATATTGCGGTGACTGCGGTGTGCGGTGTCTGTGGAAATGAACGAGCTACCTACGTGCAGGTGATGCAGATGGAATCGGATGCCCGGTTTGTGGCGGAGGTGAAAGATAATATCTATACGGTAGGGCCTGAATTTGTACTGGACGGAGATTCACCGGAAGACGATTTTTTGGTAATCTATCGGAGAATGCCCTATGCAACCTACGTAGACATGGCCAAGGTATACAGAGAGTATCAGTTGAAAGTAAAAGGCTGCGTTCCCTTAAAAGAACGCGCCGGGGAACGCACAGAACTGAAAAAGGCTGCCGACGGTGTTGAGATCAGGATCCGGATGGGCTGGAAACCGCAGCCAACGCCGGTGCGCAGGCAGACCATTGAAAATGAGCCGCCCATGCATATTGCCTGTGATATTGCACAATTGAACAGGATCATCGAAGTGATGAAGGAAAAGGGCGTTGAGAATGCAGAACTTTGTCTGGTAGGCTGGGGGCCCGGCGGACATGACGGTCGTTTCCCGCAGCAATATCCCAGCGATGAGCGTTTTGGCGGAGATGAGGCCTTGAAGTCATTTATTGAGAAGGCACAGTCCTATGGATATCAGGTGGTCTGTCATACCAACAGTAAAGGTGCATACGAGATCGCAGATAACTGGGATCCGGACCTTCTTACCAAATGTATGGGTGAAGATGGAGAACCAAAACCCTGGCTTCGCGAAGATTATGCAGTGAATGGTCTGCAGGGCGGTGATCCCTGGCACGTATGTCCCAAACCGGCTTACGAGCATTATGCGGCGAAGGATCTGCCGGTTGTGAGTGCTTACGGATACAGAGGGCTTCATTATGTGGATGAACTGACAGCCTGCTTCCCTCTGAAGTGCTATGATAAGGAGCATCCTGTTTCCCGAAAGGAAGCTATCGGATATTATCGGGAGATTGCAAAGCTGTCCAGGCAGCTATTTGGTGGTTTTCAGTCGGAGGGTTGGTATGACTTTATGAATGCGGATGTTGATTATGTGCTGTATACATCGGCCATCTCTGAGGTCAGCCATGAGATCAACCCGCTGTATGATGAGCTGATCCCTTTCTGGATGCTGGTGTTCCATGGAATCGTAATGGCCAATGCCACCTGCGCTACCATCAATTATCCCATCAAGAGGCCCATGGAGCGTTTAAAAGTTGTAGAGTTTGGCGCCAGACCGCTTCTGTACATCAACAGTAAGTTCTGCGGTCGCGACTGGATGGGAGCTGAGGATCTGCTTAATGACACAGAGGAATCCATTGCCCGTTCTGTAGAAGCGATCAAGACGGCCAGCGACGAATATGAGCCTTTAAAGCACTTGCAATATGAATATATGGAGAATCATGAAAAGCTGAGTGAAGGCGTCTATCGCGTGACTTATTCTGATGGTACCATGATCACGGTGGATTACAATCAGAATTGCTATCATGTGGAGAAGTAATAGAAAAGAAAGCAACAATCAAAATAAGATAAAGGAGAAGAACAGATGCTTACAAGCAAAATGATCAAGGAAGCTGCATTGGCAGCAGGTGCCGACAAGTGCGGTATCGCACCCATGAGCAGGTTTAACGGTGCGCCGGATGAAATGAATCCGCAATTTTTATTCCCTGAGGCGAAGAGCTGTATCGGTTTTGCGTTCCGGATTCCCAGAGGAGTGCAGAGAGGTATTGAGGAGGGAACCCAGTTTTTCCAGTACCCTTCCATGGCCTACGGGGGAATCAATGAGATTTTTGCCCCGGCAGTATTGTACCATGTGGGAAAAGTAATTGAAGATGCGGGATATGAAGCTTTTGTATACCGCAATACCGGCGGAAGAGGTGTGGTATCCGATATGGACGGAAGCCCCGGAAATACTTTGACACCGGAGGAACAGATTGACGTTTGTGAAAATGCCAAGAACAGTACAACACATCACAGGACTGTGCAGTTTACAAGACCTGCCAGAGAAGGGAATGTGGCTCCGGACCTGCAGTTTCAGTTCCGCTTGGCAGCGGTGGCTTGCGGACTTGGTGAGATCGGATACAGCAAAATGCTGCTGACACCCGAGTTCGGTCCTTTACAGAGAGTGGCTTTCATCTTTACGGATGCGGAGCTGGAATATGATGAAATGTATAACGGTAAGCCGCTTTGCAGAAAGTGCGGTGCCTGTGTGAGAGAGTGTCCCGGCGGCTGCATCCCTCCCATGAACTCCGGCAAGACTGTTTCGGTAAATTTGGACGGCAAGATCTGCGAGTGGGGCGATATTGATATGTGGCGCTGTTACGCCTTCTACACCCATGCAGGCAGATATTATAATCCCTTTGTTCCCAAGGAGGTATGGGATGCCAATGAGAACGGTGAGCTGGATCTGATGGAGGGTGTTACGGATAAAGCCAATGAGGAAAGCGTAGTAAAGGTATATACGGCATTGCAGAAATACTTCCCCAGCTGGGTAGGTTATAACATGGCGAAGTGCGGTGGCTGTATCAGAGCATGTGTTTCGATGCTGGAAAAGAAGGGCGGATGCATGGAAGACAGATTCGAGCAGCCTCTCCGTACAAAGAAAGCATGGAAGCTGGACCGTTAAGCAGCAGATTGCCATATGGCAGATAGTTTTATGATGACACAATTTTATGGAGGAAATAGAGAATGTTGACGAGTGCGCTGATCAAGGAAAAAGCAAAAGAAATGGGCGCCACCCTGTGCGGTATCGGCAGAATCTATGAGGAGGAAAATCCTCAACGGGATCCCTTGAAGATCCTGCCGGCGGCAAAAAGCATCATCGGTTTTGGTTTTGCAGTGCCCAAGGGCCTGTACAAAGCGATGGAGCAGAAGTCCCAGTACTACACTTACACTACCTTGGGTGTTAAATATATTGACGAGGAACTGGCAGAGATTTTTCTGCTGAAAATGAGTAGCCTGATAGAGAATAACGGTTATGATGCCTGCCTGCAGAAGCCGGTTCCCAATCTGCGAATCAAGGGCGACAAGACGACTAATCCGGAAGTTGCAGACACTTATGAGCTGATTCATGCGGTTCCGGTTGAGGAGGGAAAGCCCGCACCGGATGTGATCATCGACTTTGGCAAGGCTGCAAAAGCCTGTGGCCTGGGTGAGATGGGATTAAACGGCAAGATCATCAATCGGAAATACGGACCGTTCATGCGGTATTGTTTTATCATCACAGATGCGCCTTTAGAGTTCGATGAAGTATTGGAAGACAACATCTGCGATAAGTGCGGAGCCTGCATCGAAGCGTGTCCCGGAAAGGCTGTCAGCGAGGATGGCCTGGATACCTGGCAGTGCAGTGTTTATTACAAAGGTGCGCACAAGTCCAATCCTTTTATGACTGAGGATTTCCTGAAGGATCATCCGGAAAAGGAAGCGATCATAAACGGAGAAAAACGTTTTGATGCAGAGTCGGCAAGAGCGCTCTATCCCAAGCTTCAGTTTCTTCCCAATACCCATTGGGGATACTCACCTTGCCTTTGCGGAAGAAAATGTGACATAGCATGCTACAGACATATTGTGGGGGAACTGTGATGAGAGAGGATATGAATAAGAAGATTATAGAACTTGCCAAGGCAAACGGCGCAGATATCGTCGGATTTGCACCGGCAGACAGATTTGACAGAGACAATGCGATTTTTCGCATCATGCCTGAGACCAGGACAGTGATCGGTCTGGCATTCCGTGTACTCAGAGGCGCATACCGTGGCGTGGAGGAAGGAAGTACTTATTATCAGTATACCACTATGGGTGTGGAAAATATGGAGGAGACTGTAATGCCCATGGCTCAGCTGAGAGTGTCAATGCTTTTGGAACAGGAGGGCTATACGGCAATCCCACAGAAGCGCCATCAGCAGATCATGGCAGAGGAAAACAGCACCAATCCTGAGGTGGATTATGACGGCATCTTCCGCGGAATCACCGCAGAAGCACAGATGAACTTTGAGGAGACTGCCGTAAAGTGCGGACTGGGAGAACTTGGTTTGCATCATGCCTTGCTTACAGATGAGTTCGGTCCCATGGTGCGGTATTGCTTCGTGCTGACAGATGCGGAGCTTGCCCCCACACCGTTGGTGGAGCCCCATCTGTGTGATCAGTGCCGGGCCTGCGTGAATGGCTGCCCCGGAAAAGCTATTGCAGAGGACGGAACCGTGGATCCCTGGCAGTGTAGCACCTATTATACAGGAGCGAACGGAACCAAAAACCCTTTTATGCCGCCTGAGGCTTTTGGCAACTTTGAGGATCGGATCAAGATCATTGCGGGCGAGGCGAAGGTGACACCGGAAACCGCGAGAGCGATCATGGATGAAAACTATTTTTATCCGCCTGCCTGTCACGGTTATCACGCATCTATCTGTGGAAGGGCCTGTGATGTTGCCTGTTACGTTCATCTGGAGGAAAAGGGTGTGCTGACGAAGAAATTCAAAACACCTTTCCGTAAGAGAGAACCCTGGAAGTTTGAAATCGAGGATTTTATGAATAATAAAGACAAGAAGTAAAGGTATCATCAATAAATAAGTCCCCTGAGGGATTGCCGCTCAAGCGGCAGAAAGTGAGGAAAACATGAAAAGACCACAGGTCAGTGAACTATCTCTGAGAGAGAAAGTTGCTCAGATTCTGATGATCAAGCAGGGCTCTTTACTTGAGAGAATCGAGGGCGAAGAAGCAAGATCCAATGAGGAAATAGCCGAACTCATGGAAAAATACCAGTTCGGCAGCCTGTACTCTTACGGCAACATCTCTATGAAAGATTTTAATATGGCTTCCTTTACCTTTGGTGTAAAGCAAAGCGCTGAAGAAAATCTGGAATTTATTGAAGTGTTCAAGAAACATGTACGTATTCCTGTTCTGATCGCAAGAGACTGTGAAACCGGATGCGGTTCCTCTTTTGCGGGCGGAACCATAATTCCTTCTGCCATGTGTATCGGTGCGGCAAACGATGACAAGCTGACCTATGAGCTTGGTGCCAATCTTGGCGCTGAGATGAAGTCCACCGGTGTCAACTGGAGCTGGACACCGGTAGTTGATGTGTGGAACCGTTTCGGCTGGTGTAACGGTACACGCAGCTATGGTGACAATGTTGAAAAAGTATCCAGACACGGTGTGGCTCTTATCAAAGGATTCCAGAGTGTTGGCATGGCAGCCGGTGCCAAACATTTCCCCGGCTGTTTCGGCTACGACCCCAGAGACAGCCACGTGGCTCCGACTGTGATCGATCTTACCATGGAGGAATGGTGGGAACAGCAGGCGCCTACTTTCCAGGCTGCCATTGATGCCGGTGTTCTGGGTATCATGGGTACCCACAGGGCTTTCCCGGCAGCTGATGACGAGATGGTCAACGGCAGATACATCCCCTGTACCTGCTCCAAGAAGGTTCTCACGGATATCCTGCGTAACCAAATGGGCTTTAAGGGCGTTATGATCACTGACGGTATCAACATGACCGCTTTGGCGGCGCAGTTCCCCCGTGAGGAGATGCTGATTCGCGCCATTGAGGCCGGTAACGATATGGTCTGCGGTGCTATTTTGGAGGACTTCGATACGCTTTACAATGCAATTGAGGCCGGAAAGCTTTCCATGGAGAGAGTGGATGAAGCCTGTGAGCGTGTTCTCGCCCTGAAGGAGCAGGTTGGCCTATTTGATGAAAACCGTGAGCTTCCTAAGCTGGAGGATATCACACCCAAGACAAGGGAAACCTGTAAAAAAATTGTAGAGAAATCCGTTACACTGGTACGTGATCACAACCACATCATCCCCCTGAACGCGGAGAAGATCAAGAAAGTCCTTCTGATCATCAGTACCCATGCTCCCCAGCCCGAAAAGCTGATCGCGCCCATGGTACGTGCACTGGAGGCACAGGGAATGGAGGTTGAGGTATCCGTGGATCTGGACAGCGCCGACCGTCTGAAGATTTATGCTGACCAAAAGGATCTGATCCTCTATGTGGGCTATGTTACCGTTCATATCCCCAAGGGCATGCCTTCACTGTACGGCGAAAAGATGGCCACCTATCACAGTGCCTTCTCCTTCGGTGCAGAAAAGTCCGTATGTGTATCCATGGGTGATCCTCTTATGGGTAACAATGCCATGGCCGGAGGAAATACATACTTTAATATTTACAGTCCTACTGAAGCAAGCCAGGAGACATTTGTCAAGGTTCTTTTTGGCGAGGTTCCTTACTCCACAGAGTCCCCTATTGACGTGGAGATGAAGCGCAGAATCATTTACGGCTAATTAAAGGTATGGTATTATAAGATGAAGAGTGTTTTTGCCGATTGAAGGCAGGAGGAATGAGATGAGAAAACCGTTATTGAACGAGCTTACATTACGTGAGAAAATAGGTCAGACCGCACTGGGGAGACCTCAGAATACTAACCTGTTGGATCCTGAGAATTATCCCTATGGCGGTATGTGGACGCTTGGCAATATTGAAATGGGTGTTATCAACTTTGCGGATGAGCGCGGTGAGGAAGTGACCAATCTTCCCAAATGGCTTGCATTTATGTCTGAATACAGCAAGAAGCTGAAGGTTCCTGTTTTGCCCGCCATGGATTGCACCAGAGGTATACCACACTATTTCTTTGAGACTGAATACATACTGGACCCCGTGACTATCGGTGCCACCGGATCGGAGGAATTGGCCTACGAGGGAGGAACTCTGAGAGCGCGTCTTCTCAAATGTGTCGGCAGTAAGTGGGCATGGTTCCATGAGGTGGATCTGCCGTCGCGGTTTGAGGCGGTTATGCTGGGGCGTCAGTATTCGGATGATCCTGAGAAGCTGATTTCTATGATGAAAGCAGATCTTAAGGGTGTACAGTCCCAGAGAGTGGCAGGTTGTGCCAAGCATTTCCCGGGCAGTGACGGTTTGAATTACCGTGATGCCCATCTTTCCATCAGTATGAACACCTCCACCTACGAGGACTGGAAGGTTGGTCAGGGAAAGATGTTCCAGGAGCTGATTGATGCCGGTGTGGAAGGAGTTATGGTTTCCCACGCATCGTTCCCGGGATATGATAATACTAAGATCAACGGTCAGTACCTTCCGAGCACGGTATCGCACCGCATCATTACGGACCTGTTAAAGGGCGAGATGGGCTTCAAGGGTGTTGTTATCACCGACGGAATCTCTATGAGAGGTCTGGTGAATCTGTTCCACGGCAATCTGAATCGGGTTTATGTGGAATCGATCAAGGCCGGTAATGATATGGTTCTTGGAGCGTTCGACGGCTATTTTGAGGCAATTGAAGAGGCTGTCCTCAGCGGAGAGATTCCCATGTCCCGCATTGACGATGCCTGTCAGCGTGTGCTGGATATGAAGGAAAAGCTTGGCTTCTTTGAGGACGATTACACCTACAATAGCGACGAGCTGGAACAGGTGAATGCGGATATCAGGGATTATAACCATCGGGTAGCAGAGAAAGCGCTTTCCTTGATATGTGACGAAAACCATCTTCTTCCGGTAAAACGCGAAGAGATCAAAAATGTAGCGATTATTTATTCCGGACATGATAAGGAAGGGGCTGGAAAAGGCGTAGATCAGATGCCGAAGCTGGCTTCAGAATTTGAAAAGAGGGGCGCAAAGGTACATTGGCAGCGCCGTCTGAAGAGCCAGGAAGAGATCAAGGCTCTGGCAGATGCCAATGATCTGATCGTGTATGTGGGTGGCTTGTATAATTCTATTCCCCGAGGCTACAGCGGATTTTTTAACGAGGAACAGGATACTTTCCACTATGTACTGGACAGCGGTGCCGAAAAGTCGATAGGTGTCGGCGTATGTTCTCCGTTTATGTACTTTGACTTTTACAGTGGGTTCCCTGCATTCATCAATACCTACAACTGTACCGATGTGACGTTGGAAGCGCTGGTGGCTGCAATTTACGGTGAGATTCCTTTTGAAGGAGGAACACCTTTCAGATTGATTCCCAAAGATATTGAGGCGAATCTGAGAAAGATCGGAGAACTGAAATAATTATCAGTTCGTGGTGTCATGGCGAGGAGGCAGTAAAATGGAATTTGTTGCAAAGACGGTCCGGGATTTCGATGCGGATGTTGCAGTGATCGGCGGAGGAACTGCCGGAGTGTTTGCGGCGATTGCAGCAGCGAGAACCGGTGCAAGAACCGTCTTGATCGAGAAAAACAGCATATTGGGCGGAACCATGACGGCAGCCAATGTCAATTATCCCGGATTGTTTTTTGCCTGGGGAAAACAGATTATAGACGGGCCGTGCTGGGAAGCCATTCAGCGGGTCGATCGTCTTGGCGGTGCAGTAATTCCTCCGATTCCCTACAGACCGGAGCGTCATTGGGAGCAGCAGATTCGCCTGAACAGATTTTTACTCACTACAGTATTGTTTCAGATGTGCCGGGAGGCCGGCGTGGAAGTGATCTGCAATGCCATGATATCTGCAGCCTTTGAGAAAGAGGATCGGGTGGAACTTGTTCTGACCGGAAAGAGTGGCATGTTTTCTGTCACCGCCAAGGTGGCGATTGACGCCACAGGGGATGCCAATCTGGCACAGTTTGCAGGCTATTCTGTTATGAAAAGCGATCCTTCACAGCCTGCGACGCTGAGTAATCACATGACCGGTTATGATGCGTCTGATTATTCTATAGCGGAACTGAAGGAGAAGTTTTCTGAGGAAGATTTCCCGGAGTATATCACAGCCGAGCATTTGATAGATTATCTGAACAGACATTTCATAGATGTGCATGTTCCCTGTGAAGATGCAGATACCTCTGCCGGAAGAACTGCTCTGGAAAGCAAGGCGCTGAATCTGCTCATGAAGATTTATACCTTTTACCGGAAAGTGAAAGGTCTGGAACAGTTGGAAATCGATTTCATCGCAGAGGAGACGGGTGTACGGGAGTCAAACCGCATTGTGGGAGAGAGCGTGATCACCAGTGAGGATTATATCAATGGTACTCTTTATTCGGATGCGGTATGTTACGCTTTTTATCCCATTGACCTGCATGTTATGGAAGGGGTACACATGACTTACCACGAGGAAGGGGTGGTTGCCAAAGTGCCCTATTCCGCATTGATTCCTAAAGGGGCCGGACGTATCCTTTGCGCCGGCAGATGTGTTTCCTCAGACCAATATGCCAACAGCGCTGTCCGGGTGGAGGCGGCCTGCATGGCCATGGGACAGGCGGCCGGCTGCGCAGCTGCTTTGGCAGCCGGGCATGAGATCAAGGTTGGGGAAGTGAAGTATGCAGAACTCTGTGGGGCGTTGAAGCAGATTGGCGCTATTGTACCGGAGTGATGCGAGAAGTTGTATTGTGACAGAAAAAGCGGGGCAGCAGCCCCGCTTTGATTTATTAACTCAATTTAAAAATTACAATCCGTTCCCGCCCGTCATTTCCCTCAAAAAGATCATCACAAGCTATCTCGTCATAGAATTCCAGTTCCTCCACTGTCATAAGATAGGAGATATATTCGTCTGACGGATAATAAAAGAACAAGAACATTTCCCGTGGTTTCTCATAATAAGAGTCTGTAATTCTCGTCACCACTTTCCGAAGCAGTTCCACAGAGAAGGGATTAAAAAAATAACACCTGTTGACTTTTGCCGGCACCTCATACACTTCAGCGTTCGCCGGTACAAATTTAGTCCTTGCTCTCGAAACAGCACTTTTCTGATTTTCTGCCGCACACTGATAAATCCGGTTATCATATTCAATTCCTATGGTATTTGCCTTGGCTTGGTGTGCCAGAAAGAAGCCGACACGGCCTTTTCCGCAGCCGTAGTCCAGGACCACATCTTTTTTGCCGATGAGCCCGCTGTTGGCCAAACGCTCCAGGACACAGTAGGGCGTGGGTTCGTAGGGGTAACGGTATTGGTCGGAGTTTGAATCGTCCCGACCGGTTGTTTTGATTTGCAGGAGTTTATCCCAGGTATTTTCGTGATCTGCCATAATTCTTTCCTATCATGCATTCTTTGTGTCCGAGAGGACCACTTAGACTCTATTGTCTCTCAGATATTTACATGCGTCAACAGCTTCTTCCAAAACGACGTGGTTGTCCGGTTGGTTTGTCCTTTTCAAAAAGTGTTAGTAGCACTTAGAACTCTCCCATAAAGTATTAACGTCCCGGCATCACATGTCTGAACAGCGTAGCTGTGAGTTCGTGATGTCCGGGGCGTTGTATTTTACTTTATGGGAGAGTTTTTAGTGCTCCTTACACTTTTGAAACGGCAAACCAACCGGACAACCCGGAGTTACCTCTTGACACGGGCATTTCCGCCCCATACACTCCAGACAACGTCCTCGTCTGCGGGCTGAGCGTAGTCGGTGAGGAAGGTGGTAGCCAGTGCACCGGATGCCCAGCCGAACTGGATCCACTTCTCGGATTCCCAACCTTTCAGTATGCCGTAAAGCATACCGCCTACAAAACCGTCGCCGCCGCCGATACGGTCCAGAACGGTGATACGGCGAGGTTCCACTACGTGCCACTCATCGCCTGCCAGCATGATCGCACCCCACAGGTGGGAATTTACATTTTCAACCTGGCGCAGTGTGGTTGCAAATACGGAAGCGTTGGGGAACTGAGCCTTCACGCGTTTGATCATTTCCTTGAAGGAATCAATCTTTGCTGCGATATCCTTACCGCCGGCCTCGGGACCCTGTACGCCCAGGCAGAGCTGGAAGTCTTCCTCGTTACCAATCAGGATGTCTGCAACGGAAGCGATCTCGGTGAAGATGTCGTGAAGTTCCTGCTCGCGGCCTTTCCAGAAGGAAGCACGATAGTTTAAGTCGAAGGAGATGAGGGTGCCGTACTTTTTGGCGGCCCGTGCCAGTTCCAGACAGAACATGCTGGTATCGTGGGAAAGCGCGCCGATCAGACCGGACAGGTGCAGGATGCCAACGCCTTCCTGACCGAAGATGCGGTCCAGATCAAAGTCTTTGATATTCAGGGTGCGGCCAACTTCGCCTGCACGGTCATTGCATACGCGGGGACCGCGGGAGCCGTAACCGGAGTCGGCGATATTGAACTGATGGCGGTAACCCCAGGGGCCGCCCTGTTCCACTTCTTTGCCTTCATAGTCCATGCCGCGGGAGCGCAGATCGCGCTTGATGAAGTCGGCAATGGGGCTGTCTTTTACGAAGGTGGTCAGTACTTTGGTGGGCAGACCAAGGTAAGCAGAAATCGATGCAACGTTGGTTTCCGCACTGGTGGCCTGCATCATAAACATATTGGAGGAGGCAACCGGCTGGCCATTGGGCGGAGTAATGCGTACGCCCATACTGGTGGGTACTACCAGAGCAAATTTACAGTTTTCACGAAGCTTCATAAAATTGACCTCACTTTCCGATATTGATTAAACGATATACTGGGATGCAGCAGTGTCACCGCCGTGACCGGTCCAGTTGGTGTGGAAGAACTGACCGCGGGGAGCGTCAACGCGCTCATAGGTGTGTGCACCGAAGTAGTCACGCTGTGCCTGCAGCAGATTTGCGGGCAGGCGGTCGCAGCGGTAGCCGTCATAATAAGCCAGTGCTGAGGAGAATGCAGGTGTGGGCATGCCGCAAAGTGCACCCTGAGCTACTACCTTACGCCAGCCGGGAAGCAGGGAAGCGAGCTTCTCGGTAAAGTAAGGATCCAGAAGCAGGTTGGTCAGGTCGGGGTTAGCATCAAAAGCTTCCTTGATCTTACCTAAGAATACGGAACGGATGATACAGCCGCCGCGCCACATCAGGGCGATACCGCCGTAGTTTAAGTTCCAGCCGTAGGTCTTGGCTGCAGCACGCATCAGTGTATAGCCCTGTGCGTAGGATACGATCTTGGAGGCAAGCAGTGCGCAACGGATATTTTCGATCCACTGAGCCTTTTCCTCTGCGCTCATGGCAGGTGCGGCTTCCGCCTGGCTGGGCAGAACGCCGGAAGCAACCACACGCTCGTCCTTCATAGCGGACAGGCAGCGTGCGAATACAGCTTCGCCGATCAGGGTGAGAGGAACGCCTTCGTCCAGAGCGGCAATGCCGGTCCACTTGCCGGTGCCCTTCTGACCTGCGGTATCCAGAATCTTTTCAACGATGGGTTCGCCGTCGGTATCTTTGTAAGCAAGAATGTCGCGGGTAATCTCGATCAGATAGCTGTCCAGATCGCCGTTCATCCACTCGGCAAATACTTCGTGCATTTCGTCGTCGGACATACCCAGCATATTTTTCATCAGGTGATAAGCTTCGCAGATCAGCTGCATATCGCCGTACTCAATACCGTTGTGTACCATTTTTACGAAATGGCCTGCGCCGTTCTCGCCAACCCAGTCACAGCAGGGAGAACCGTCTTCCACTTTAGCACAGATAGCCTGCAGAATATCTTTTACATGAGGCCATGCGTCAGGAGAACCGCCGGGCATCAGGGAGGGGCCGTTCAGGGCGCCTTCTTCGCCGCCGGAAACGCCAGAACCTACATAGAGTTTACCTTTGGACTCTACATATGCAGTACGGCGGATGGTGTCGGGGAAGTGGGAGTTACCGCCGTCGATGATGATGTCGCCATCGTCCAGCAAAGGAAGGAGAGCGTCGATGGTAGCATCAACAGCGGATCCTGCCTTGACCATCATCATGATCTTGCGGGGCTTTTCGATGCTTGCAACCAACTCTTCCATAGAATAGGTGCCGATGATGTTCTTGCCGGCTCCGCGACCCTCTACGAAGTTTTTCACTTTCTCGGTGGTACGGTTATAAACGGCAACGGTGAAGCCCTTGGACTCCATGTTGAGGACGAGGTTTTCGCCCATTACGGCCAGACCAATCAGGCCAATGTCAGCTTTTTTCATAATTGCATGCTCCTTTTATCATTTATTTATTGAGCGATCACTATCCTGTGACGCTCACGCAGTTCATCTAAAACAGAGTAAGGGATACTAAGATTGCCGCGGCCTGTGCCGATGCTGATGTGAGGCTTGTTTGCACCGTGGTAATCCGTGCCGCCGGAGAGGACCAGGTTAAGTTCCTTGGCCATTGCCCGGTAGCGCACCTCCATGTCCGGCGTGTAGTCGGTATAATAACCCTCCACACCGTCGAGACCGTAGGGAATCAGTTCCTTCAAATATTCTTTCAGGGGTTCGTCCGCCATCTTAATCAGGTGCAGATGTGCGGCAACGGCGATTCCGCCGGCTTCCCGGATCAGGGATACAGCTTCCGGACCTGTCAGTGCCTGTCTGTTGGAATAGGCGTAGCAGCCTACGGACAGGTACTTGGAAAATGCCTCCTGCACTGAAGGGGCATAGCCCTTTCGCACCATGATCTGTGCAAAGTGAGCCCGGCAAAGCACGGGATTGCCGTGGGCCTCCTGCCGTAGCTCATCCATCGTGATCTGAAATCCCTGCTCGTTCAGCTTCCGGCATGTCTCCTCCTGCCGTTCATCACGGACCCGGAGGGCGTAGGCCATGGCTTCGTTGAGTTTTTTGTTGTGGATATCAATGAAGTATCCCAAAATGTGCAGTTCAGTATCCGATTGGGCGGAAAGCTCTACTGCCGGGATTACTTCGATTCCAAGGCGCTCGCCCTCGGCCATGGCTTCGGGAACGCCCTCAATATTGTCGTGGTCACTCAAAGCGATGGCGGACAGTCCGGCCTGTCTGGCAGTGCGCACTACATCGGCTGGTGTTTGGGCACCGTCGCTTTTCAAAGAATGGGTGTGTAGATCGATCAGTTTCACTGCAGTTCTCCTTTATCAGTCATCGCAGACCCACAGCCCAAGTGCGGGATTGGAAATGTAGAAGATCTCTTCTCCGTCGATGGTATGGAAACCGTCGGTCAGCTTGGACGGATCGTATTTGGCAGCAGCTTCTTCATAAGGCATATAGTTGAAGGCTGCTCCACGGACTTCCTCTTCGGTGAGTTTGCCGGCGCAGTAGGTAATCTTGAATCTGCCGTCGGAAGAACCGTGGATCAGATGGGCGGCCACGGACAGGTTCTGCTTCAGATCTTTGTTTTCTTCCACCAGTTTCAGTACCGTTTCCCTACCCACATAGCCGTATTTACGGATCAGTCTGTCGTTTTCGGGATCTTCGCCGAAGTGGCCCACAGCCGGTGCCAGAACAATCAGCTCACCGCCGTCTGCAATCGCCATACGGGTGCGGTAAATGGCTTTGTTGCCCAGCCATGTGCTCTTGAATTCTCTGGGATCCAGATAAACCACTACTTTGTCAAGTCTCTTTTTCATGTGGGTCAGATTTACTTCCTGACTTTTTGTTACAGCTGCCTCGAAATTGGACCGCTCACGGCCGATGTACAGACCGTGTATGGTGATATCGTCGCCCTGATTGGTGGTGGCAGTCAAAACATATAAAAGAGGAATGCCTGCCAGGAAATTCTGCTCAGCGTAGTCAAATACCTTGCGCACGGGAGAGAAGTCTCTGCCCATAATGCGCTCCATGCCATAGAAAGCTCCCAGCATGTGGGAAGAGTTGATCATGGAGGAACCGCCACAGCCCACAAAAATATTCTTGGAGTAGTTGGCCATACCTACTACCTCGTGAGGGACAACCTGACCGATGGAGAGGATCAGATCGTAGGAAGGATCTACCAGACGTCGGTTGACTTCCACGTCAATACTGTTGTTCACCAGTCCCTCGGACACCTCCGATACGAAATCTGCGGGAACCTCACCCAGTTTGACTACATCGTTGCGCCAGTTGTGTATGATCATCCGGTCAAAGGGAACTCCCTCGCCGAAGAACGCCTTCCACTCTGTCTCCGTCATGGGCACATGGGTACCCAGTGCGGGCATAATATCTATCTGGCACTTATCTTTCAGTAACTCGTAGTAAATGGCAGTAATTTTGCCGGCACCGGAATACATACGGGTAAAGTCCGGCGGCAGGATCAAAACCTTTTTCAGATCCCGGCCTTCCAGAGACTTTGCAAGGGCGTCGGTAAGCTGTTTGGTGGTGATGCCATTCTCAAATTCGTAAATCATAGATGCCTCTTTCTATCCTTGACAGAAGGATGAATTTATATGACATAAGTATAACATATAGACAAATAGATTGCAATAATCGCCCATATTTTTTCCAAATTGCACAATTTGACAAATGTTTTGTAAAATCTGACGCAATAATAAAAAAGAATTACGCGGAGTGTCCTCCCTATAATGCAAAAACTGCCGGCAGGTTCCATCTGCCGGCAGAAATGTAAAAAAGTTTTATCTGTTCAGGATCAGCTTGGTCAGCTCAACGGGATCAACAATTTTGCCATCCTTATATACGCGCATATTGCCGGAAGCGATCTCGTCGATCAGGATCACTTCGTCGTTATTGTAGCCGAATTCAAACTTGATATCCCAGAGATCCAGTCCGATGGACTTTAAGTCGTCTGCAACGATCTTGGTGATCTTCAGGGTCTGCTCCTTCATGCTCTCGAACATTGCGGGGCTCATGATGCCAAGTGCCGCAAGACCTTCGCCGGTTACGAGAGGATCGCCCAGAGCGTCGTTCTTAAAAGTACACTCAACGTATCCGCCCTCCAGAACGGTTCCGTCCTGAATGTACTCACCATATCTGCGGATGAAGCTGCCGGTAGCAACCAGACGGCAGATTACTTCCAGACCGTGACCGAATACGGTTCCGGGAAGAACTTCCATAGTAGCATTGTCCACATCAGCGCTCACATAGTGAGTCTTGATGCCGGCTTTTTTCAATAATTCAAAATAGTGGATAGAGGTCTGAAGGTTAGCCTTACCGATACCTTCAATGGTTAATCCAACACTGTTCTCACCGGGATCGAACACACCGTCTTTGCCGGTGCAGTCATCTTTAAATTTAAGCATAACATTGCCGTTATCCAGGCTGTAAACGTCCTTGGTCTTGCCTTCGTAAATTTTCTTCATCAGATTAATCTCCTTTATATTTTAAGTAGATATTGATTTCCAACAATATTACTTTACCACAATTTGTGACAGATGAAAATATTTTTTTTGCCGAAATCTTGCTGCTTGTTTTATAAAATGAACGTCAATATGCTGAATTCCTGAAAGCAAGAGGTGCGTCTCCGGATTTCTGGGACATATTCTTTTGTTCGCGGGCATAAGTATGTACAACAAAAAAAGAACATGCCGGTATGCAAAAGAACTGTGCCGGGTGGGGGAAATCAATTGTTTGAGAATAAAAGGATAGAAGAAGTTATTACGTATTTTGGGAGTAACAGTCAGAACGGGCTCACCCGACAGGAGGCGGCGTTGCGGCTTGAGCGGGACGGAAAAAACGTGATGCAGACCGGAAAAAAGAAGACAGTACTCCGGTCTTTTCTGGAGCAGCTGAATGATCCGCTGATTTATGTGCTGATCGGAGCTGCGGCGGTGTCAGTTATTCTGGGAGAGACAAGTGACGCTGTTATTATCGGCGTAGTGGTGCTACTGAATGCCATTGTGGGCATGATACAGGAGGGAAAGGCCAGAAAGGCGTTGGAGAGCTTAAAGAAGCTGACCAGTCCCCGCGCGGTGGTGATCCGGGAAGGTATCAGAAAAGAGATTGCAGCAGCTGATCTGGTCGTGGGAGATCTGGTGTGTCTGGAAGCAGGGTGTCAGGTGCCTGCGGATCTCCGGCTGATCAGAACAAACAGCCTTAAGATAGAAGAGTCCTCTCTTACCGGGGAGTCTCTTCCGGTAGAAAAAGCGGCATCTTTTCTGGCAAAAGGCAAAATCCCTCTGGGGGATAGGCAGAATATGGCATATATGTCAACGATCGTGACTTACGGCAGGGGCGAGGGGATTGTAACCGCCATAGGAATGGAAACCCAGATAGGGCAGATTGCCGGCCTGATCACAGGAAGCAAAGAAGAGTTGACTCCGCTACAGAAGCGATTGGGGGAGCTTGGAAAGGTGTTGAGTGTCCTGTCACTCTGCCTGTGCGGCGCGTTGTTTGCCATTGCGGTGATCCAGAAAAGGGATATTCTGAAAATGCTTTTGACGGCCATTTCTTTGGCGGTGGCCGCGGTGCCGGAAGGTCTTCCGGCGGTGGTGACGATTTGTCTTGCGCTGAGTGTCACCAGGATGGTGCGTGTGAACACCATTGTCAGGCGCCTGCCCTCCGTGGAAACATTGGGAGCAGTCAGCATTGTCTGCTCTGATAAAACAGGGACCCTGACACAGAACAAAATGACAGTGCAGGTCTGTTATGCAGGAAACAGGGAGTACCGCCGGGAAAAGACAGGAGGGTTTTCCCTGGCCGGGGACGGCAGGGAATTCTTGCGGGGACTGGTTCTGTGTAACGACGCGGTGGTGACGCCGGACAGCCGTTTAGGGGATCCCACAGAGCTTGCGCTTCTGGATCTTGCGCTGGACTGCGGCATCCGAAAAGAAGAACTGGAGCGACAGATGCCAAGACTGGCAGAACTTGCTTTTGACTCGGAGAGAAAGATGATGTCTACCTGCCACAAAACAGCGGGTGGCGGAAGGGTGATTTACACAAAGGGAGCGCCTGAAAAGGTGTTGGGCAGATGTACCGGTATTTTAGAATCCGGAAGGATCCTTCCCATAACGGAGTATCATCGCAAAAGAATTCTTGCGCAGGCGGAGAAACTTTCTGCAGAGGCACTGCGCACGCTGGCGTTGGCTGTGAAGTCGGAAGATTCGCGGGAAAACTTTTGGAGTAAGGGCATAGAAGAGAAAGATCTGATCTTCGCGGGAATGGTGGGAATGAAGGATCCGCCGCGCCCGGAGGCTGCGGAAGCAGTGGGGCTTTTTAAGGAGGCCGGCGTGAGTACGGTGATGATCACGGGAGATCATGTGGATACAGCCTGCGCTATCGGCAGGCAGCTTGGTATTGTCAGCGGAATAGACCAGTGCATGACGGGAGAAGAACTGGAGCGGACAGATGAGGAGACACTGATGGGCAGACTGGAGCGGGTGAGAGTGTTTGCGAGAGTTTCGCCGGCACAGAAGGTGCGGATTGTCCGGGGATTTCAGAAGAAGGGACATATCGTTGCCATGACCGGTGACGGTGTCAATGATGCACCTTCCCTGAAAACGGCAGATATTGGGATCGCCATGGGAGTGACGGGGACGGATGTTGCAAAGCAGGCCTCTGACATGATACTGACAGATGACAATTTTGCTACCATAGAAAAGGCCATCGAGGAAGGGCGCAGTGTCTATGAAAATATCCGAAAATCAGTGATTTTCTTACTTTCTTCAAACCTGGGCGAGATCATGACCATGTTTACGGCAGTGATCTGTGGTCTGGCTGCTCCCTTGAAATCAAGCCATATTCTGTGGGTGAACCTGATCACAGATTCCCTGCCGGCGCTGGCTTTGGGGATTGACAAAAATGATACCAAAAGTCTTATGAAAAATACGCCGAGAAAGCCGAAAGAAAGCCTTTTTGCCAGGGGCGGTCTTTTGTGTACCTGCTTTTACGGGGTGCTGATCGCCTGCGTCAGTCTGGTCGCGTTTCTGATGTTGCCTGTGGGGATTTTGCAGGAGCAGGGTGTGAGAGTTAATCTCGCTTCTCTTGCAGACATTTTACAGAAGGAGACAGTGCTGGCAAAAGCTCAGACCTATGCCTTCACGGTTCTGGGAATGTCGCAGCTGTTTCATGCGGTAGGCATGCGGGATGTGCAAAAATCTGTTTTTTCCATGAACCATCTGGAAAACAAGTTAATGATAGTTGCCTGTTTCATCGGCTTTGGACTACAGTTCGCCGTGACAGAGGTGCCGATTCTGATCAATGCCTTCGGCACATCGCATCTCGGACCGAAAGAATGGCTGTATCTGGTGATTCTTTCGGCAAGTCCCCTGATCGCTCACGAGGTGTCGGTTTTTGCCGGCCATTGGTTTGGTGGGGAAAAGGATAAAGAATAAGATGCTTTCCCTGTGCACATACTAAGGCGGAATCAGGTAAAAGCCGAAAGGAGTATACAGGAATGGATATGGTAGAGGGATTGTCTTATAACGGCTCATCGGACGATGGTTTTCCGTTCCAGGAGCTGCCCATGGGATTCGGTATGGCGCTTGCCATGAATGAGCCTGCGATGCAGGGTTATGCAAGACTTACGGAAAGCGAAAAGGAACACATTATCATGAAATGTAAGGATGCTACAAGCAAGGAAGAGATTCAGAAGATCGTGAATTCACTGGTGCCGGACGGCAACGTCCACTCTTTGTTCGAAAATCCGGATATCACATGAAAATGAAAAAGAATTTCGCACGCGAAATTCTTCGCCTGCGGCGGGTCTGCAAAGCAGACGCATTCCATTCCGCCGCGGTGCGATCTTGGCGGAGCTTTTTCATGTGATAAGAAATCCGGTGGCATTTCTTATCACATGGAAAAAGGCGGCGGTAGGCTAACACCAACCGCCGTCTATTGTTATGATCTGACCTGTCATGTAGGAAGGTGCCTGCGCTGTCTGAAGGATCAGCCGGGCCACCTCTTCCGGTTTGCCGATTCGGTCTGCGGGAATCTCATCGCGCAGAGTGTCCAGTTCTTCCTTGGTGAGATGACTGTTCATCTCAGTGTCAATCATGCCGCAGGCAATGGCATTAACCTGAATATTGCTGGGTGCAAGTTCTTTGGCGAGGGCCTTGGTAAACGAATTCACGGCGCCCTTTGACGCGGAGTAGGCAACCTCCATGGAAGCACCTACGTTGCCCCAGACAGAGGATATGTTGATGATCCGTCCGCTCTGCTTTCGAAGCATGTGCGGTATGGCCAGCTTGGACGTATAAAAGCATGCGTCCAGATTGGTGCCCATGATCCTGTGCCAGTCTTCGGGACTCATCTCCGACAGCAGGCCCACATAGGAAATACCGGCGTTGTTTACCACCACATCCAGATCCGTAACGGATGCAAAGACTCTGCAGACATCCGCATAATTTCCCATGTCCCCGCGGATGGCAAGACAGCGGATGCCAAAGTCTTTCTGGAGTGTTCCGGCAAATTCCAAAAGACGATCAATATGGTGAACACAGGTGAGTATCAGATCGTAGCCGGCCTCGGCAAAACAGAACGCTGTGGCCTGCCCGATTCCCCGGGAGGCACCGGTTATCAAAGCTGTTTTTTTCATATACAAATCCTTTCCCGGGTATTGGTGTATCAAAATATCGCCCGGCAGGACTATTGTACCATAACTGTGCTTGTTTTTCTATATAAAAGCTGATAAACTATAGGTAAGTTAATGACTGTTGAGAAAACAGGGGTACATTTTGTCACTTGTCACAAAGCAAAGGAGAAAATAATGAAGAAGAACAGTTTGTTGCTGCTGGTGTGTGTTTGTCTGTCGGTGCTGCTTCTGACGGGCTGTGGCGATGGAGGTAAGGAGGAAAGTGCTGCCATCGATATTTTGGACGATGTGATCGTCAGCGATAAAGTGAGCACTGAGGAAAGTGCAGCGGGAAGTGTCACAGACATTACAGATGAGAGCACTACAGATAATGCAGAGGAAAGCGAAGCTGAGAGCGCCGATGACGGAGCGGGCAAGGCAGAAAGTAACATCCCTATTCCTCCGGTAACGCCCAGCCAGCCTCAGGAATCGAAGGTGCCCTCAAGTGAACCGGCGTGGTCTGATGTATTGACGGGAGAGTATAGTTGTACCAGTGCCCTGACGGTGTATCGCATCAGTGATGATAAGTATTTGAGAACTGTTGATCTGGATGACGGAGACCTGTCCAGCCTTGCGGAGGATGAGTACTATAGCTTTTCCATGATCTTCGAAAATACGGGAAGTGTCCCTTTTAAATGGGACACAGCCTGTGTATCAGTGGATGGCGGTGATTACTGGTATTGGGCACCCGGTGAGATCCGTGCGGGCGGCCGCGCAGATTTCCACATTGCCTACGCCAATATGGAGAGCCGCCTGTTTGAAGGTGACCACACCGTTTCCTGGCATATTGACGGAGAGGTGGTTCACAGTGAGATGTTTTATCTGACGAAGAGTGCCATATCTGATACCGGATTTACCATGCCTTCCCGGGACGAGATCGTGGCCCGCAATGCAGAAATGTCCGGGCTGGCCCCTTACATTTACGGTTGGTTCTCTGTTCCTTCACAGGAAACCTATACGGAGTACCAAATTGATTTCCGGGCGGGAGATCTGCCCAATGCCACTTACTGCTGTCTTGGTAACTGGACCATGGACTATTCCTCCCTGCATCAGAAGTATCAAAGTGTGCGCACGGAATATGACAGCGTACACGCTTATGCGGGTTTCCAGAAACTGAACGATGGCACGACAGTCGCCATTATGTCCTTCTGGGATGTGTACTGTAAGGATGAAACCGGCAAAGAGACTACCATCCGGGCCAAGAGGGTATACCCGGAGACTACCGATGCTTCTGAAAGCTTCGGCGGAGAAGGAACCGGTGCACATTGTATTGTTCCCTATGCGTGGGAGGAAGATCATTGGTACCGCATGCATCTGATGTGCCGCCCTTCTGCGGAGACGGGGAATACTGTAGTGGACATGTGGGTCGGCGATTTGGAAACGGAAGAATATACCTTGCTGATCAGCTACGACACCGGTGTTCAGAATTGCAGTTTTAAGGGCCAGATCGCTATGTTCCTGGAAGATTACCTGCCTGATTTCGCAGGGGAGGTGCGTTCCATGGAAGTTCGCAATGCCCAGTATTTCAGCGTTGTCAGCAATCGCTGGTTACCCGTTGAACAGTGCTACATGGGACCTAACGGCGGCCTTCCTAAATACAAAGGAAGCTACGACTTTGGCTCCACTGAGGACCGCTTCTGGATGATCACCAGCGGTGTGGGCGGAGACTGGTACGGCAACGGAAAAGGCAAAATGGGATCCTACTATACAGTGGAATGGGATGAGTTTTCATTATATTAAGAGGTGACGGTATGAAACGGCTGGCGGTATTAGTGTTAGCAATGATTTGCGTGGTGTGCCTGATCGGATGTAATTATCAGAATAAAAAAATGCAATATTTCTTTACAGCAAAAGTTGTTGAAGTCCATGATGAATATCTTGTGTTAGAGGTGATTGATCGGGGCAACAGTGAAATTTCTGAGGAAACCAAAGTTGAGGTTTCGACAGATGTTGTATCGGCAGACGGTTGCCCGGAATTTGAGACAGGAGAATATGCTAAAGTTCTTACGGCTAAAAGAACCGGTCAGAATCCTTCCGGTCGGTTAGAAGCACTTTCCATTTATAAAGTGACCGAAACAGGGACACATTCTGACTGATGGAACAACGCTGTTATAAGGCATTATTATCTGCGGAGGTTATTATGAAGAAATACGATCTTGTTATTATCGGTTCCGGCCCTGCCGGTCTGTCAGCGGCCATATACGGAAAGCGAGCCGGCCTGAATCTGCTGGTGCTGGAGAAATATCCTATGAGCGGCGGTCAGGTACTGAATACCTATGAGGTTGACAATTATTTGGGGTTGCCCGGTATCAACGGTTTTGATATGGGCATGCAGTTTCGGGAACATGCGGACAAGCTTGGGGCTGAGTTTGTGACGGCGGAAGTGTCTGACGTGGAAGATCTGGGTGAATTTAAGATTGTGCACACGGATCAGGGCGATTTCCGGGCGGGTGCACTGATTTTTGCCACCGGTGCTGAGCACGCTCATCTGGGAGTGCCCGGGGAGGAAGCGTTTGCCGGTAAGGGCGTGTCTTATTGCGCTACCTGTGATGGTGCTTTTTTCAGAGGGAAAACGGTTGCCGTGGTGGGCGGCGGAGACGTGGCGCTTGAAGATGCCATTTACCTGGCGCGTTTTTGCAAAAAAGTTTATTGCATCCACAGGAGAGATGAATTCCGGGGAGCTTTTGTGCTACAGGAAGAGTTGAAAGCACTGGATAATGTGAAGATTATTTATAATCATGTGGTGACGGAGATTTTGGGAGAAACGGGTGTGAACGGTGCTGTGATCCAAAATGTGATGACCGGCGACAGCAGTCTTCTGGAAACGGACGGAGTGTTTATCGCAGTGGGCATCCGGCCCAATACCGGACTTTTACAGAAACTTGTGGGCTGCAGGCAGGATGGCTACATTACGGCCGGGGAGGATTGCGCCACCGGTCGCCCGGGTATTTTTGTGGCAGGTGATATCAGATATAAGCCACTGCGGCAGATTGTCACTGCAGTATCTGACGGAGCAAACGCAGCGGTCAGCGCGGGAGCCTATTTAAACAAAATACAGCGCAGATAATATTGGTTACTATTGCCAGTCTGTTCTTGGGAAATTCTGTTGACAAGTCCATATACTAATGATATATTTATTAACAGTTGTAACAAATTTGTAACAAATTTGCGCAACCTGTATATTGTAACATGGAGTGAAGTTTAACCACAGGAGGACCCCTATGATTCGCAGTTTTGTGAGGATCACAGTGAGTGTTCTGGCATTTACCATTGTATTTTCGGGAATAGGAATCACTGCGCAGGCAGCAGGCATGTCGTCTGTTTTGCCCAGCAGCGGAGTGAATATAACATTAGTAAAAGGTACTACGCTTGAGGCTCTTCAGAAGGAGACCGGAGACGCGAATGCCAAAGTCCAGTCAGTTCTTGACCGCGCTGCTTTGGAGGAAGCGCGCAAGGTGGCTGCGGCAGAGGCGGCGCTCAGAGAAGAAGAGGAACTGAAGAAGCTGGTAATTGCTCAGGTCAACAACTATGTGAACGTGAGAAGCCTGCCCGGCGAGGAAGGCGAGATTCTTGGAAAATTATATAACAATTCCGTAGGAACGTATCTGTCTGAGGAAAACGGTTGGTACCGGATCACATCGGGAACGGTTACCGGCTATGTCAAAGCTGAGTATTGTGTGACCGGAGAGGCGGCAGCCCAGCTTGCAAAGCAGGTTTGTACCAGATTTGCCACAGTGGATACAGAGACCCTCAAGGTGCGCAAGGCGCCCGGTCTGGAGGCCGAGGTTTTGACCCTGGTTCCCTACAAGGAAGAATTGGTGGTATCAGAAGAGACAGAGGGCTGGATAAAGGTGGACACGGCAGAAGGCACCGGTTGGGTATCTGCCGATTATGTGATTCTGAGCCGGGAGTTTGTGAAAGCAGAATCCAAGGCGGAGGAGGAAGCCAGACTGTTAAAGGAAGCAGAGGAGCGCCGCAAAGCGCGGGCAGCTGCCTCTAAAACGTCTTCAAAGTCAGGGACGGCGACCACGTACACGGTTCCTGAAGGAGACGGCAGTGAAATGGGCCGTGCAGTGGCTGCGTACGCTCTGCAGTTTGTGGGCAACCCCTACGTATACGGAGGTACCAGCCTGACCAAGGGCGCGGACTGTTCCGGATTTGTGATGAGCGTATACGCTAACTTCGGTGTAAGCCTTCCCCATTCTTCGGCCGCAGACCGAAAGCAGGGATACGCTGTGGACGGACTGGTCAACGCACAGCCGGGCGATCTGATCTGTTACTCGGGTCATGTGGCCATTTATATCGGCGACGGGCAGATTGTGCATGCGGCCAACTCCAAAAAAGGTATCATTGTTTCCAAAGCAGATTACAAAAAAATATTGGCTGTCAGAAGAATTTTCTAAGTGAAAAAGAACGAGGCAGAAGCAGTCCGAGAGCTGTTTCTGCCTTTTTTGCAGCGATCATTGAATTTGTCGAAATATTATTTTGGGGAGCTTCCTTGATCAGGGGCGCTCGGATTGTGCATTTTTGCCAAAGAAGGCGTAGTGAGTCAGAGAATTCCGGATTGGACAGTGGATTGTGTATAAAACTTATCCACAGGCAAAAAGCGCATAAAATGGGCAAAAGTCACTTATACACTGAGTTATCCACACTATCCACAGGATAATTATGTAAATTATGGCGAAATTATTATGGTAACCAAAGGAACGGATGTTTTGTTCAGTTCTAATAAAAATCAAATTTTGACAAAAAAAGTCGATTTTTTTACTTGACAATTCAAATGTCAAAATCCAAAGAAAAAATAAGTTAAGTTGTTGCAAAACACAGCGTTTTTGTGGTATAATGTTCACACAATAAACAATGAAAGGGATGAGCGCATGAAATTTATTATCGTAGGCAGAAACATTGAAGTGACACCCGGATTAAGAGAAGCTGTGGAGGACAAGATTGGCAAGCTTGAGAAGTATTTCAATCCCGACACGGAGGTGCATGTAACGTTAAGCGTTGAAAAGGATCGCCAGAAAATTGAAGTTACGATACCGGTGAAAGGCAGTATCATCCGTTCTGAGCAAGTCAGCAGTGACATGTATATATCCATCGATCTGGTGGAGGAGGTAATTGAGCGGCAACTTAAGAAATATAAGAACAAGATTGTGGACAAGCATCAGAGTGCAGGATCCTTCAGCCCGCTTTTCCTGGAAAATGATTATATGGACGAGGAAGAGATACGGATCGTGCGCACCAAGAAGTTTGACATCAAGCCCATGTATCCGGAAGATGCCTGTATCCAGATGGAACTTCTGGGACACAGTTTCTTCGTATTTATCAATGCAGAGACAGACCAGGTTAACGTGGTTTATAAGAGAAAAGGCGATACCTACGGATTGATCGAACCGGAAGCGTAACCGCTATACAAACAGGTTTACGCGGTCATAATACAGTCATATAAGGGGGAGTGTGCAGCTATTCTGCACACTCCTTTTTGCGCATTTTGTCTATAAAGTGAATTAGGTTTTTCATGTCGTCTGATATGTGGCTGCCCTTATTCCATACAAGGCTGATCTGAGTGGTCATTGGCGGATCTATCGGGATGCCGGTAAGGGAGGGCGTTGATTGTAAAAGAAATTCAAACATAAATCCAATGGCCGCATTGCCGGCTATCATGTTCTGCACGGTGGAGAGCTGTGCAGTGTAAAGAAGAACATTCGGTGTACAGGAGAGGCGGTCAAATTCCTTCAGTATCCGCTCTGTCTGAAAAAAACTGTTTTTGAAAAGAACCAGAGGCTCGTCTTTCAAATCCTCCAGTCCAATGGACGCGCGGGTGGCCAGAGGATGGGAATTGCTGACACAGCACACATTCTGAAGTTCTGTAACCGTTTGTGAGCAAAAAGCGCCGTCAAAAGGATGTGTGTGGGGAAGGAAAGCCATATCAATCTGATTTTCGGCAAGTTGCCGTTTCAGGCCGTTGCCGTCATCCTCCGAGATGCGCACCTGCAGTTGCGGATAATGTATGAAGTGTCTGCTAAACAGATCAGGCAACACCAGGGAACCGATCATGGGAGGGATGCCCAGGCGCAGGACTTGATTTCGATTGCTGAGTTCCTTCATGGTCCGGCTGATTTCGTCACTTTGAAAAAGGAGCTTTTCAGCCAACTCTGATAAGAGCATCCCTTCTTTGGTCAGGGAAAGTCTCTTGTGTTGCCTGGTAAAAAGATTCACCCCAAACTCCTTTTCCAGATTTGCGATGGCATTGGAAACTGAGGGTTGGGATATATTCAGGCTTTCCGCTGCACGGCTGACGCTGTTATACCGGCAGACGGCCTCAAAATAGCGAAGCTGGTCAAGTGTCATGATGTCCTCCTTTATAGTTTTAAACTATCAAACAAAAGATTAATCATATTTTACAAATATATTATGGAGGTTTATAATAGGAATTGCAATAGTTTTTTATACGATAAGAAATTCTTTTTATTAGGAGGAATGATTATGATTACACATAAAATAGCAGTGATCGGAGGCGATGGGATCGGCCCCGAGGTGATTGCTGAGGGTGTCAAGGTGTTGGAGACCGTTGCTGCTCTTGACGGCAGTTTTGCTTTTGATTTTACCTATTATCCCTGGGATTGTGAGTATTATCTGGAAAACGGCAGAATGATGGCGGAGGATGGCATGGACGAGTTGGCCAAGGCAGACGCTGTTTTTCTGGGCGCGGTAGGTGCCCCCGGTGTGCCGGACCATATTTCCCTGTGGGATCTTCTTCTTAAGATCCGCAAGGGTTTTGACCAGTATGTAAACCTGCGCCCCGTAAAATTGCTGAAAGGGGCACCGTGTCCCTTGAAGGATGTGGCTGCCGAAGATATTGACATGCTTTTTATCCGTGAAAACAGTGAGGGCGAGTACGCCGGAAGCGGAAGCTGGCTATATCAGGGTAAGCCTAACGAGGTAGTCATCCAGGATGGTGTATTTTCCAGACACGGTTGTGAGCGTATTATCCGCTATGCTTTCGAGGTGGCCAGAGAACAGAAGCGCAGCCTGACAAGTATCAGCAAGGGAAATGCCCTCAACTACTCCATGGTATTCTGGGATCAGATCTTTGCGGAAGTAGCAAAGGAGTATCCCGATGTGCCTACTCACAGTTATCTGGTAGATGCGGCAAGTATGTTTATGATCAAGGATCCCAAGCGATTTGAAGTAGTTGTCACTTCCAATCTTTTCGGCGATATTCTAACTGATCTCGGTGCAGCCATCGCCGGCGGTATGGGCCTTGCGGCCGGAGCCAACCTGAATCCGGAGAGAACATTCCCGTCCATGTTTGAACCGATTCACGGGTCTGCCCCAGATATTGCGGGACAGCAGAAGGCCAATCCCCTGGCTACCGTGTGGTCTGCCAGCCAGCTGTTGGAATTTTTCGGTCACAAGAAATGGGCTGACTACCTGATCGGAATTATTGAAGAGATTCTGACAGAGAAGAAAGTTATGACTCCTGATCTCGGCGGTACAGCGAAGACAAGTGAGGTTGGGGATGAAGTAGTAAGAAAGCTGAAGGGGGTATAGGATATGGGAGCCATGCAGCCTTGGAGAGGTTATATACCGCCGTTCCGGATTTGGGGCAACCTGTATTTTGTGGGGACCATGCCGGCCTCCACTCATATCATAGATACCGGTGAGGGTCTGATCATGCTGGATTCAGGTCATCAGTACTCCCTGTATCTTGTGATTCAGAATATGCATGAGCTGGGTCTGAATCCCAAAGATATCAAATATATTGTTCACACCCACGGGCACATCGATCACTGCGGTGCCACCGGGGCACTGATTGAGATGACGGGGGCAAAGACCTTTTTGGGAGCACCTGACTGCGATTATGTCAATGGAAAACTGGATTTATCCTGGGCGAAGGAGCTGGATCTGGAGTTGGAAACCTTTGAACCGGATGTTCTCTTGCGGGACGGCGATAAGATTGTACTGGGTAATACAGAACTGACTGCCATTGCGACGCCCGGTCACACTCCGGGTGCCATGTCCTTTCTGTTTGAGGTTACTGACGGCAACAGAAAGCTGACGGCAGGTCTGCATGGCGGTGCCGGAATCAATACTCTGGCCCGTGACTTTCTGGACCGATATGGACTTTCCTATGACTGCCGTACGGATTTTTTGGCATCAATGGACCGCCTGAAGAATTATAAAGTGGATATTTTTTTGGGAAACCATGCATACCAGAACAATACCAAGGAGAGATATCAGCGACTGGTTGCCGGTGATACGGAGGCTTTTGTGGATGCCGAAGCCTGGAGCCAATTTGCAGAGAGTGCAAAGAAGAGTGTGTACGATCTGATAGAAAAGGAAAAATAAAGGTACTTTTTCAAAATAGCCATCGGCAAACGTTATGAAATAGTTATAACTAGTCTGTTACAAGTGGATAAAATTGAAAGTCGCTATTTAGCTTCAGAGTTATTTATGAGAAACTTAAAATGGCACGTTTGCAGGAATATAATATTATAAAATCAATAGAAAATATGAATTTTACTCGCAATATAAAACTCTACAGCGTGAATTGCCGTAGAGTTTTTTGATATCTAGCGATATTTGAGATATTCCAAAAATTTTTTCACTGCGAGCGAAGCAGTTTTTCTGCTTCTTAGTGCAAGACCAATATCACGATATGCAGGAACATTTAGCTCTTTTGTCAGGATTTTATAAGGAACACGTTTCAATATTAATTCAGGTAATATGGCGATTCCAAGACCACTTTCAACCATTGACATAACGGCGTAATCATCCCATGTTGTAAATTTTACATTTGGCTTGAGATTGTTTCGTTCAAATATTTCGGATATTTCTGCTTTTGCTCCTTTTTCAAGCAACATAAATGGTTCATCACAAAGTGCAGAAACCGGAAATTTATCAACATCTTTTAGAACATGATTTTCAGGAATGATTGCCATAAGCTTATCCTGATGCAAAAAAATAGTTTCAAATTCCTGGTGAGTCGGTAATCTTAAAAAACCACAATCGACTCTGCCTGTATGAATCCATTCTTCAATTTCAGTGTAATCACCTAACAGAAGCTCATAGTCAATGTTAGGATAATCTTTTTGAAATTCTTTAATGATATTTGGAAGCCAATGTGTCGCAACACTGGAAAATGTACCAATGCGAATTAAGCCGGAGTCGAGTCCATTGATTTCATCTATTTGCATCTGGAGTTTATCAAACTCAGCACAAAGGTTTTGGGCATATGGTAATAGCTTCATACCATCGCTTGTAGGTTTGATGCCATATTTACTTCGTTCAAGAAGTGTAATATTCCATTCCTTTTCAAGATCTGCAATCATTCGGCTGACACCGGATTGCGTATAGTTAAGAATTTCCGCTGCTTTTGTGAAACTTCCGTATTCTACTGTTTTCACGAAAGACAGGTATTTTTGTAAATTCATGTCCATAATAGCACCTATTC
>JAZNMF010000080.1:0-25549 GCA_045579545.1 Acetatifactor sp. | reverse complement strand
GGTGGAGCAGGTGATCGACAACGATCTGTTTATTGCCAACGACACTTATCTGGACAACGGAAAGCACTGTATTTCCGTGATCACAGGCCCCAATATGGCCGGTAAGTCCACTTACATGCGTCAGTCAGCATTGATCGTTCTGATGGCCCAGATCGGCTGCTTTGTGCCGGCTAAGAGCGCCAATATCGGCATTGTAGACAGGATTTTTACCCGTGTGGGAGCATCGGATGATCTGGCCAGCGGACAGTCCACCTTTATGGTGGAGATGAATGAGGTTGCTAATATTCTCAGGAATGCCACTTCCAACAGTCTTTTGATCCTGGATGAGATCGGAAGAGGTACCTCAACTTTTGACGGACTGAGCATTGCCTGGGCAGTGATCGAACATATCAGTAACCGGAAGCTTCTGGGCGCGAAGACACTTTTTGCCACGCATTACCACGAGCTCACAGAGCTTGAGGGCAAGATGAATAATGTAAACAATTACTGCATCGCAGTGAAAGAATGCGGGGACGACATTGTGTTCTTAAGGAAGATCATCAAGGGCGGTGCAGACCGAAGCTACGGTATTCAGGTGGCAAAGCTTGCCGGTGTTCCGGATATGGTCATTGACCGTGCAAAAGAGATTGCACAGCAGCTCAGTGACAATGATATTACGGAAAAGGTGCAGAACATTCAGGTGGAGCTTAAGGGCGAGGGAAAAGGCAGAAAACAGCCGAAGTATGATGAGGTTGATCTGGCGCAGATGTCGCTTTTTGATACGGTGAAGGATGAGGATGTGCTGAAGGAACTGGAGGAGATCAACATCACCATGCTGACGCCGTTAGATGCAATGAACACCTTATACCGGCTGCAGAATAAGCTGAAAAACCGTTATAAGTATGAGGAATAAAGTTTTTGGAAGAGTATGAGGAGCGGCTATGGCGCAGATACGTGTACTGGATTCGGAAACAATTGATAAGATCGCGGCCGGCGAAGTGGTAGAGCGGCCTGCCAGTGTGGTGAAGGAACTTGTGGAAAATGCAATTGATGCAGGGGCCACGGCTATCACTGTGGAGGCGAGAGACGGCGGTATTGAATTTATAAGGATTGCCGACAACGGCAGCGGCATGGAAGCTGCCCAGATCAGAACAGCATTTTTGCGTCATGCCACCAGTAAGATCGCATCTGCGGAGGATTTGACAAAGATTGCCAGCCTCGGTTTTCGCGGCGAAGCCTTATCCAGTATCGCTGCGGTTTCCAAAGTGGAAGTGATCACCAGAACGGCCGATGCCTTAACCGGCATCAGATACATCTGTGAGGGTGCGGTGGAGAAATCCTGCGAAGAAGTGGGTGCACCCTGCGGTACCACATTTATCGTGCGCAATCTGTTTTACAATACGCCGGTTCGCCGCAAATTTTTAAAACAGCCGGCTACAGAGGGCGGATATATCACGGATCTGATGGAGCATCTGGCGCTTTCCAGACCGGATATTTCTTTTAAATTTCAGTTAAACAATCAGTTGAAATTTCACACCTCCGGAAATGGAGATTTGAGAGAGGTCATTTATCGACTCTACGGGAGAGAAGTGGCCGCATCTCTTGTTCCGATACAGGCAAATAAGGAGGGTGTCCGCATAGAAGGATACCTGGGAAAGCCGGTACTGGTGCGATCCAACCGTAACTTTGAGATTTATTTCATCAACGGCAGATTTATCAGAAGCTCCCTGATGGCAAAAGCCATCGAGGAGGGCTATCGTGAATATCTGATGCAGCACAAGTTCCCTTTTTGTGTGCTTCACATTACCATGGAGCACGGAGATGTGGACGTGAATGTACATCCCACCAAGATGGATGTGCGTTTTTCCAACGGTCCTGTTTTCTGTAACTTTTTGGCGGGGGCGGTCAGAGAGGCGCTTCGTTCTAAGGAAATGATACCGGAAGTTTCCATGGAAGAAAAAAAGACGGACAAAGCGCAGCAGGCGGCCAAAGAGCACACGCCGGAACCTTATGAGACGGTGAGGACAAACCGGTATCGGGTCATGGAGCAGACGCGCTATGAGGCTGACCGGTCCAAGATGCAGGATATGGTGAAGCAGCCTGTCTGGAACCGGGTGCTGGGCGAAAAGAAGGTACAGATCCTGCAGGAAGCTCTGGAAGAGGTGGAGCAGAAGCGGGCGCAGGCAAAGGCGGAAGAGGCGCAGACCGGGGAGTTTGTGAAGTCTTCGGAAGAGAATGATTTCTTTGTGGAGGCCAAGCCCCTTCGGGACGAGATTATTGCGAAACGGCAGCCTTTGCAGGATATGGATGCAGTGGTACCCGAAAGAACGCAGGAGCAGAAGCAACCGGAGCAGCCGGTGCAGGATCCGGTACAGATGAATCTGTTCGAGGAGAAAATGCTCTCTGCAGAAAACAGGGTAAAATATCAGATGATCGGGCAGGTGTTTGACACGTATTGGCTGGTGCAGTTTGAAGACAAGCTGTTTATCATCGACCAGCATGCAGCCCATGAAAAGGTAAAATACGAGAGACTTATGAAGCAGTATCACGAGCATCAGGTGCTTTCCCAGACGCTGTTGCCTCCTGTTATCGTCAGTCTGACCGGTCAGGAGGAGGTTGTTTTAAAAGAGTATGAGGCAACCTTTGCAGAGCTTGGTTTTGAAATCGAAGTGTTCGGCGGCAGCGAGTACGCTCTTCGCAGTGTTCCTGTGGATCTGTACGGCTGCGGAGAAAAGGAACTGTTTCTCGAAGTGCTGGATGAGCTGGGAGAAGGTCCACTGAGAGGAAATCTTAAGGCAGTGGAGGAAAAAATAGCTTCCATGTCCTGCAAGGCGGCAGTGAAAGGAAATAATCGGTTGAGCCGTGCGGAGGCAGAAGCGCTGATAGATGAGCTTTTGACGCTGGATAATCCTTATAATTGCCCTCACGGAAGACCGACCATCATCTCTATGACCCGGACCGAATTGGAGAAAAAGTTTAAGCGGATTACTAATTAGGCAGGAGGAACGGAAGATGTCAAAACGTCCGTTGATCGTTCTGACAGGTCCCACAGCTGTGGGAAAAACAAAATTATCCATCGCACTGGCGAAAGCTGTGGGCGGTGAGATCATATCAGCTGACTCCATGCAGGTATACCGCCATATGGATATCGGCTCCGCCAAGATCACTTCGGAACAGATGCAGGGCGTTCCTCATCATCTCATTGACGTGCTGGATCCCGTAGAGGAGTTTAATGTGGTGATCTTTCAACAGAAGTGCAGGGAGTGTATGGAAGGAATCTACGAAAGAGGACATATTCCCATTCTGACGGGGGGAACCGGCTTTTATATTCAGGCGATTCTTCGGAATGTGGACTTTACGGAGAATGAGGAGGATTCCCCTTACAGGCGTTCTCTTGAGAAGCTTGCGGAGGAGGAAGGCGCGCAAATACTTCACGAGATGCTTTCCAAGGTGGATCCCGCGTCTGCAGAAGCGATCCATTCCAACAATATCAAGCGTACGATCCGGGCACTGGAATATCATTATCTCACGGGCGAGAAGATCTCTGAACACAATGAGAGAGAAAAAGAGAAAGAAAGTGCCTACAACGCCTGTTATTTTGTGCTGAACGATGAACGTGAGAGGCTCTATGAAAGGATCAATGAGAGAGTGGATGAGATGCTTTCTCAGGGACTGGTAGAGGAGGTGAGCCGTCTCAGGGAGCTGGGATGCCGGAAAGGCATGGTATCCATGCAGGGGCTTGGTTACAAGGAAATCTTAAGTTTTCTGGATGGAGAGATCACACTGGATGAGGCTGTCTATCTGATCAAAAGAGATACCAGACATTTTGCCAAACGTCAGCTCACCTGGTTTCGACGGGAAAAGGATGTGATCTGGATCGATAAAAGAGAATTTGACTATAACGAGGAAAAAATACTGTTGTTTATGCTGGAACAGATGAAACGTGCCGGCATTCTCAGGAAGGAATAAAGATGGAAACAATACGGAATATGTATGCCGGTTTAGGCATCAGTGATGTGGTATATCAATACGGGGAGGAGATCACGGACAGACTGAAGGAACGTTTTTCTGAGATAGATCAGGTGGCGGAATATAATCAGCTGAAGGTGCTGAAAGCCATGCAGGATAACCAGGTCAGTGAGGCTTGCCTGTTGGGAACTACCGGTTACGGATACAATGATTTGGGAAGAGATACCCTGGAGCAGGTTTATGCGGCTGTTTTTCACACAGAAGATGCGCTGGTAAGGCCGCAGATCACTTGCGGTACCCACGCACTGGCTTTGGCGCTGATGAGTAATCTTCGTCCGGGAGATGAGCTGCTGTCTCCGGTAGGAAAGCCTTATGACACTCTGGAGGAAGTAATCGGGATACGTCCTTCCAAGGGATCCCTTGCCGAATATGGTGTTACTTATAAGCAGGTTGATTTACTTCCGGATGGGGGCTTTGACTGGGAAGGCATCAGAAAAGCAGTCAATGAAAAGACCAGACTGGTGACAATCCAGCGTTCCAAAGGATATCAGACAAGACCGACTCTTTCGGTCAAGAGAATCGGAGAACTGATCACTTTTATTAAAAATATCAAGCCGGATGTGATCTGCATGGTGGATAACTGTTACGGTGAATTTGTAGAACTGTCTGAACCGTCAGATGTGGGTGCCGACATGGTGGTAGGGTCACTGATCAAGAATCCCGGCGGCGGTCTTGCTCCCATCGGCGGTTATGTTGCCGGCAAAAGAGAATGTGTGGAGAATGCGGCTTACAGGCTGACTTCCCCGGGACTTGGCAAGGAAGTAGGAGCTTCCTTGGGGATTTTGACTCAGTTTTATCAGGGACTTTTTCTGGCTCCCACAGTGACGGCAGGTGCCTTGAAGGGCTCGATTTTTGCGGCAAATGTCTATGAGAATCTTGGCTTTTCGGTAGTACCTGACGGAACGGAAAGCCGCCACGATATCATACAGGCTGTGACTTTCGGTACTCCGGAAGGCGTGATTGCCTTCTGTGAGGGAATTCAGGCAGCGGCACCGGTGGACAGTCATGTAACTCCGGAGCCTTGGGAGATGCCCGGATACGATGCCAAAGTCATTATGGCAGCCGGTGCCTTTGTGTCAGGCTCGTCCATTGAACTTTCGGCAGATGGCCCTATAAAACCTCCCTACGCTGTATATTTTCAGGGCGGACTTACCTGGCAGCATGCCAGATTCGGCATTCTCAAATCACTCCAATCCCTTCTTGACAAGGGCGTAGTATTACGGGAAGATGTCGAAAAAGCGAAAGAAAAATTAAGAAAAACCGCGAAATAAAATCCATGAATTTTATGTACAGATTTTGGGAATTGTGTTACTATATAAACATGTTTATCAAACTGTGTAACGTCTGCTGTCAGATTCGGGCAAATGACAGCAGAACCATACAGAAGAAAGTTGAGGAGATACTTTGAGAAAAGTAAATTGGATACTGGTTGTCCTGGTTCTGATCGGTTTTGTGATCGGCAGGTTTATCGGGACCTATTTTGACGGCAGCTTTTTAAATTACGGGCAGTCCTTTGGAATGAACAGTCCTGTTGTACTCAATCTGGGCTTTATCATCCTTACCTTTGGGATACAGTTTCAGATCACCATTGCCAGCGTGCTTGGTGTGGTCATAGCCCTTTTGGTTTACAAATTTATCAGATAAGATTTTAGGACTTCTTTTTGTCTGCAGTGTCGGAGAAGGATTCGGACGGGAGCGGATATGAAGAAAGAAGACAAACAAAATGTACCTAACAAGCCTTATGAAAAGTTTCATGCATACGGACCACAGTATCTTACGGAGAGCGAACTGTTGGCGATTATTCTTCGTACCGGAACCAACAATGTCAGTGCACTTGAAGTGGCTGAGCAGGTGCTTGGTCTGGCAACGCCGCCAAGAGAAGGGTTATTGGGACTGTATGATATCTCGCTGGATGAGTTGATGCAGATCCGTGGTATCGGAGAGGTGAAAGCTGTAAAGTTGAAGTGTCTGACTGAACTTTCCATGAGAATCAGCCGTGCCAGTGCCAAAGAAGTGATGACCTGTGATGATTCGGCTACGGTTGCAGATTATTTTATGGAACAGCTTCGTCATAAAGACACGGAGTGTGTGCTTTTGGCGTCTTTGAACAACAGAGGACAGATCCTGAAAGAATCTCTGATATCCAGTGGAACGGTAAGGATGTCCCTGGCCTCGCCCAGAGAAATTTTTATGGAGGCTCTTAAGCACAGAGCGGTAAATATTATATTGGTACACAATCATCCAAGCGGGGATCCCACGCCCAGTCAGAGCGATATCAACCTGACCCAAAGTATAAAAGAAATCGGGGATGTGCTGGAAATCCCACTGCTGGATCATATTATTATAGGTGACAACAGATACACCAGTTTTAAGGAGTTATCTCTACTTTAGAAAGGAGCTGGAATTTTGGCAATCAACGCATTCGGTATCGATCTGGGTACCAACAATATCAAGATTTATAACAAGAACGATGACTCGATCATGGTGGAGAAGAACATGATCGCCATCGAGAACAAGAATACTCTTTTTGCTTACGGCAACTCTGCTTTTGAAATGTATGAGAAAGCACCGGGAAATATTCAGATTTCTTTTCCTCTTTCCAACGGAGTGATCGCGGATATCAAAAATATGGAGACATTGGTTAAATATTTTATTACCGATCTTCAGAAGGGGAATGTAAAGCCGGCTGATTATTATATTGCGGTACCTACCGATGTGACCGAAGTTGAGAAGCGTGCTTTTTACGATCTGATCAGGGATGCCAATGTGAAGGCAAAGAAGATTATGGTGGTGGAAAAAGCGGTGGCCGACGGACTGGGCCTTGATATCGATGTGAAGAATTCACAGGGTGTTCTGGTTGTGAATGTGGGATATGAAACCACAGAGATTTCCATTCTTTCTCTGGGGGGTATCGTACTCAGCCGTCTGATTAAAGTGGGCGGTGTTAAATTTGACGAGGCAATTCGCGCGGCAGTGAGAAGAGAATTCAGCCTGATCATCGGCGGTAAAACCGCAGAGGCGGTCAAGATCGCTCTGACAGATCTGGAGGCTGAGAACAGAAACGCGCTGGTGTACGGAAGAGATATTGTGACAGGACTGCCCGTGGAGAGAGAAATCCCCTCCAAACTGGTTGTTGAGTCTTTGGAGGAGCATTTTAACACGATCATCGACAATGTGAAAGTGATTCTTGAGAGAACACCACCGGAACTTGCGGCAGATATTTACAGGCACGGTATTTATTTGACCGGAGGAGCTTCTCAGGTGAATCATTTGGCGGAGAGAGTGGCCCACGGAACAGGACTTAAGGTAAATGTAACGGATGAGCCTGTGGCAAGTGTTGCTCTTGGACTGGCTAAGATTATTAAAGAAGATAATTATAAAACCGTAGCTTATGCAATTGAAGGGATGAGCAGATGAGCCCAGTTGTAAGGAAAAAAGGGGAGAGGTTTACTTTGCCCGGTAAATATCTCCTTTTTGTTTTAACGATTATTTGTTGCCTCTTGATGATACTTACTTTTGGCACCGATTTATTAAACCGGCCTCTGAATACGGCAGTCGGCTACGTTGTGGTACCCTTCCAGAAAGGGATCAGCAATGCGGGTGAGTGGCTTTCCAGCCGTTCTGAGGAGCTTTCGCAGATCAGGCAGCTTTTGGATGAGAATGCCAGTCTGAAAGAGCAGGTAGCGGAGCTGACAGCGCAGAATACCATATTGCAGCAGGAGAGATATGAACTGAACAGCCTGCGCAGTCTGTTTGCGTTGGATGATCAGTACAGTGATTATGAAAAAGTGGGCGCAAGGATTATTGCCAGAGATTCCGGCAACTGGTATTCCAGTTTTACCATTGACAAGGGATATCAGGATGGTCTTAGTGTTGATATGAATGTGATCGCGGGCGGAGGGCTTGTAGGCAGAATTTCCTCAGTGGGTCCCAATTGGTCAAAAGTGACTTCGGTAATCTCTGACAACTCAAATGTGAGCGGAGCAGTACTTGCTACCGGGGATAAGCTTATGGTTTCCGGTGATCTGAAGCTGATGGCTGATGGTGTGATCAGTTTCAGCCAGCTGCTTGACAGCGAAGGCAAGGTGGCGGAAGGAGATAAGGTGGTTACCTCTAATATCAGTGACCGGTATCTGCCCAACATTCTGATCGGATACATTCACACTATGAATCAGGATGCGAACAACCTGACAAAATCAGGATACATAACACCGGCAGTAGACTTTGAACATCTTGATCAGGTTCTTGTTATACTGGAGCTGAAACAGCAGATTAATGAAGATGAGGCGTTGGAATGAGAAGAGTGATCGTAGCGACAGTCACCATATTGCTTTGCTTTGTGCTGCAGTGTACCGTGTTCCGCAGCCTGGCATTTGGCGGCATCATACCTAATCTGATGATCATTCTCACATCTTCTTTCGGATTTATGAGAGGAGATAAGGAGGGCTTGATCATCGGCTTTGTATGCGGTCTTCTCTGTGACATTTTTTATGGAGATATTTTGGGATTCTATTCTTTGGTGCTGATGTATATCGGTTTTGTAAATGGAAAGTTTTGTAAGATTTTTTATCCGGAAGATATTAAACTTCCCATAGGCCTGATTGTTGTCAGCGATCTGACCTACGGTATTATTTGTTACTGTCTGCAGTTTTTGCTCAGGGGAAAGTTTGATTTCCTTTATTATTTTACCAGAGTGATCCTGCCGGAGGCGGTATATACCATCATTGTGACTATTTTTATTTATCCTTTGGTGCTTAAGGCGAACAGCTGGCTGGAGCGTAAGGAAAAAAGGAGCGAACAGAAATTTGTTTGATGATCTGAGAGAACGTATTTGGAAAATTATAACAAGCAGAATGACTGTGTTGGCAGCGCTTTTTTTGATTCTCGGCGGTATTCTGATCTATCGGTGCTTTGACCTGCAGATTGTTAAAGGTCAGCAGTATTTGGATGAATTCATTCTGAAAACAGAGAAGACGAGAACCATCGCCAGTACAAGAGGACGTATTCTGGACCGGAATGGTGTTGTGCTTGCAGATAATGTGCTTGCCTACTCTGTGAAGATTGAAGATGTTTACGAATCGGGAATGAGTACGGCAAACAAAAATAAACTGCTGAATGAGAATATATATAAGCTGATTAAGATGATCGAAAAGAACGGTGATCACGTGATAACGGATTTCAATGTGATTATCGACGAGAACGGAGATTATGCCTTTACAGTGGAAGGTACCAGACTGCTGCGTTTTCTTGCAGATGTCTACGGAGAACCTTACACAGACGATCTCTCAGAATCACAGAGAAATTCTACTGCAGAGGATGTGATCAACTATCTTGGTGGAAAATCCTCCGGGTGCTTCAGGATTGGTGATTATGAGACGGAGGGCGATACAAGCAGTCCCTTCATTGTCGGAAAAGGATATACAAAAGAAGAATTGCTTCAGATGGTTACCATAAGATATGCCATGAAGCTGACATCATTTCGTAAGTATGTAGGTACCACTGTTGCGCGCAATGTCAGCGAAGAGACCGTTGCGGTGGTTATGGAAAATATGGACCAGCTTGTTGGTGTTTCCATTGAGGAGGACACTGCAAGACAATATCACGAGAGCCTTTATTTCGCCCAGCTTCTTGGATATACAGGCAAGATTTCTTCGGATGAACTGGAAAGTCTGAATGCTAAGGATCTGGAAGAAGGCGGCGACGGTGAACGCTACACCATCAATGATGTTGTTGGCAAAAACGGCATCGAAGCTTACATGGAAACACGCCTGCAAGGGAAAAAGGGAAGTGAAAAGCTGGTTGTGGACAATCTGGGGAAGACCATACAGGTCAATGACAGGGTTGAACCCCAGGCCGGTCAGGATGTGGTGTTAACTATAGATGCAGAGTTGCAGATTGCAGCTTATCAGGTGTTGGAACAGAGCATTGCAGGTATTGTGGCGGACAAAATTGTCAATGCAAAGCAATACAATGCGGCAGAAGGGTCCAGTAACAAGGACATCAGGATACCTATTTACGATGTGTATTTCGCCGTGATCAATAACAGTGTTTTGGATATCACGCATTTTGATGATCCGGACGCCGGTGAAAAGGAAAAAGAAGTTTATAACAAGTATCTTCTTTACAAAGAGGGTGTTTATGATAAACTCAGGACAGAACTGTTTGAAACGAAAACACCATATCATAAACTGGCAAAAGATTATCAGGTTTATCAGAGTAATATCGTATCGCTGCTTAATAAAAACGGCGTTATTATTTCGGATAAAGTCGATACTCAGGATGAAACCTATATCGCTTGGACCAAGGAAGAGGTTATCAGTTTAAGTGAGTATCTCTATTACTGCATCGGTAAAAGCTGGATAGATGTGACGAAGCTGAAGATAGAAGAGAAATATGTAGATTCGGAGGAAACTTTCAAGCAGCTGACGGAGTATATTATTGAAATGCTTGACGGCAATCTGGAATTCCAGAAGAAGTTTTACAAGTACATGCTCCTTGACGATGTTATTAATGGAAAAGATATTTGCATGCTGATCTGTGAACAAGGCGCGGCGGATTATCCCGTTGAAGAGGAAGAAAAACTATATGCTGGGAAGCTTTCGGCTTACCAGTTTATGATGAACAGGATCAGGAATCTGGAAATTACTCCCGCGCAGCTGGCACTGGATCCCTGCAACGGTGCAGTGGTAATCACAGATGTTAATACAGGAGACGTACTTGCCATGGTAACCTATCCGGGTTACGACAATAATATGCTTGCCAATACCATAGATCCCCAATATTGGGCAAAGCTTATGACGGACAAGTCAAGTCCCAGTCTGAATTATGCAACGCAATACAAAGCGGCTCCGGGATCTACCTTTAAGATGGTATCCGCAGCAGCGGGCCTGAGTGAGGGCGTAATTGATCTTTCTACAAAGCTTATGTGCGGTACAGGGCCTTTTGAGGCTATTGAGAACGGCCCCAGATGCTGGAGTAAATGGGGACATGGACAGCTTAACGTAGTAGGCGGCATTCAGAATTCCTGCAATAATTATTTTTACGAGGTGGGATACAGGCTCTCAACCGTGAATGGTGTTTACAATGCAGAGGATGGATTGAATACATTTTATAAATATGCGGATCTGTTTGGACTGACGGACAAATCAGGTGTTGAAGTGGAGGAATATTCTCCTGACGTATCTGATATTGACCCGGTGCGTACTGCCATCGGACAGGGAAGCGGAAGCTATACAACCACGGCACTTGCAAGATATGTGGCAACAGTGGCCAATGAAGGCACCTGCTATGATCTGACACTGATCGACCGTGTGTTGGATGCAGGCGGTAATCTTTTGGAGGAGAATCAGCCTCAGGTACGCAATAAGGTGGACATGCCGGATGAGTATTGGGATGCCATACAGTTGGGTATGCGTAAAGTTGTTGAGGGTAAAAGTTATTTTAGTGATCTTGCAGTCGATGTAGCCGGCAAAACCGGTACCGCTGAACAGATCAAGACAAGACCTAATCATGCTTTGTTTGTGGGATATGCACCATATGAGAATCCTGAGTTGGCATTTGCCGTGCGTATTCCCTTTGGTTATTCATCCGATTATGCAGCACAGGTAGCCAGGGAAATCGTTAAGTATCATTATGGACTGGCTGCAGAAGAAGAGATTCTTACGGGTACTGCGGACGTGGACAGCGAAGGCGTGTCCGACAATGAACTTTGATTATAATTTCATATGGATTTGGTGCCGCAGTCTCGCGGCGTCTGCTTGAAAGGGGTGAAAGACTGTGAAAGAAGCGGTGGTCATCAAGAGTTACCACAACGGGATCAGCATCATTTTGAATGAGCAGATGGATTTCCCTGCGATCCTTCATGAGATCGGTGAGAAATTTTCGGGCTCACGCTCCTTCTTCGGAAAAGCACAGGTTGCTTTGTCCATGGAAGGACGCAGTCTTACCAGAGAGGAAGAAGTTGAGATACTTGAGACGATAGAGAATTGCAGTGATGTCAAAGTAAACTGCATTGTAGGACGTGATGATGAGACGGACAAGATGTATTTGCGTGCACTGAAACAAGTGAAAAAAAGGTTGTCTCCGGTTACGGACGGACAATTCTACAAAGGCAATCTAAAGCACAGGGAAGTTTTGGAAGCAGAAACAAGTATTATCATTCTGGGTGATGTGCATACCGGATGTAAGGTGGTTTCCAGAGGAAATATCATTGTGCTTGGAAAGCTGTACGGGGAAGCCTATGCGGGAGCCTCGGGCAGGGAAAATCATTATATAGCAGCGCTTGAAATGAAGCCGGAAACAATAAAAGTCGGCGATTTCAAATATAAACCATTGTACCAACAGAAAAATCGGAGTATAAGCTCCGGGATCAGACCGAAAATTGCATATGTGAGTAACGAAAGAATCGTTTTTGAACCTATTACGAAAGATTTGTTGGGCAGCATTTAAAGACAGGCTGACCGGCAGGACGATGGATTACACTAAAACAGACCGCGTAAAGCGGCGGAAACGGAGGATTTCATGAGTAATTCCCAGGTAATTGTCGTCACGTCAGGTAAAGGCGGAGTGGGTAAGACCACCACTACCGCAAACGTAGGAACAGGTCTTGCGAAAATGGGACAGAAAGTATGTCTGATTGACACAGATATCGGACTTCGCAATCTCGATGTTGTTATGGGCCTTGAAAACAGGATTGTTTACAATCTTGTGGATGTAGTGGAGGGCAACTGCAGAGTCAAGCAGGCGCTGATACGGGATAAGCGAAATCCGGGATTGTATCTGATGCCTTCCGCTCAGACAAGAGACAAGAGTGCGGTCTCACCGGGCCAGATGATTAAAGTCATTGAGCATTTGAAAGAACAGTTTGACTACATATTGCTTGATTGTCCGGCAGGAATTGAACAGGGATTTCAGAATGCCATAGCGGGTGCCGACAGAGCTCTTGTGGTTACGACTCCGGAGGTGTCCGCCATCAGGGATGCAGACCGCATTATAGGTCTTCTGGAAGCAAACGGTTTCAAACATATGGATCTTGTCATTAACCGTCTGAAGTCCGATATGGTGCGTAGAGGCGATATGATGTCCGCCACAGATGTTGTGGATATTCTGGCTGTTCCACTCATCGGCATTATCCCGGACGATGAAAATGTTGTAATCGCAACCAATCAGGGAGAACCTCTTGTTGGAAGTGACAGTCCGGCCGGTAAAGCTTATGGCAATGTGGTTCGCAGGGTTATGGGAGAAGAAATTCCGTTTCCGGCAACAGAAAAAGGAATTTCATTCTGGACAAGAGTAACCGGCATCTTTCATAAGGCATAGGAGGAGCTTATCATGAGAAAATTTTTTCGAAGAAAAAGCTCCCGAGACGTTGCAAGGGACCGATTGAAAATATTATTAATCTCTGACAGAGTGAATTGTTCTCCTGAGATGATGGAGTTGATTAAGACCGATATTGCGAAAGTAATATCCAAATATATGAAGATTGATGCTGCCAATATGGAAATATTGATCAATACAAAAGGAAAGGGCAACAGAGGGATTAAAAATCCAACCTTATATGCCAATATCCCTATACTGGATCTGAGAAAATGAATGCAGTAGCATGAGAAAGGAAATTATGTTTAAAGGTTACAGATTGCGTGATTTTGATTTTAAGTTAATATTTATGGTGATCGCACTTTCTGTGATTGGTTGTTTGGCCATTGGTTCTGCGGAGCCTTCCTTACAGAACAAACAAATCATCGGTCTTGTGGCAGGTGTGTTTCTCATGCTTTTCTTTGCTTTTTTTGACTACACATGGATACTGAAATTTTATTGGTTGATTTATGCGGCTAATTTGGTTCTGCTGGTTTTAGTCCTTGTGGCAGGTGACAAAGGCGGAGGTGCACAGAGATGGATGGAGTTCGGAAGTTTTCGTTTCCAGCCATCTGAAACAGCAAAAATAATGTTGATTTTATTCTTTGCACAGTTTATTATGGTACATAAGGAACGTTTAAATTCCTTTAAGACGATTCTCGCCTCTCTTGTTTTAATCCTGGTGCCATGGGCACTGATTGCAAAGCAGCCGGATTTGTCTACGAGTATTGTAGTGTTAGTTGTATTTTGCGTGATCATGTTTGCAGGTGGTATCAGTTACAAAATCATTCTGAGCGTACTTGCCGTAGTGGTTCCGTCAGCTGTTATCGTTGTGTATCTTGCGATCCAGCCTGAGCCCAATATTGTGAATAAAGTATTGATGAAGGGGTATCAGTCCACCCGTATCATGGCTTTTTTCTATCCTGATGAATATTCGGATGCAGAAGCTTATCAGCAGCTGAATTCCGTAATGGCCATCGGATCCGGACAATTGGATGGCAAAGGTTATAAGAACAACGAGATTACATCTGTAAAGAATGGCAATTTTATTTCTGAACCGCAGACGGATTTTGTCTTTGCTGTGATCGGTGAAGAATTTGGTTTTAAAGGATGCGTGACAGTCATTTTATTGCTGTTTGGGATTGCATTGGAGTGTGCCTCAGTGGCAAGGCGGGCAAGGGATACTGCGGGGATGATCATAGCTGCCGGTATGGGTGGCATGGTGGCGTTTCAAGGATTCTTCAATATTGCGGTAACGACATTTCTGCTGCCAAATACAGGATTACCGTTGCCATTTGTAAGCTATGGGCTTACGTCTTTGTGGAGCTTGTACATTGGTATGGGATTTGTCCTGAATGTAAGGCTTCGCTGCAAAAGAGAAAGAAATCATTAAGTACTGATTGAGAGGATATAAGATATGAATATTGCACTGATTGCGCATGATGCGAAGAAGAAACTGATGCAGAATTTTTGTATTGCATACAGAGGCATTCTAAGCAAGAATGATTTGTATGCTACCGGTACAACCGGTCGTCTGATCGAAGAGGTGACCAACCTGAATATCCATAAATATCTTGCAGGACATCTTGGCGGTGTACAGCAGATCGGTGCGCAGATTGAGCATAATCAGATTGATCTTGTGATTTTTTTGAGAGATCCCCTTACGTCCAAAGCGCATGAACCGGATGTCAATAATGTAGTTAAGCTCTGCGATATGTATAATATTCCGTTGGCTACCAATCTTGCAAGTGCTGAACTGTTGATCAAGTCGTTAGACAGAGGAGACCTTGAGTGGCGTGAAATGTATAAATAAAAAGAATTCGAGGAAGAAACGAAGAAACAGCATAAACAGTTTATTGATATGTGTCATGCTTCTCAGCGTTGTTTTGACCGGATGTGGTAATACTGCATATGAGCTTCCCTATGAATCTGATTCGCAGATTACGAGTTTTAATATTATATCCAGGGAAAAGCCGGGAACAGCAAGTTCTTTTGCGTCAGAACTGTGTATCGTGACAGAGGATATTACAAATGAAGAAGTTGATATGTCCAATGTGGGAGCAGCGGTTTTGTTTGATGTGAACAACAGTGAAGTCTTATATTCTAAGAATGCTCATGTTAGGATGAATCCTGCGAGTATTACCAAGATTATGACGGCCATTGTGGCTTTGAAGTATGGCTCAAAGGATCAGGTTCTGAAGGCAACTGATGCAGTGAAAATTACGGAATCAGGTGCTGTATTGTGCAATCTGAAAGATGGAGATACCATGACTTTGAATCAGGCTTTGCATTTGCTTTTGATTCATTCGGCTAATGATGTGGCAATGCTGATTGCTGAAAATATTGGCGGTACCGTGGAGGAATTTGTTGCATTGATGAATGAGGAGGCAAATGCGCTGGGAGCAACTAACACCAACTTTATGAATCCTCATGGACTAACCCAGGAAGATCACTATACAACGGCTTATGATCTGTATCTGATCTTTAATCAGTTCGTACAGAATGATTTTTTACAGGAAATCATTAGAACCACAGAATATCAGACTACCTATTACGACAAGAAGGGTAGTGAAGTAAAGACGCCTCTTAAAAGTAACAGTAATCTGTTTTTTACTCACTACCAGTCACCGGACCATGTGACTGTGGTTGGCGGTAAAACCGGAACTACCAATGCAGCAGGACACTGTCTTATTCTTCTTTCAAGGGATGTGAGCGGATCGCCTTATATTTCTGTGATATTGAGATCTCAGTCCAGAGATTTACTGTATCCTGAAATGATAGATTTGTTGAATGAAATCAATAAATAGTAGTTGTTTTTTGGTCGCAAATACACTATAATAGTATCATACAGATAGTTATACTATCTTGTTAGTACATATTAATTTACAGCAGGAGGGTTACCCATGGTTCAATTAATTGTAGGCAATAAAGGAAAAGGCAAGACAAAGCTTTTACTGGACAAGGTAAATAGCGAGATCAAGAATGTTGAAGGGAATATTGCATATCTTGACAAGAGTGCCAAGCACATGTTTGAACTGAACAATAAGGTTCGCCTGATCGACGTATCCGATTATATGATAGATAGCAGTAGTGAGTTTATTGGTTTTATCAGTGGTATTCTTTCTCAGGATCACGATCTTCAGCAGATGTACTTTGATAGCTTTTTGAAGATTGCCTGCATCGAAGGCGCTGATATTGTACCGGCTGTTGCTAAGCTTGAGAAGATGAGCGAAGCTTTTAAAGTTGACTTTGTTATCAGTGTTTCTTTGGACGAGAAGGATATTCCTGAAGAACTGAAGAAAAATATCATCATTTCCTTATAAGGTATGACAATTGTCGCAGAAGGTCTGAGAAGATTTTGTGACAGTTGAATTGATTTATGCAGATGAAAGCCTCGGATCCTTTTGCCGGGGCTTTTTCCAAGTAAGAACAGGGAGGCTTTCAGCTTGGCGCAGAGAAGTTCGCAGAAAGGCAGCAAACAGAATAAAGTCAAAAAATATAGAAAACCGCTGAATCTGAACATTGGTATGATCATTTTCGGTGCGGTTTTCATTTATGTAGCTTATTTTGTGGTTGGATATTTTAAATACAGTCCCCCTAAGCCTTACGAGGTGAAAGAAGGATCGCTTTCAACCAATACCATATTCCGTGGAATCGCTCTCAGGGAAGAGACGCTGATAACATCTCCGGCAGCCGGGTATATTAATTACTATGTAAGAGACGGAGAGCGTGTTGCCAAAGGAGATATGGTATATACTATTGATGAGACCGGGCGATTGAATGAGTATATGGAAAGCATTTACCAGGGGCAGAACAGTTTGAGTACAGGTGAACTTACAGAATTCCGAAATGAGATCGTGGATTTCATGCATGGATTTGATCCGCAGAATTTTAGTTCTGCTTATGATTTCAAATATTCTATTGCCGGTACGGTTCTTAAGCTTGCCAATGCGGACATGTTGGAGAATCTCAAGGACAGCAACGCTGACCTGGGTACAATACAGACGTATTATGCACCTGCAACAGGTGTTGTGGCATATTGGATGGATGGGTATGAATCCCTCACACCTGATCAGGTGACGGCCGATATTTTTGAAAGACGCGTTGTGTATGACGATGTCGGAGATGGTGACGACGCCTCTGATGTTCCGGTTTATCGCAGAAAACAGCTATTGGGAACCAGTCTTGCGGCTGTAGGGGATCCGGCCTATAAGATTTCATCCGATGAGAACTGGTCAATTGTGATTCCCGTTGATGTTGCATATGGAGCCCGACTGGAGGAAGAGGGCTACGTAAAAGTTCGCTTCCTGAAGAATCAGTACGAATCCTGGGCATCCGTTAAGCTTCTTAACAATATTGACGGCAATACCTATGCAAGACTTGATTTTAATAATTCTATGGTCACTTTTGTTTCGGAACGTTTTTTGGAAATTGAGTTGATACTGGATGAAGAAACCGGTTTGAAGATACCGAATTCATCAATTGCTGAGAGAGAATTTTTCCTGATTCCTCAAGCATTCATAACCGTGGAGAATGACAGCGGTGTCGGTAATGTGATCCGTCAGACTTATCTGGAAGATGGAACCATTTCCAGCGAGGTTGTTGAACTGGAGATTTACTCTTATGATTCCGGAACTTCTGAATATTATCTGGACACGGATGTATTGGGTAGGGGTGATGTCCTGTTAAAACTGGAGTCTCAGGAGACTTACACAGTCAGCAAAAGTGCTACCCTGATCGGTGTATACAATATGAATAAAGGATATGCCGACTTCAGAGAGATTCATATTCTGGCTCAGAATGACGAGTACGCCATTGTGCAGTCAAATACCAGGTATGGACTCAACGTTTATGACAATATTGTGCTGAATGCCCAGAGCGTTGCTGCAGATCAGTTTATATACGAATGAGTGCTGTTAAGCAGATGTAAATGTATGCTGCTTTGCGGAAGTAAATATGTCTGTCAAAGGGGAATAAAATGATATGAGAAAAGATTTTGACTTACTTGCGCTGGGAGAACTGCTCCTGCGCTTGTCTCCGCCGGACAATGAAAGAATGAGCAGAGGCAGTGCATTTAATAAGCAGGTTGGTGGGGCAGAATTGAATGCCATCACCGGAGCTGCCATGCTGGGCCTTCGCTGCGGTATTATTTCCAAGCTTCCGGCCAATGATCTTGGTACTTTTGTGAAAAACACAATCCGTCAGGGCGGTGTCAGCGATGACTATTTAGTATATGACAGCCATAAGGATGCCAGACTCGGTGTGTATTATTATGAGAATGGTGCTTATCCCAGGAAGCCACGTATTGTCTATGACAGGAAAAATACCTCTATCAATAAGATTCAGTTGGAGGACTATAAAGACAGCATGTACGGCGCTGCAAGATGCTTTCACACCAGTGGCATTACACTGGCGCTTAGCCCTTGTGTAAAGGAGATTGCCATTGAAATGATCAAGCGCTTTAAATCGGAAGGTGCAATTATTTCCTTTGATGTGAACTTTCGGGGAAATCTGTGGAGTGGTCCCGAAGCGAAGGAATGTATAGAAAGTATTCTTCCTTATGTGGATATTTTCTTCTGTTCAGAGGATACAGCAAGATTGACTTTCCTGAAAAAGGGAGACGTCCGAACAATTATGAAAAGTTTTACGGAAGAATATCCTATTTCTCTTGTGGCTTCTACGCAGAGAATTGTGCACAGTCCTAAGAGACATACCTTTGGTTCCATCATTTACAGTGCCAAAGATGACAGATTTTATGAAGAAGCGCCTTATGCGGATATAGAAGTGGTTGACCGTATCGGAAGCGGAGATGCTTATATCTCAGGTGTGTTGTATGGGTATTTAACCTATGAAGGAGACTATCAGAAAGCTCTGGAGTATGGAAATGCCATCAGCGCATTGAAAAATACCATTCCCGGAGACCTTTTATGTACGGATTTAAAAGAAATTGACGGTATTATCAAAGAACATAAATCCACTGGGCGCATTGCGGAGATGGACCGCTGAGGTTAATAAAAAGGAGACAATGATGATACAAGAGAATATTAAACTTGTTCAGGATAATATAAATAGTGCGTGCGACAGATGCGGCCGTGACCGGAAAGATGTGTCATTGATCGCGGTCAGTAAGACCAAGCCGGTGTCAGCTTTGGAGGAGGCATACCGCTTTGGCATACGTGATTTCGGCGAAAACAAGGTTCAGGAACTTGTAGAGAAGGAACAGGTGTTACCGAAAGATATCAGATGGCACATGATCGGGCATCTGCAGCGCAATAAGGTAAAATATATTGTGGACAAGGTGTTTCTCATACACAGTGTTGACTCACTGAGGCTTGCTCAGGAGATCAGCAAAGAAGCCGATAAAAAGAAGGTGACTGTGGATATTTTGATTGAGGTAAATGTTGCCGGTGAGGATTCCAAATTCGGTACTACAGTCGAGGAAACCATTCAGTTGGTGCGTGAAATTGCAGCACTTTCAGGCATTCGGATCAAAGGATTGATGACCATAGCTCCCTTCGTTGATGATGCGGAAGATAACCGAAAATATTTTGCCAAATTGAAGCAATTGGCAGTTGACATAGAACAGAAAAACATTGATAATGTTACTATGCAGATATTGTCTATGGGTATGACCGGAGACTATGAAGTGGCAGTAGAAGAAGGTGCCTCCTACGTACGCGTGGGCACAGGCATATTTGGAGAGAGAGATTACAGTATAACCAATATCAACTAAAAAGGAGAACTAATATGGGCGTGATGGACAAGTTTTTAAATATCATGAAGCTGAACTCTAATGATGACGCAGATGATTTCTATGACGATGACGATTATGATGACGAAGAGGAAATAGAGGTACCTGTTAAGAAGAGTGCTTCCAAAGTGCGCGATGTTGATAGCTTTGAAGAACGTGCTCCCAAGAAGGTTGCACCGTCCAAGGTAACGCCTATGCATCAGCCTGTAGGACGCAATAATAAGATTCAGAGCAATTCCGGTATGGAAGTTTGTGTGATTAAGCCTACGAGCGTGGAAGAAGCCCGTGAGATCACAGAGACACTTTTAGCAGGAAGGACTGTTGTGTTGAATCTGGAAGGCCTTGACGTTGATATTGCACAGCGTATTATTGATTTTACTTCCGGTTCCTGCTTTGCAATCGGTGGCAATCTTCAGAAGATTTCTCATTACATATTTATCATTACGCCGTCTTCCGTAGATATCTTTGGTGACTTCCAGGATATCCTTGGCGGAGCATTTGATGGCGGACCGATCGATAGCGGAATGTAACGAAAGGAATCTGAATCAGATTATGGCGCAGAGATTATCTGTAAATTATAACAAGAAACCTTGCTATGACATTGTTTTTGCTCAGAGTTTTGATGAACTCTGGGACGAATTGAGTGCGCTTGAAGCACCGCAGAAAAAGATCTGTATTATTACCGATTCTAACGTGAATCCTCTTTATGGCAGTATGGTATGCGACCTCCTGCAGGATAAATGTCGCAAGGTATGTATTTATGAATTTCCGGCCGGTGAAGAGAATAAAACACTTGACACCGTTAAGGGGATTTATGAATATCTGATCAAAGAAGGATTTGGCCGTAAAGATATGTTGATTGCTCTCGGTGGAGGTGTAGTTGGTGACGTTACCGGTTACACAGCGGCTACTTATATGAGAGGAATTGATTATGTACAGATTCCTACCACTTTATTAGCTCAGTGCGACAGTAGCATAGGCGGCAAGACCGGAGTGGATTTTGACGGTTATAAGAATATGGTTGGTGCGTTTAAAATGCCCCGGCTTGTATATATGAACATGGCTGTTTTAAAGACTTTGGATGACAGGCAGTATTTTGCCGGATTTGCTGAGGTTATGAAGCATGGATTGATCAAGGATAGTCTTTTCTATGAATGGCTGATCTCCAATATGTACGAGATCTGCGAAAGAGAGCTTGATACGCTGGAAGAGATGGTCATGAAAAGCTGCATGATTAAAAAGCTTGTCGTTGAGAAAGATCCCCTTGAAAAAGGCGACAGAGCTCTTCTGAACTATGGGCATACGATCGGGCATGCTATTGAAAAGGCCAAGAAGTTCTCTCTCTATCACGGAGAGTGTGTTGCCCTTGGTGCTGTGGCTGCTGCATATATTTCTTATCAGAGACAAATGCTTAGCATGGAAGAGTATTATGAGATACGGGATATGTTTGTGCCGTTTTATCTTCCGATTACTGTTGATGAGATAGATCCGGCAGAGGTTGTCAGGCTGACCAGATCTGATAAGAAAGCTGAAGATAATAAGATTAAATTTATTTTATTAAAGAAAATCGGTAAAGCTGTGATAGATCAGACTGTGACAGAGGAAGAGATCCTTGCAGCTGTGAATGAGATTTATTTCAGTGAAGAGGATATGTATGAGTAAGAACAAAGCAAAGCTGTTATGCATAGATGCGCTGATTGCCATGATCTTGTTGGCATTTGATCAGTTTACAAAGTATCTTGCAGTGGCCCGTCTTCGGGGAAAGGATGCCTTTATCCTGATTAAAGATGTGCTTGAGTTTGACTATGTGGAGAACAGAGGGGCAGCATTCGGAGTTTTGCAGAACCAAAAGATACTTCTTGTTGCAGTATGCATTCTGTTTCTTTTGGCGCTCTGTTTTTTGCTCTACCGTATACCGGATCACAAAAAGTATTTGCCCGTACACATCGTATCTGCGATGATCATTGCGGGTGGCCTTGGCAATATGATCGACCGTATCCGTCTTGATTATGTGATTGATTTTATTTCCTTTATTTTGATTGATTATCCCGTATTTAATGTGGCAGATATTTATGTGGTCGTATCAGTGATCATTGCATTTATTTTGCTTTTGTTTGTATATAAGGATGACGATTTGAATTTCTTGGGGAGGAAGAGAAAGTAAACTTACCATGGAAGAGTTTCGTTTTCAAATAACAGAAGAAATGGAAGATGAGAGAATCGATAAGTGTATTAGTATGCTTATCGATTCTTTGTCACGTTCTTTTATTCAGAAATTAATAAAAGAAGATAAAGTTCTTGTGAATAATGTGATTGTGAAAGGCAGCTACCGTGTGAAAACTGATGATGAAGTGAGCTTTTATTTGCCTCCGACGGTAGAGCCTGACATTGAGCCGGAAAATATTCCGCTTGATATTTTATATGAAGACAAAGACGTTATCGTGATCAATAAACCGAAAGGTATGGTGGTACATCCGGCCGCGGGCCATTACAGCGGAACATTGGTAAATGCGCTGATGTTTCACTGTGGTAATGATCTTTCCGGGATTAACGGTGTGATGAGGCCGGGGATTGTTCATCGGATTGATATGGACACAACCGGTTCGATTATTGTATGCAAGAATGATCACGCGCATAATTCTATTGCTGATCAACTGAAGGTGCATAGCATCAACAGACGCTATCATACCATCTGTCACGGTGTTATAAAAGAAGAGGAAGGCACTATCGATGCACCGATCGGAAGGCATCCTGCCGATCGGAAGAAAATGTCCATCAATGAAAAGAACGGAAAAGCTGCAGTGACCCATTACAAAGTCCTGAAGCGTTTCCGTGATTATACTTATATTGAGTGCTGCTTAGAGACCGGCAGAACCCATCAGATCCGTGTACACATGGCAAGTATCGGTCATCCGCTGCTTGGCGATGATGTTTACAGTAACCGAAAGTGTCCTTTTTCCTTAAAGGGTCAGACATTACACGCCAAAATTCTTGGATTTGTACATCCTACTAGCAAAGAGTATATAGAAGTGGATGCACCGCTTCCTGATTATTTTACGCATTTATTGCAGATTCTTGAGAAATCTTGTTAAAGGGGAAAAACATGAAATTGTTTGATATTTTAGGCCCGATTATGGTGGGACCCAGCAGCTCTCATACCGCCGGTGCAGTAAGGATTGGGTATGTGGCTTCCAAAATTTTGGAAGATGTGCCTGTCCATGCGGATATTATATTGCATGGCTCTTTCGCGACCACCGGCATTGGCCATGGTACGGATAAAGCATTAATTGCAGGTTTGTTGGGAATGCAACCGGATAATATTAACATCCCGGAAAGTTTTGAAATTGCAAAGAAGAAAGGCTTAACATTTACTTTTAGCAATGGTAATGTCAAAAATGCGCATCCAAATACTGCTGTACTACACCTTCGAGGCCAAAACGGACGAGTTTTGTCGCTTCAGGCGGCTTCGATTGGCGGCGGCCGTATTGAAATTCATAAATTGGATGGTGCGGATGTTGTTTTCACAGCAGAAAATCCGACTCTGATCGTTTATAATCTCGACCAGCCCGGTTGTGTGGCTCAGGTAACATCAGCATTGTCTGAACTTACTGTAAATATTGCGACCATGCATTTGTACCGTGATAAGCGCGGTGGATATGCAGTTATGGTAATTGAAACAGATCAGCAGATTCCTGATGATGCAGTGAAATTGTTGGAAGAGCTTCCGGGCATTCGCAGAGTCAGTTATGTAAATACGGAGGAGTAGCGGAATGGCATATGAATCATTGCAGGAAATTGTCACCTTATGTTTCCAACAGAATAAACCATTTTGGGAGTTGATCCTGGAAGAGGATATTTCGGAGCAGGATATTTCAAGACAGGACAGTCTCGATCAAATGCTTGCAATCTGGGATGCCATGTTGCTTGCCGCATCAACTTATGAGCCAACATTGAAATCCAAGAGCGGACTGGTTGGCGGTGACGGTTATAAAATGGAAAAATATAAAGAATTTTCAGATAGTTCGCTTTGTGGTGGTTTTGTTTGCGAGTGTATTGCAGGTGCCTTGCAGATGGGAGAGTCTAATGCCTGTATGAAGCGAATCGTTGCTGCGCCAACTGCCGGCTCATGCGGAGTACTTCCAGCAGTTTTGGTTCCTTATTTTAGGAGAAAGGAAAGAGATAATCAGAAAATTATTGAAGCAATGTATGTTGCTGCCGGTATCGGTCAGGTGATTGCTTCCAGAGCATTTATTAGCGGTGCTGCAGGTGGTTGTCAGGCAGAAATTGGCTCAGCCAGCGCCATGGCAGCCGGCGCACTTGTGCATTTGCAAGGAGGAGATTGTGAACAGATTATTCATGCCGCCGCAATGGCCTTGAAGAATCTTTTGGGCCTTGTGTGTGATCCAGTAGCAGGATTGGTTGAGGTTCCTTGCGTGAAGAGAAATGTGATCGGAACTGTGAATGCTCTTTCTTGTGCAGATATGGCCCTGGCCGGTATTACAAGCAAGATTCCCCCTGACCAGGTAATAGACGCGATGAGAGAAGTCGGTGAAAAGATGGATGTATCTTTCCGGGAAACTGCCTTAGGAGGTCTGGCTGCAACACCGACAGGTATGGATGCAATGGTTGAATTGTCTAAAAATTCAAAGTTTTAGTTGCATTTTTCTAAAAAATATTATATAATAGCATTAGATAGATGATAATATTTTGATAGTTTATCATGTATACTTTGATGGAAAGAGGGTTGTGTATATGAATACGATTATTACAATTGGACGTCAGTTCGGCTCCGCAGGACATGAGATCGGAGAAAAGGTTGCTCAATATTTTGGCATCAAGTGTTATGACAAAGAATTACTTACCAGAGCTGCAAAAGAAAGCGGATATTGTGAAGAAATGATTGAGTCACATGATGAACGTCCGACGAATTCATTTTTATACAATCTTGTAATGGATACATATTCATTTGGGTATAATGCGTCTTCTTTTGTGGATATGCCTATTTCACATAAGATTTTCCTTGCCCAGTTTGATACCATAAAGAAGATGGCTTCTGAAAATCCATGTGTTATTGTCGGACGTTGTGCTGATTATGCATTAAGTGATTATGATAATTGCATTAACTTATTTATCTATGGTGATGAAGATAAAAAAGTGAAACGTATTATGCAAAAATATGATTTAACCGAAGGCAAAGCTAAGGACATGATTAATAAAAAGGATAAGCAGCGCCAGAGTTATTATAACTATTATTCATCCAAGAAATGGGGTAGAGCAGACAGTTATGATTTGTGTATCAATTCTTCGCTTTTAGGGATTGAAGGAACGGTTAAGCTGATTATTCAGGCAGTTGAAGATTTTGAGGAACAGAGAGCAAAATAAAACTTTATTAATGAAAAAGGAACACTCTGCAATATATACAGAAGTGTTCCTTTT
>JAZNMF010000079.1:0-32629 GCA_045579545.1 Acetatifactor sp. | reverse complement strand
GTTTTTGATTACCGGGAATTGATTTACTCATGGGTACCTCTTTCTACTGCGGATAGGAGGTATCATAATCATACAGGGTAATCACCCAGAGTGTAAGACTAAATTCAGCATAGGGGTGGAATTTAGTTTTTCACTCAAAGGCCGGTAGAATCCTTTCAAAAAAACAATTGTATTTTTTGTGTGTTCATGTTATAATCGTAAAATGACTGTGACTATGTCCATTTTTAAGGCACAGACGCAATGAAGGAGGAAATGTAACAATGAGTTTACAGGTAGAAAAATTAGAAAAGAACATGGCGAAGCTGACAATTGAAGTGTCCGCTGAAGAGCTGGAGAAGGCCATCCAGGGTGCTTATCTGAAGAATAAAAGCAAGATCACCATTCCCGGATTCCGTAAGGGCAAAGCTCCCCGCAAGATGATCGAGCAGATGTATGGCAAGGAAGTATTTTATGAAGATGCAGCCAATGCTCTGATCCCTGAGGCATATGACAAAGCTCTTGAGGAATGTGAGGAGGAGATTGTATCAGCTCCCAAGATTGATGTGGTTCAGCTGGAGGCAGGCAAGCCTTTCATTTTCACTGCAGAAGTGGCTCTGAAGCCCGAAGTAACCCTTGGCGCTTATAAGGGCGTTAAGGTGCCTAAGTTTGACGTGGCAGTGAGCGATGAAGAGATCGACGCTGAGATCAACAGAGAGCGTGAGAATAATGCCAGAACTATCACCGTGGAAGACAGAGCTGTTAAAGATGGCGATATGACCGTGATCGATTTTGAGGGCTTCGTTGACGGAGTTGCTTTTGAAGGCGGCAAGGGTACAGATTATCCTCTGACCATCGGTTCCGGCGCATTTATTCCCGGATTTGAAGAGGCTCTCATCGGTGCTCAGATCGGTGTTGAAACAGATGTAAATGTTACCTTCCCTGAGGATTATCAGGCTTCCGAACTGGCAGGTAAGGCAGCAGTGTTCAAATGTACCGTTAAGGAGATCAAGGAAAAGGAGCTTCCTGAGCTGGATGACGAGTTTGCAAGTGAAGTATCTGAATTTGACACTCTGGCTGAGTACAGAGAAGATGTGCAGAAGAAGCTGGCTGAGAAGAAGGGCGCAGAAGCTAAGAATGCCAAGGAAGATGCTGTTATCAGTGCAGTGATCGCTGAGGCTACCATGGAGATTCCTGATGCAATGGTTCAGACCCAGCAGAGACAGATGGTTGAAGATTTTGCACAGAGAATCCAGTCCCAGGGTCTTTCCATGGAGCAGTATATGCAGTTTACCGGCCTTGACGCAAGCACCCTGTTAGATCAGGTAAAACCTCAGGCTATGAGAAGAATCCAGTCCCGTCTTGTTCTGGAAGCAGTAGTAGCTGCTGAAGGTATGACCGCAACCGAGGAAGAGTTCGAGGCAGAAGTAGCTAAGATGGCTGAGAGCTACAAGATGGAAGCTGACAAGGTGAAAGAGCTTCTTGGCGAGAATGGCAAGAAACAGGTTATGGAAGATATCTGCATCAGCAATGCAGTTGCACTGCTTGTAGAAAATGCTGTAGAGGAATAATTTTCCAAAGAAGCATAATATCAGGAATAGTTTAACTGACAAAAGACATCATAAACAGAGGATTAAGTTTTTCTTAAATCCTCTGTTTATGATTGAAAAATGGGAATCAGTAGGATACACTGAATACAGAAGATCGTATTGATCAGAAGCGGACCGGGCATGAGACCGGTAAGAAAACGGAGGACATAGAGAATGAGTTTAGTACCTTACGTCATTGAACAGACCAGTAAAGGTGAAAGATCCTACGATATTTATTCTAGACTTTTAAAGGACAGAATTATTTTCTTGGGTGAAGAAGTAAATGAAGTGACAGCCAGCCTTGTTGTGGCACAGCTTCTGTTTTTGGAGGCGGAAGATCCGGAGAAGGATATCCATTTGTATATCAACAGCCCGGGCGGAAGCGTAACTGCAGGTATGGCGATCTACGATACCATGAATTATATCAAATGTGACGTGTCTACCGTATGTATTGGTATGGCAGCCAGCATGGGCGCATTTCTTTTGGCTGGAGGTGCCAAGGGAAAGAGATATGCACTGCCCAATGCAGAGATCATGATCCATCAGCCTTTGGGCGGTACTCAGGGACAGGCAACGGAGATCGAGATTGCGGCCAGGCACATTCTGAAGACGAAAGAGAAATTAAACCGTATTCTGGCAGAGAATACAGGCAGAGATTACGAGACGATCTGTGCCGATACCGAACGCGACAACTGGAAGAGCGCCAAGGAAGCCTGCGAGTACGGACTGATTGATAAAGTGATTGCATCCCATGCGGCACAGGAATAATACCTTGAGACAGGAGTAAAAGAATGGCGGGGAAGACAATAGGAAGTGACGTCAGATGTTCCTTTTGCGGGAAGACGCAGAACCAGGTGCGTAAGCTGATTGCAGGTCCTTCGGGAGTGTATATCTGTGATGAATGCGTGGACATCTGTGCCGATATTCTGGAAGAGGAGCTTGAGGATGAGGAAATAGAGGTATCCGACAAGCAGGATATTAATCTGTTAAAGCCGGTGCAGATCAAGCAGTTTCTGGATGAATATGTGATCGGGCAGGACGCGGCCAAGAAGGTTTTGTCCGTGGCAGTTTACAATCATTATAAGAGAGTGACTGCACCCAAGGATCTCAACGACGTAGAATTGCAGAAAAGTAATATTCTGATGGTGGGTCCCACCGGTTCCGGAAAGACTTATCTGGCACAGACCCTGGCGAAGATCATTAATGTGCCGTTTGCCATTGCAGACGCTACCACGCTGACCGAAGCCGGATATGTGGGAGAGGATGTGGAGAACATCCTGCTAAAGCTGATTCAGGCAGCAGACTACGATATCGAGAGAGCCCAGTACGGCATTGTCTATATCGATGAAATTGATAAGATTACCAAGAAAAGCGAGAACGTATCCATCACCAGGGATGTGTCCGGTGAAGGCGTACAGCAGGCACTTTTGAAAATCATCGAGGGCACGGTGGCAAGTGTGCCGCCTCAGGGTGGCCGAAAGCATCCTCATCAGGAACTTTTGACCATTGACACCTCCAATATTTTGTTTATCTGTGGTGGTGCCTTTGACGGACTGGAGAAGATCATTGAAGCCAGACTGGACCGCAAGTCCATCGGTTTCAATACGGAAGTGACACAGAAGTCCAACAAGGTGATTGGTGAGTTGTTTGCCGAGGTAACCCCTCAGGATCTGATCAAGTTTGGTTTGATCCCTGAATTTGTTGGCCGTGTGCCGATTTGCGTATCCTTGGAAGGTCTGGATCAGGAAGCCCTTGTGCGGATCCTGAAGGAGCCCAAGAATGCGCTTGTCAAGCAGTATCAAAAGCTGTTTGGCATGGATAATGTGGAATTACGCTTTGAGGATGAGGCAATCCTTGCCATTGCCCGGAAGGCCTTTGAGCGCAAGATAGGAGCAAGAGGACTTCGTTCCATTATGGAAAGTACGATGATGGATCTGATGTATCAGATTCCTTCTGATGAAACGATAGAGTCCTGCGTAGTGACCAAGGGAGCTGTAGAAGGAACCAGCGAACCTCTTACAATTCATAAGGAGTCATTGCCGCGAAAAGCTAAGTAAGTAGGAAAACGCCGCTGGGATCAGCGGCGTTTTGTGCCACAATAAGAAATTCTTTTTCAAATATACTAATTGAGAAACGGACAGTAAGATGATGACAACAGAGAGAGTACCGGCAGTAGCCCTCAGGGGAATGACTATATTGCCGGAGATGATGATACATTTTGATTTGAGCAGAAAAAAGTCCATCACGGCCGTAGAGCAGGTTATGATGAGAGACAATAGAGTTTTTCTTGTGACACAGAAGGATCCGGACGTAGAAGAACCCGGATTTGAGGATGTGTACCGGGTGGGGACCATTGCTTTGGTCAAACAGATGAACAGACTGCAGAACGGTATTGTAAGAGTGCTGGTCGAGGGCGTATCGAGAGGAGAACTTCACGGTTTTGCAGAAGAGGAAAAGTCGTTTCTTCTGGCAGAAATTGTTGAACTCGAAGCATGCGTGGATGAGGCTGACGAACTTTTGAAGGAAGCAATGATCCGCAAACTTGCAGAGCTTTTCGGAGCGTACAGCAAGTATTATCCCAAGATCGGGCGCAGCATCGATAAGCAGTTTCAGGTTCAGAAGAATCCGGAAAAGCTGATGGATATGATCACCATGAGTATTCCTCTTGACTTTGATGCCAAGCAAAAAGTGTTAGAATTACCTACCCTGTTGGAGCGTTTTGAGTATTTGGCAGGTGTGCTCTCCAAGGAGATCGAGATTGCCCGGATCAAGGTGGAACTGGGAGAACAGGTTAAGGGCCGCGTAGAAAAGAATCAGAAGGAATATGTTCTGCGCGAGCAGATGAATTATATCCGCCATGAACTTGGGGAGGATAACGGATTTTCGGATGCGGAGCAGTTTGAAGAAGCTCTGGGCAGGCTGAAGGCAAAGAAGGAAGTAAAGGAACGTATCCGGAAAGAAATAGAGCGCTTTAAGAGTCTGGCTCCCAACAGTTCAGAGGCTTCCGTGGAGCGCGGATACATAGAGACTTTGCTGGAGATGCCCTGGGATAAGGTGTCTAAGGACAGTACGGATATCCTGCGGGCAGAAGAAATACTGGAAGCACAGCATTACGGCTTGGAACAGGTAAAGGAGCGTGTGCTGGAGTTTTTGGCGGTGAGAAGTCTGACCAAGCAGTCGGACAGTCCTATCATCTGTCTGGTGGGACCTCCGGGAACCGGTAAAACTTCCATTGCCCGAAGTGTGGCAGAGGCTCTGGACAAAAAATATGTGCGCATCAGTCTGGGCGGTGTTAGGGATGAGGCGGAGATCCGCGGTCACCGTAAGACTTATGTGGGAGCCATGCCCGGAAGGATCGCAGGCGCTCTGAAGCAGGCAGGAGTCAAAAACCCGCTGATGCTTTTGGATGAGATTGATAAAGTGAGCAGCGACTATAAGGGCGACACCTCCGCAGCGCTTCTGGAGGTGCTGGACAGCGAGCAAAACTGCAGATTCCGTGATCATTATATTGAAATTCCTGTGGATTTGTCGGAAGTGATGTTTATTGCTACTGCCAATACTACATCTACCATACCGAGGCCGTTGCTTGACCGTATGGAAATCATCGAAGTGACCAGTTACACGGCCAATGAAAAATTCCATATTGCCAAAGAGCATCTGGTTAAGAAACAGTGGAAAAAGCACGGTCTTACTGAAAAGCAGCTTACGGTCAGCGATAACGCACTTCGTATGATCATAGAGGGCTATACCCGGGAAGCCGGTGTGAGAGAACTGGAGCGCAAGTTGGGAGAGATCTGCCGTAAAGCAGCAAGAGAGATATTGAAAAAACCCGGTGAGTGTATCCATGTCACTTGTCAGAATGCGGAGAAATATCTTGGACATGTAAAATATGTGTCTGATAAAAAGAATCTCACTGACGAGGTGGGGATCGTGCGCGGTCTTGCCTGGACCAGCGTGGGTGGAGAGACATTGCAGATCGAAGTGAATGTGATGCCAGGAAAAGGTGATATTGATCTGACGGGACAGATGGGCGAAGTAATGAAGGAGTCTGCCCTTGCCGGCATGAGCTACGTGCGCTCCATCAGTAAGCAGTACCAGGTCAAAGAAGAAATGTTTAAGAAGAATGATTTCCATATTCATATTCCGGAGGGCGCAGTTCCCAAGGATGGACCCAGTGCCGGAATTACTATGGCGACGGCGCTGATGTCCGCAGTGACCGGTATTCCCGTTCGGGCAGATGTAGCCATGACCGGTGAGATCACTCTGCGCGGAAGAGTGCTTCCCATAGGTGGTCTGAAGGAGAAGCTCCTTGCCGCCAAGACAGCCGGGATGAAAAAGGTGCTGGTACCGGGGGAGAACCGCCGTGATGTGGAGGAAATCTCCAGAGAGATTAAGGGCGGACTGGAAATTGTTTTTGTGGAAAACATGACGCAGGTTCTGGAACATGCACTGACGAAACAACGTTAAGAATTAAGAGGAAATGAGGTGGGAATATGGTGATCAAGCAGGTCAGCTTGGAAACAGTTTGCGGAATCACCAGCAAATTGCCGGATTCACCCCATCCGGAGGTGGCATTTGCAGGAAAGAGTAATGTGGGGAAATCATCCCTGATCAATGCGCTTATGAACCGTAAATCTTTGGCACGCACAAGTGCGCAGCCCGGAAAGACGCAGACGATCAATTTTTATAATGTAAATGATGCCATATACTTTGTGGATCTTCCGGGATACGGCTATGCCAAGGCCAGCGAAGAGGTGAAGGCAAAGTGGGGAAAGATGATTGAGGACTATCTTCACAAATCCAAAAAGCTGAAAGCAGTTTTTCTGCTGATCGATATCCGCCATGCCCCCTCGGCCAATGACTGCATTATGTATAACTGGATCGTGGATCACGGTTACCACCCTATTATCATAGCTACCAAACTTGACAAGATCAATCGCAGCCAGATTCAGAAACAGGTGAAGCTGATCAAGACTACTCTGCAGGTGGAACCGGATACTGCCATTGTTCCTTTTTCTGCCGAGACCAAGCAGGGGCGGGAAGAAATCTACGACATCATTGATGCCATTATAGAACAGGAGGCATAACATATGGAATCACCAATGAAGAAATATTACAAAGCATTGGTCAACCTGACCATCACCGTGATAACGCTGGCTTTGATCGCATTCCTGCTTCCTAAAGTATTAACCTTCTTTATGCCTTTTGTGATCGGTTGGATTATAGCCTGGATCGCCGGTCCGTTGGTACACTTTTTTGAAAAGAAACTGAAGTTGAAGCGAAAGGCGGGAAGTGCCTTCGTCATTGTGGTGGTGATCGGCCTGGTTGTACTGTTCCTTTACCTGATTGGAGCCAAAGTAGTGGAAGAGGTCATCAGTCTGGTAAATTCTCTGCCGGAAATCTGGGCAAAGACCGAGAGTGAATTTTCCGGTATCGGAGACCGCCTGAGCGTGATCTATGAAAGGCTTCCCGTCAATATACAGGAGGCTCTGGTCGCCATAGGAAACGAGGCCAGTGCGTTTGTGGGAGATCTGTTGGGACGGCTGAGCGAACCCACCATCAATGCTGTGGGTAATTTTGCCAAGAGTCTGCCTACCCTGATCATCAGCATTATTATGTGTCTTTTGTCCTCCTATTTTTTTGTGGCGGAGAGAAATAATATCAGCGAATGGTGGAGAACCACCGCTCCTGCGTTTCTGGTGGAACGGTTGGCACTTATCAGAAGAATTCTCGGAAAGTCTGTAGGCGGTTATTTCAAGGCCCAATTAAAGATTGAAGTATGGATGTATTTGCTCTTAGTGATTGGATTTGGTATCTTGCAGGTTGATTACGCGCTTGTCATTGCCTTGGGAATCGCTTTTCTGGATTTGCTTCCCTTCTTCGGAACCGGCACGGTGATGGTGCCTTGGGCGATCATAGAGATGTTGAGCGGCGATTACAAAATGACCATCGGCCTGTTGATCATTTGGGGCGTGGGGCAGTTGGCAAGACAGCTGATCCAACCCAAGATTGTGGGTGACTCCATTGGAGTGCCTCCAATCCCCACGTTGTTTCTTCTGTTTTTTGGATATAAGGTGAGCGGTGTGATTGGTATGATCGCTTCGGTTCCTCTGGGATTACTGTTTTATACTTTATATAAAGAAGGAATATTTGATACCACCAAGAACAGTATTCTGATCCTTTTGGCAGGGATCAACCGCTTCAGAGAATTAAAGCATCAGGATCTGGAAGAGGTGGAGGATATGACGAAAACGGAAAGGAAGTCAAAATGAGGAACATCCGACTTTTGCTGCAGTATGAAGGAACCCGCTATCAGGGTTGGCAACGTCAGGAATCCTCGGATAACACCATTCAGGGGAAATTGGAAAAGCTGATCAGCCAGATGTGCGGTGAGCCGGTGGAACTTCAGGGCAGCGGCAGGACCGATGCCGGTGTTCACGCCGAGGGTCAGGTGGCCAACTTTCATACCGATTGTGATATGCCCATAGAGGATATGCAGAGATATATCAACCGGTATCTGCCGGCTGATATTGCGGTGATCCATATTGCAGAGGCGGCAGAGCGCTTTCACAGCCGCCTGAATGCAACGGGAAAATGTTATCGCTATCAGGTGTGGAACAGCCCGATTCCCAACGTCTTCCTCAGAAGATATGCGCTGGAAGTACCGGAACCGCTGGATATGGAACGGATGCGGCAGGCAGCCGGCCATCTCGTCGGAGAACATGATTTTAAAGCATTTACCTCTGCCAAAAAGAGCAAAAAGTCTACTGTCCGCCGGATCGATGAGATTGATATCCGCAAGGACGGTGATTTGATCACCTTTACTTTTAAGGGCGATGGTTTTTTGTATCATATGGTCAGAATCCTTGTGGGAACCTTGCTGGAGGTGGGCGAGGGAAAACGCAGCCTGTATGGGATTCCGGAGCTGATTGCTTCCGGAAACAGAGAGCAGGCAGGAGCCCTTGCACCGGCCTTAGGGCTGACACTGATGCAGGTGTATTATCATTAAAAAAACTTGGGAAAGAAACCGGAACGGCATTTTGTGCACGTTCCGGTTTTTGTCTGTTATTGTGAAAGGTCTTTTTTGTGGCCAAGCGGATACTCGGAAAAATTTTGCGGGATGAAACAATTTGCCCCTGAAAAGTGTCTATTATATATATGATGCAGTTTTGAAACAATTGTGTCATAGGATAAATACATCCGGGTGGGGACCCGGAATGTGAGGAGAGTACAAATAATGAACAGAAGGGAGATTGTCCAATGAAAAAGTGTACAGGAAACAGTATATTGGTGTACAACAACAATACGGGGATTGTTGAAACAATGGATCCGCTGTTTGTGGGGGAAGGATTCAGGGTTATGACGGCAGGAGATTATTTTGAACTCCTGAGGATTTTGGAAGAGCAGAGTATACATATTTTGCTCATGGATGTGGCACTCAGGGACAAGGGTTTTGTAAATGGGATTGAAGTGATTTCGGCTGTCAGAAAGAGGAGCAGTGTCCCCATCATCATTCTGTCTGCCGATGAAAGGGAAAGCACGAAGATCCTTTCGTTAAATGCAGGGGCAGATGATTATGTTACGGTGGATTGCAATCCCCTTGAACTTCTGGCAAGAGTAAAGTCACAGGTCCGCCGTTACACGCAGCTGGTGAATATGTGTGCCAATATTGACAGGCTTTACAAGGTGGGCGGTCTTACCATTGACGATACCAGGCGTAAAGTGTCTGTGGACGGCCGTGACGTGAAGCTGACACCGCTTGAATACAAGATACTGAGATTACTGGTTCAGGAAAGAGGAAAGGCCCTTTCCATCACTCAGATTTATGAGGCCATCTGGAACATGAAGGCCATTGGCGCAGACAACACCATTGCGGTGCACATTCGCCATATCAGGGAAAAGATTGAGGCAGACCCCAGAGAGCCGCAGTATCTGAAGGTGGTTTGGGGGACAGGATATAAAGTAGGATAAGTCAGGATCCTCCGCAGTATCGCGGAGGATTTCATTTCGCGAAATTCCGCTTGCGGACTCTTTATTCTTGACTTTTATTCTAATTCACATTAATGTGTTAGTAAGATGTCTGCATGATCAGAGTGTGGAGGAAGAAAGAGTGACGGAGACAGCCTTGTATATAAAAAAAGGAATCAGCAGCAGTACCCTGAAGCTGATTGCGATGGCGGCCATGCTGGCGGACCACGTGGGAGCGGTAATCCTGGAGCCCATGCTGCTTCAAAAAGGATACGATCCCGGAATCTATGAGGCTGATATGTTTCTGCGGCTGGTGATCGGAAGAATGGCCTTCCCTATCTTTTGCTTTTTGTTGGTGGAAGGATTCCGGAGAACTGCTAATGTTTATAGTTATGGCGGAAGACTGTTCCTGTTTGCGATGCTTTCGGAAGCGGCGTTTGATTTGGCCGTGAGCGGTGTCTGGTTCGAGTGGACAAATCAGAATGTCATGTTTACACTTTTGATCGGACTGGCGGTCATGGAATTGTCCCGCAGGATTGAAACATGGAGTGACAAATTTTATCTGACAGCCATCGCAAAACTGGCCGTGTTGGCGGCGGGTATGATCATTGCGGAGTTTCTACGCACAGATTACGGAAGCTTCGGTGTGTTGTGCATTGCGGTGCTCTTCCATACCAGACGTGACAGGTGGATGCAGATGATGGCAGGTGCTGTTGCCTTTGTGGTGGGGGACTATCTTCTGAACGGAAGTACTGCCGAACTTATGGCACCTCTCGGCTTTTTGGCCGTGGCCGCTTATAACGGACGTAAGGGCATGAGACTGAAGTATTTGTTTTATGCATTTTACCCCGTGCATCTTTTGGTGTTGAGCGGAATCAGACAATTATTGGTATAAAATAAAAAAGAATTTCACTTCGTGAAATTCTCCGCCTGTGGCGGGTCTGCGAAGCAGACAAATTCTGCTCCGTCACAGTGCGATCCTCGCGAAGCTTTTTTATACAATAAGAAATCCGGAGGAATTTCTTATTGTATAAAAAAAGGTATCCTGATCACAGGATACCCAGATGTTCCAATAATATTTTGAGACCCATGAGGATGAGGATGATGCCTCCGGCCAGTTCTGCTTTGGACTTGTAGCGGGTACCGAAAACATTGCCGACCTTTACTCCAACCATAGAGAGGAAAAAAGTAATAGTCCCGATGAAACCTACTGCCGGTAGGATGGATACCTGCAGAAAAGCAAAGGTGATTCCGACGGCCAGAGCGTCGATGCTGGTAGCGATGGCCAAAACCAGCATGGTCTTAAAAGCAAGGGAATCGTCCTGGCATTCCTCCTCTTTCGAAAGAGCTTCCCGAATCATGGAAATGCCGATGAGACTTAACAGGATAAAGGCGATCCAATGGTCAATAGCGGTGATGTAGCGCTCAAACCGGCTTCCCAGTAGGTAACCGATCAGTGGCATCAGAGCCTGAAATCCGCCGAACCACAGTCCAACGATGAGAGATTTTTTCAGGGTGACCTTTTTCATGGAAAGACCTTTGCAGACAGAGATGGCAAAAGCATCCATTGAAAGGCCGACCGCTATGATAAAAAGTGTGATGGTACTCATAATGATAACTCCTAATGAAACAGACCGGTGAAATCACCGGTCTGTAGTCATTTCATGTAATTAAGCTACTACGGTAACGTTGGTAGCGCGAACCTTGCTGCTGTTCTGAGGATCGCATTCGGTCTCAAAAGTAACCTTCTGGCCTTCTTCCAGAGACTTAAAGCCCTGTGCGTTGATAGCGGAGAAATGTACGAAAACTTCCTCGCCGGTTGCATCGTTAGTGATGAAACCATAACCCTTCTGAGCGTTAAACCACTTAACTGTTCCGTTGTTCATAATAAACCTCCTTGAAAATGGGGATCTGTCCCGCTTTATAAAATGTGATCCTAAATTGATGGCAAAAAATCACATATTTTTGTAAAACACCATTATAAAAGTAACAATGACTTACAAAAATATGTGAGTTCAATGACTTTCATTTAGAATACAGTTGCAGTATACCACCGCATTTATTATGGTGTCAATGACTTTTTTTGCTTTTTTTGGGGAAATATATTACATGAAGTAAAAGCTTGGCGAAAGCAAATGTAAGAAAGGGAAAGAATATGGAAATAATAATGCAAATTTGGAGCTCAATACTCTTTTTTGGGGCGGGTTTGGCGATTGGAAGGATCCGATGGATCCGGTTAGAGGAGGAAGGACAAAATAAAAAAGAAAAAGTGACAGAAGATACCTCCGTCAGAGAAGGGGAAGAACAGCCCCGGAAAAAGATTTCGGGTGAAAAGAGGATTCCGGTTGGCTTTACAGTCGGGAGTCCGGTGTCCGGTAACATCAGTTATTTTGACGAGGATGGCAAGAAAGGTGTATTGATCGAACCCGGGCAGGGTATTCTTTATGCGCCGGCAGCCGGGAAAATCGTGGGACTTTTTCCAACGGGCAATGCCATGCGGTTGAAGACGGATGGAGGAGTGGAACTTTTACTGCAGGCCGGAATCGGGACGGGAGATCTGGAGACCCGCTATTACCGCCCGAGAGTAGTGAAAAACGAAGTGGTGAATAAAGGGAAACCGCTTTTGGAGTTTGACGTGGAGGGCATCAGAAAAGAAGGATATGATCCGTCGGTGAAAATGGTGGTTGATGATACAAGAGGATTTGAAAAGGTAGCCGTCTGTGAATCGAAACAGGTGAAAGCCGGGGAAGACTTGCTTTGGATGCAGCAGTGAGCTTTGACAAGCCATGTTGTACTGTATTGCACTTGACTTCGGTAGCGCAAAAATCCTTGCACTCTTTTGTGATTAGTGGTAAACTATTGACAAAACAGTAAAGTGGAAATATGCCCTTTTAATGCTGACAGAGGGGAGCGGCAATGAAATATGTCCGGTCGGTTTCCTGTGATGTGAGGGCAGGTGCGGTGCAGACCGCACACAACACCTGTGCAGAATTTATGTGAGGAGCAGAGTGCTTATGAAGTTTACGGATATCAAGATGAAGTTACCCAAGATAAAGTTGCCTGAGATGGAACCGCTCAAGAGGAAACTTGCCGACACTAAGCTTGCGAATCTGAAGTTTATGAATAAAAAAACCTGGGAAATTGTGAAAAAGGTTTTGGTCTGGCTGGTAGTTGCTGTTGCCGTATTTATGATGATCTTTACGGTTATTGCGGTCAATACATTTGATCGCAATGACCGCAGTATCTTTGGTTACAAGGCATATATCGTCATGTCAGATTCCATGAGTGCCACTGATTTCGATGCGGGAGATCTGATCTTTGTAAAGAATGTAAAAGATCCCTCAACACTGGTCCCCGGGGATATTATTTCCTACACCTCCCAGAATTCTGCAAACTATGGGCAGACGGTCACCCATAAGATCCGGGCCAAGACAGTCGATTCTTCCGGTCAGCCCGGTTTCATTACATATGGTACCACTACCGGTGTGGATGATGAGGCGATCGTAACCTATCCTTATATTTTAGGTAAATATCAGGGACATCTTCCCAATGTAGGCAATTTTTTCCACTTTTTGAAGACCATTCCCGGTTATCTGCTCTTTATTCTGGTACCGTTTTTGCTGTTGCTCATTTATCAGGGTATCAATTGTGTCAAGCTGTTCCGCCAGTATAAGGAAGAGCAGGCGGATGAACTGAAGGCAGAAAGAGAAAAGCTGGAGGAAGAGCGTGCAGAATCCCAGAAGATGATGGAAGAACTGATGGCACTGCGGGCACAGCTGGGATTGTTAAATGGCCAGAATCCGGAGCCCGGGGCAGTGGAGCAGACCTCCGACGTACCTGAGAAAGTGGGGTCTCCCAAGAAGGTCGACTTACCTGAGACTGTGGCGATGGCTGAGGCGTCAGATGTATTGGAAGACGATGATCTGGAATTCATAGATCTGGACGAACTGTAATTGTGTCAGAAGAGAAAAGAGGGTGCCTTGAAAGCCGTGAAACGACTTGAAAGGTTACCCTCTTTATTAATTGCCGGAAGTGTTTCTGGTTTACCGTACGATTCTGACGATTCCTTTTTTGGCTACGTCCCCGGGAAGCTCTGAAGCGGGATAACCCAGGGCGGCGATGCCGTATACGGTGTGGTCGGCCGGAATGCCGAATTCGGTGAGGATATCTCTGATCACAGGTACCTCACAGATCCCCTGCAGCTGGTTGATCCATACGGATCCGATCCCATAGGAATGAGCTGCCAGAAATATATTTTCCAGTGCACAGGCGTTATCTTCTTTGCCGTAAGGACTTGTTGTTTCATTGGAGGGGATGATGACCACCTGGGGATCATACATATTGTAGCCATCCCGGTCTATGGTGTCACGGATGGCAGCAGCCAGCTTTTGAATCTTGCTTTTGTCTGTGACAGCGGTAAACTGCCATGTCTGCAGTGCTCTGGCGCTGGGGGCATAGCAGGCTGCTTTCAGGATATGGTTTAAGTGTTCTTCAGGGATCGGCTTGTTCAAAAAAGCGCGGCAGCTTCTTCGGGTAAGCAGATTGTGCATAACAGGATTCATTGAGATACCTCCTTCTTGAGGGTTTGATAAGGATATAATAAATTATAGTAGCCGGCGGCGGGAAATGCAACGATTTCTTGCAGGAGGGGAATCTTTGTTCCGAAAAGATTATGTTAAAGCTTGCAAAATTCCTTGAAATGTGCTATATCAAAGAAAGAACACGAAATCTTAGCCATTTGACTGTTACGGGAGGTTATATGGGAATGAAGGAAGAAACGAAGGTAGTCATATTAAAATATGCGGAATCGTTGTACGGAGAGAATCGTATGTTCCGGGGCGGATCGGAGGATGTAAAGCTTCCGCTTACGTTCGCCATTGTCCTGCTGATAAAGGGAGACCGGAAGATTCTTGTGGATGCCGGCTGTGATGAAATGCCGGGCTGGGATATGAAATATATGATCAGTCCGCCGGAATTGTTGGAGAGATACGGCATTTCCAGATATGATATTACGGATCTTATCATTACGCATGCGCACCGTGACCATATTCAGGATGCCCATTATTTTAAAAATGCAACCGTTTATATGCAAAAGGGTGAATATGAGAGAGCGGGACACGTATCTATTCCCGAGGACCGGAAAGTCGTAACCTTTGATCAGGAACTGACAATCTGTGAGGATATCAGTATAGTCAGAATTGGTGGCCATACGCCGGATTCCTGCATTGTCACTTTCCCTAAAGCCGGTAAAATCTGGGTGATCTCAGGTGATGAATGTTACCATGAGAGGAGCTTTACAGAAATGATTCCCGTAGGTAATTGCGCCAATCCGGATAACAGCATGGCCTTTTTGGAGGAGTACGGCAAAGACAAGTACAAGGTGATCGTTATGCATTCTTCACAGATATTGCCGGGACAGAACGGATTTGTGGAGCTGTAACGGTTCGGACGGATACATAAGCAATTGAGCGGAGCTTGATGGTGTCAGGCTCCGTTTTTTATACAATAAGAAATTTCTCAGGATTTCTTATTGTATAAAATTGTATAAAAACGCTCCGCGAGGATCGCACTGCGACGAAAGGCAATCTATGATTGCCGGTAGTTGTCTGCTTCGCAGACCCGCCGCAGGCGGAGAATTTCGCGAAGCGAAATTCTTTTTTATACGATAAGATATTCTTTTTTATAAATAATTTATAATTTATCTGTTGACTTTATTGTGCAATGTGTTATATTAACGGTAGAACAAAGAAAAGGAGGGCTATTGTAATGAACATTCAGAAATTTACCCAGAAGTCCGTGCAGGCGGTGCAGGGCTGTGAGCGCCTTGCATATGAGTACGGCAATCAGGAAATGGAGCAGGAACATTTGTTATACAGCCTTTTAACCATAGAGGACAGTCTGATCCTGAAGCTGATTGAGAAGATGGAGATTCAGAAGGAGCATTTTGTGAACCGCGTAGAGCAGGCGCTTGAGAAGCGCACCAAGGTGCAGGGCGGTCAGATATATGTGGGGCAGGTGCTGAATAAGGTGCTGATCAGTGCAGAGGAGGAAGCCAAGCAGCTGGGAGACGAATATGTGTCTGTAGAGCATCTGTTTCTCGCCATGATCAGGAATCCCAATAAGGAGATCGCACAGATTCTGAAGGAGTACGGGATCAGCAGGGAGCGGTTTCTTAAGGCACTGTCCACCGTACGTGGGAATCAGCGGGTGACCAGTGACAATCCGGAAGCTACCTATGATACACTGGAGAAGTACGGTCAGGAATTGGTGGAGAAGGCGCGGAACCAGAAGCTGGATCCGGTGATCGGCCGTGACAGTGAGATCCGCAACATCATCCGCATCCTCTCCCGAAAGACTAAGAATAACCCGGTACTGATCGGTGAGCCCGGTGTGGGAAAGACTGCTGTGGTAGAGGGACTTGCCCAGCGTATCGTGCGTGGAGATGTGCCGCAGGGCTTGAAGGATAAGAAGATTTTTTCCCTGGATATGGGTGCGCTTGTGGCGGGTGCCAAGTATCGGGGCGAGTTTGAGGAACGTCTGAAGGCTGTGCTGGAGGATGTAAAGAGTAGTGACGGGCAGATCATCCTTTTCATTGATGAACTGCATACGATTGTGGGTGCCGGCAAGACCGACGGCGCGCTGGATGCCGGCAATATGCTGAAGCCTATGCTTGCCAGAGGAGAACTGCACTGTATCGGTGCTACCACTTTGGATGAATATCGGCAGTATATTGAGAAAGACCCTGCTTTAGAGAGACGTTTTCAGCCGGTTATGGTGGATGAACCCACAGTGGAGGATACCATCTCTATTCTGCGCGGCCTGAAGGAGCGATATGAGGTGTATCACGGCGTAAAGATCATGGACAATGCACTGGTGAGTGCAGCTGTTTTGTCTCACCGCTATATTTCCGACAGATTTTTGCCTGATAAAGCCATTGATCTGGTGGATGAGGCGTGTGCGCTGATCAAGACAGAGCTTGACAGCATGCCCACTGAATTGGATGAACTGCAGCGAAAGATCATGCAGATGGAGATCGAAGAGGCGGCTCTGAAGAAAGAAGATGACAGATTAAGTCAGGAGAGACTGGCGGATCTTCAGAAGGAACTGGCGGAACTGAAGGACGATTTTGCCAACCGTAAGGCACAGTGGGATAATGAGAAAACTTCTGTAGAGAAACTTTCTAAGCTGCGTGAAGAGATTGACGAGGTGAGCAGTCAGATTCAGATCGCCCAGAGAGAGGGTAATCTGGAGAAGGCGGCTGAGCTCAGCTACGGCACTCTGCCATCTCTTAAGAAGCAGCTGGAGCAGGAGGAAGAGAGGGTAAATGACTCTGAACTGTCGCTGGTCAGAGAGAAGGTTTCTGACGAGGAGATTGCCAGGATCATTTCCAGATGGACCGGCATTCCGGTGGCAAAGCTGACGGAGAGCGAACGCCATAAGACGCTGCACCTGGATGAGGAACTGCATAAGAGAGTGATTGGTCAGGAGGAAGGTGTGACCAAGGTGACGGAGGCTATCATACGCTCCAAAGCCGGTATCAAGGATCCTGAGAAACCCATCGGATCTTTCCTGTTCTTGGGACCTACCGGTGTGGGCAAGACAGAACTTGCCAAATCTCTTGCATCATCCCTGTTTGATGATGAGAATAATATGGTCCGCATTGATATGAGTGAATATATGGAGAAGTATTCGGTGTCCAGACTGATCGGAGCGCCTCCTGGATATGTGGGATATGAAGAGGGCGGTCAGCTGACGGAAGCAGTCCGCAGGAAGCCTTACAGCGTTGTATTGTTTGACGAGATTGAGAAGGCTCATCCGGACGTGTTCAATGTGTTGCTTCAGGTGCTGGATGACGGCCGTATCACGGACTCTCAGGGAAGGACGGTTGACTTTAAGAATACCATCCTGATCATGACTTCCAATATAGGTGCTTCCTATCTTTTGGAAGGAATCAATGAGGATGGCACTATCAGCCCGGAGGCCGAGCAGATGGTCATGAATGATCTGAGAGGCCATTTCCGTCCGGAGTTTTTGAATCGTCTGGATGAAACCATTTTGTTTAAACCGTTGACCAAAGATCATATCAGCGGTATTATAGAATTGATTCTTGCCGATCTGAACAGGCGTCTGGCAGACAGAGAGTTGGCCATTGAACTGACAGAAGAGGCAAAAAGATTTATCGCAGACAATGCATACGATCCTGTCTACGGAGCCAGACCGCTGAAGCGCTTTATTCAGAAGCATGTGGAAACCTTATCTGCAAAACTGATTCTTGCCGATCAGACACAAGAAGGGGACACGATTCTCATCAGTGTGGACGGAGAAAAGCTCATAGCTACTGTGGCTCCCAGGTGAATGCGGGCGTTTGATGAGTGATGGGAGAGAAGACTATGATACCCAATGAACCGGTTATGCTGTTAAGTTTTGTCAATTTGAAGCTAAGGGATTATTATAAGGATCTGCAGGCCCTGTGTGAGGATTTGGATGTAAAGGAAGAGGAAATCACCGGGAAGCTTGGTTCGATAGACTATCATTACGATAGTGAGAGGAATCAGTTTGTGTAGCCGGGGGACCAGATGTCATATCTGCACCGGATGTGGCAGGTGCTTTCAGGAACGCTCCGATTTGCAGGTGATCACTGGGAACAATTTGACGGAAAACTGGCAAAATAACGATTTGAAAATGCCTGAAAACCAAGAATTGCGCAAGAATCAATGCATAAATGCACGCAATAATAAAGTCATTGCTGTTGATATCGGAACTACTACGATAGCCATGGCACTGTACGATGACAAGGGCTTTCAGGAGAATTGCTTTGTGACGGTGAATCCTCAGGTGAAGTACGGAGCAGATGTGCTTTCCCGCATTCAGGCGGCGGAGGATCTTACAGCGGCAAAGCAGATGCAGAGCGAGGTGCTTGCGATTTTGGAATGCGGTATCCGGAGATTTCGGCAGCGTGGGAAGGAAGAAACCGACTGCAGTTACCGGATGGCGGCAGCGGGCAATACCACAATGGTTTATCTGTTGTGTGGTCTGGATCCGGCCGAACTGGGCCGCGCACCCTTCCGGGCAAGTCATCTCTCACTGAGGCGGTTTTCGGTGGACGGTGTGGAAGGCGTGATCATTCCGGGGATTTCCGCTTTTGTCGGGGCGGATGTGCTGGCAGGGATCTACGCTTGCGACATGGCGGAACGCAGTGAGATCACTCTTTTCATTGATCTGGGTACCAACGGTGAGATGGCCCTCGGAAACTGTGAGGGTGTGACAGCCTGTGCTACGGCTGCCGGTCCGGCCTTTGAGGGTGGTGCCACCAAGGGGATATGGGGTGCCGATATGGTACACCTGGCGGCCGAACTGCGCAGAAAAGGTATTCTGGATGAGACGGGACTTATGGCCGATGAATACTTTGAAGAGGGTATCAGGATCGGAGACGCTCTGATCACCCAGAGAAGTATCCGGGAACTGCAGCTTGCAAAGGCTGCCATCGCCGCAGGTATCCGCATTCTGGTAAAGGAGCATGGCTTAAGCGGGATTGATCAGATAGATAGAGTAGTGCTGGCCGGAGGCTTTGGCTATTATCTGCAGGCATCGGATGCGGCATGCATCGGCCTTTTACCCAAAGAATTGGCGAAGAAGACGGTATCTGCCGGCAATACGGTGCTTGCGGGTCTTAACAGATGTGCTGTGTCAATCTGCGATACAACGGATGATGGATTTGGCGATGAGACGGTTTTCGATAGACTTAAGGCTCTTGCCGGTCTGGTTAAAGTGATCAATCTGGCGCAGCAGGAGACTTTTTCAGACTGCTATCTGGAGGCCATGGATTTGAAGGAATGTTGAATGGTGTGTCATCCGTTTCTTACGGATTGCATATACATAGTATAAGGAATCGAATGTTTGCAGCTCCGGTCTCATCCGGAGCTGTGAGTATAGTAAGGGGAAGAAATGAGAAAGATAGCGGTGGCAATTGCGTTCTGTGATCTTTTTTTGTGTCTCATTTTGTTTTGGGGGAGAAAAGAAGGCGGCAACTGTCGTGAGGAAGCAATAACGGCATCCGGAACAGTACAGGAGGCTAAAAAAATTTGTCTCACATTTGATGACGGTCCGCATCCGTACTATACGGAGCAACTGTTGGACGGATTGAAGGAACGTGGCGTGAAAGCCACTTTTTTTGTTACCGGCGAACATGCTCTGCTTCATCCGGATGTGATCCGGAGAATGAGTGAGGAAGAGCACATGATCGGTAATCATACTTACAGCCATTTACAGTTGACCGCGTCAAATCGGGAGACGTTCAAGGAGGAACTGGTAAAGACCAATGAAATTCTGGAACGGCTGACCGGAGGTGAGATCATTTATGTGAGGCCACCATACGGCACCTGGGATCAGAAACTGGAAAAAGAGTTGAATATGATACCTGTGCTCTGGAATATTGATCCCCTGGACTGGTGCAGCAAAGATGCGCTTTGCGTGGCAGGTAAGGTCATTTCAAAGGCGGAGGAAAATGATATTATACTGATGCACGATTACTATGAATCCAGTGTCACGGCTGCATTGGAGATCGTAGACAGACTTTTGGAGGAAGGTTTTATTTTTGTGACGGTAGAGGAGGTATTGTTAGATTGACTGTGTTTTCGGCCGGGCAGGACAAAATTTTTCCATTACATTTTTTGGAAGCGGTCACAAAATTTTCATATTTTAGTTTTATAATGATGTCAAAGAGGTGTGGGGACAGATGGTATGCGTCAGATTATACGGCCATATCATATGAGACCGTTGATAGAAAGAAGGAACAGAAATGAAGAACAAAAAAGTGAATTTCTTGACACTGTTATTGACGTTGATGCTGATTCTGGGGCTCACGGCATGCGGAAGTCAAGCTACGGAGAGTGATCAGGCGACGAATGGAAGCAGTGATGCAAACACCTCCGGCGTACAGGATTCTCTCGTAGATGAGAAGATACTTATTCTATCGGATGGCGGTATCACCTTAAACGGCGAAACCGTTGGAATCGAAGAAGACAGCCCTGTCTATGTGAGTAACGATATTATCTATTATGAAGATCGTGATACTTACGAAAGCGGACATGCATACGGAGAAGCCGTGGATAATGAGAAACACAGCGCTGCGGATGCATTCGCGCATACTGTCGTCAATATAGCAGAGGCAGGAACCTATCGGATCCAGGGAAGTCTTTCCAAAGGACAGATCAGAGTGGATTTGGGCGAGGAAGCGAAGGAGAACCCGGGAGCCACCGCTACGTTGATCCTGGATGGTGTAGATCTCAGATGCGAGGTGGCACCGGCCATTCTGTTTTTGAATGTATATGAGTGTGATTACGGTTGGAGTGCGGAGTCTGCAGGTTCTGTGGTGGATACTGCGGCAGCCGGTGCCAATCTGGTGATTGCGGATGACAGTGTCAATCAGATCACGGGCTCTCATGTTGCCAAGATTTACAAGGACGGCGGTGAAGAGAAGAAACTGTGGAAGCAGGACGGCGCTGTATATTCCTATATGTCCATGAATGTGGACGGTGAGAAGACAGGTACCGGTAAACTTGACATCACAGCCGATAACGAGGGGCTTGACACAGAGCTACATCTTACCATAAACGGCGGAAATCTGAGCATCAGAGCACAGAATGACGGTATCAATACCAATGAAGACGGGGTGTCGGTAACCACGATAAACGGCGGAGACATCCATATTATTGCAGGATTGGGAGAGGAAGGCGACGGCATTGATTCCAACGGATGGCTGGTGATCAATGGCGGAACTGTGGTAGCCAGCGCTAATCCTGCGGCGGATGCAGGCCTTGACAGCGATATGGGAAGCTATATTAACGGAGGCACCGTTGTGGCGCTTGGTTCCACCATGGACTGGGCGGAGAGTGATTCCGATCAGGTTACCATGAATCTGCAATTTGCATCTTATCAGGCTTCAGACAGCGCCATTGTGATTATAGATCAGGAGGGCAAATATGTATTTGCTTATGATCCGTCTGAAGACGAAGTGCTTGGAGAAAATATCCGAAGGTATATGGGTGCAATCATTTCCAGCCCGAGATTTGCAGTAGGAGACAGTTATAAAGTTTTCATCGGCGGGACCGTTGATGGCACGGAAGTGGCAGGTGTGTATGATGCAGAGGGCATCGGTGGCTATGAAGGCGGTGTGCAGCAGGTATACACCGGAACAGATGTGATGCGAAGGCCTATGGGTGGCTTCAATGGCGACCGTGATTTTGACAAGGAGCGGCCGGAAGGTGGAAGGCCCGAGGGCGAATTTCCTGAAGGCAAGTTTCCTGAGGGCGAATTTCCTGAAGGCATGAAACCCGGAAACATGAGACCGGAAGGACGCCCCGAATTGCCTGATGGCCAGATGCCTGAACTTCCGGATGGGCAGATGCCACAGATGCCGGAAGGCGAAACCTTTGTCGGTGCCGGAAACGAGATATTCTATATGCAGGATAAGGTGAATTTCTTCTCCGGTGTGGCAGGAAATGATAATACGGTGTAAGGTATTTTTCAACCGAAAGGAAGGTCGGGAGACCGGATTTGTTGAGAGCGGACAGGCGGCAAGACTGTCCGCTCTCAGACTTTTTGTTCTCTTGACAAAAGGATAATGCATAGTATAATAATTTATTAGTTAGCGAACTAACATTTTGAGGCCGGGAGAAAACATGGAAAAAGAAGAACACATCGGATTTGAACTTCGTCTGATTCATAATCTGGTCTGTGAAAGTATGAAAGAAAGCAGAGAGCGTGACGGAGTATGCCTGACACAGTTGCAGAATATGATCATACGATTTCTGATTGAGCACCGTGACGTTGAAGTATATCAGAGAGATCTCGAGGCGGCGTTCCATTCATCGAGAGCGACCATATCAAACACCTTGCAGGTCATGGAGCGAAACGGTTTAATAACCCGGGTGCAGGTGGAAAGAGATGCAAGGCTGAAATGCCTGCAGCTCACAGAGAAATCTATGGAACTTTCCAGAAGGGCAAAAGAGAATGTAGAGAAGATGGAGCAACTGCTGCGAAAAGGGATGGACGAAGAAGAAGTATCTGTATTCAGAGAAATGCTCCGCAAAGTTCGCCGCAATCTGGAGGAGGAACAGACCGGGCACAACAGACAGCAGGATTTACCGTAGGGATTCTATATTTATTGTTTGATATATATTTGAAGGGAGTATGCAGATGCAAATGTTAAAAACACTGGGAGCGCAGATTAAAGAATTTAAATTGCCCAGTATCATCACGCCGTTGTGCATGGTACTGGAGGTTATTATGGAGATGATCATTCCCTTACTGATGGCCTCCATAGTGGACAACGGAGTGGAAGCCGGCAATATGCCCCATATTTACATAGTGGGCGGGTGCATGGTGCTGGCAGCCATAGTTTCTCTGTCCTGCGGATTTGCAGGTGGGTATTTCGGGGCCAAAGCATCCACCGGCTTTGCCAGGAATCTGAGAGAGGCTATGTTTGTAAACATTCAAAAATTTTCTTTTTCCAACATTGATAAGTTCAGTACGGCGGGACTTGTGACGCGAATGACAACAGATGTGACCAATCTGCAGCACGCTTATCAGATGATCCTGAGAATGTGCGTCAGAGCGCCGTTTACTCTGATCTGTGCAATGTGCATGGCATTTTTTATCAGTCCCAAAGTGGCAAGCATCTACCTTGTGGCTGTGATCTTATTGGGAACCTGCCTGTTTTTGATCGCCTCAAGAACCATGAAGACTTTTCGCAACATTTTTAAGAAATACGATGCATTGAATGCCAGCGTGCAGGAAAATGTGTCTGCAATACGCGTGGTAAAGGCCTATGTGCGTGAGGAGTACGAGGTGGATAAATTTAAAAAAGCCAGTTCAACCCTGCAGAAGCTTTTTACCAAAGCCGAGAATGTACTGGCACTGAACGGTCCGCTTATGCAGTTCACGGTTTATACCTGTATTCTGGTGATCAGTTATATGGGTGCCAGGATGATCGTTGCAAACCATATGTCTACCGGTGATCTGATGAGCCTTTTGGCTTACTGTATGAATATTTTGTCCAGTCTGATGATGGTGTCCATGATTTTTGTGATGATCACCATGAGCATGGCCAGCGCAGAGCGTATCTGCGAGGTGTTAAATGAAAAGAGTGATCTTGTGAATCCGGAGAACCCGGTTTATCAGGTTTCGGACGGAAGCATTTCCTTTGAAAATGTTTCGTTCCGTTATAATAAGGATAGTAAAGAGCCGGTTTTGTCTGACATCAATCTGAATATTCGCTCCGGTGAGACCATCGGTATTCTGGGAGGCACCGGCAGTGCTAAGACCAGTTTGGTGAATCTGATCAGCAGACTTTATGATGTGTGCGGAGGCTCTGTAAAAGTAGGCGGTCGCGACGTGAGAGAGTACGACATGGAAACCCTTCGGAATGAGGTGTCTGTGGTTCTTCAAAAAAATGTTCTTTTCTCCGGCACCATTCTGGAAAATTTGCGTTGGGGTGACGCCGATGCTACAGAGGAGGATTGCATCAGAGCCTGCCGTCTTGCCTGTGCAGATGAGTTTATAGAGAAAATGCCGGACCAGTATAATACTTATATTGAACAGGGCGGTACTAACGTATCCGGCGGACAGAAGCAGAGGCTCTGTATTGCCAGAGCGCTTTTAAAGAAGCCAAAGATACTGATTCTGGATGACAGCACCAGTGCGGTGGATACTGCAACGGATGCGAAGATTCGCAAGGCCTTTGCAGAAGAAATTCCCGGAACGACCAAGATCATTATTGCACAGCGTATTTCCAGCATTGAACACGCAGACCGTGTGATCGTCATGGAAAACGGCAGGGTCAATGCTTTTGACACCCCCGAAAATCTGCTTGCAAACAATGCCATTTATCAGGATGTTTACGAACAGCAGACTGCCGGTGGCGGTGATTTTGATGAGAAAGGAGGAATGTAAGGATGGCAAGACAAGGTGATATGCGTGGAAGACCGAGGCCGAGGCTGGAAAATCCCAAAGGCTTATTTGTCAGACTTTTGAAGTTTGTCCTGAAGGATTATGCAGCCGCAGGAATCGCAGTTGTAGTATGTATCGTGGTGTCTGTATTGGCAAGCGTGCAGGGAACCATGTTTATGCAGACCTTGATCGACGGATACATTGCACCGATGATCGGAAAGCAGAATCCTGATTTCTCCGGTCTTTTATATGCCATCGCCAGAGTGGCGATCTTTTATGCGCTGGGTGTTTTGGCGGCATACACCCAAACACGCATCATGGTTATCATTACCCAGGGAATGCAGAGAAATTTCCGGGATGCTTTGTTTGTGCACATGGAAAGTCTGCCGATCCGATATTTCGACCAACATCCCCACGGGGATATCATGTCTGTCTATACCAATGACATCGACACTTTGCGGCAGATGATCAGCCAATCCATTCCCCAATTGATCAACAGCGTGATCACCATCGTCAGTGTGCTGATCAGTATGATCATGTTAAGCATTCCTCTTACTGTTGTGACACTGATTATGGTGGTTGTGATGCTGTTTACGACCACTAAAGTGGCAGGACTATCCGGAAGCAACTTTGTGGGACAGCAAAGAGCTTTGGGAAGTGTGAACGGCTATATTGAAGAGATGATGGAAGGGCAGAAGGTAGTAAAAGTATTCTGCCATGAGGAGGCCGCCATTGCCGAATTTAAAAAGCGCAATGACGAACTGTTCGGAAATGCCAACAAAGCCAACAGATATGCCAACGTTATGGGGCCGATCAATGCACAGTTGGGAAACATGAGCTATGTTCTCTGTGCTGTGGTGGGAGGCGTGCTCGCCTTGAACGGCTGGACCGGTCTGACGGTTGGTAAGCTGGCCAGCTTTCTGACCTTTAACAAGAGCTTCAATATGCCGATTAATCAGGTGTCCATGCAGTTTAACAGTATCATCATGGCACTGGCAGGTGCTGAGAGAGTTTTTAAGCTTTTAGATGAGAAGCCGGAATTGGACGAGGGATATGTGACGCTGGTGAATGTCAGGAAGGAAAACGGAGAGCTTGTGGAAACCTCTGACAGAACCGGTGTTTGGGCTTGGAAACATCCCCACAAGGCGGATGGCACCGTGACATACAAAGAATTGACAGGTGATGTGGTGTTTGACAATGTTGATTTTGGCTATGTGCCGGAGAAAACGGTCCTGCATGATGTCAATCTGTATGCAACACCCGGTCAGAAGATTGCCTTTGTAGGCTCGACCGGTGCGGGCAAAACCACGATCACCAACCTGATCAACCGTTTTTACGATATTCAGGACGGTAAGATCCGCTATGACGGTATCAACATTAATAAGATCAAAAAAGCAGATTTGAGGCGATCCCTGGGCATCGTTCTTCAGGACACCCATCTGTTTACCGGTACGGTTATGGAAAATATCAGATACGGAAGACTGGATGCGACAGACGAAGAGGTATACGAGGCAGCAAGGCTGGCCAATGCCGATGGATTTATCAGCCGTCTTCCTCAGGGATATCAGACGGTGCTGACCGGAGATGGCAGCAACTTGAGTCAGGGTCAAAGACAGCTTCTTGCTATTGCAAGAGCCGCGGTGGCAGATCCTCCGGTGCTGATCCTGGACGAGGCAACCAGTTCCATTGATACCCGAACGGAGCGAATCGTACAGGACGGTATGGATAAGCTGATGAAAGGACGGACTACTTTTGTGATCGCACATCGCTTGTCCACTGTACGGAACAGCGATTGTATCATGGTATTGGAACAGGGCCGCATTATCGAAAGAGGAACACACGATGATCTGATCGAACAAAAGGGCAAATACTATCAGCTCTACACCGGCGGTGCAGTTGCACAGTAAGAACTCCCCAATGAAGTAAAAGACAACACCCCGGACATCACGAACTCGCAGCTAAAGCTGCTCAAACAAGTGATGTCCGGGGTGTAATACTTCATTGAAAAGTTCTAAGTGTTGCTAACACTTTTTCAAATGCCAAAACCTCCCTATAATCCGGTATCCCGGGTCGGAATTTTTAATGAGAGGTGCGTTTCTAATGATAAAACATAATGTTGTCACGGTATTCCCGGGGTGTTTTGCCGATGTATTTTTTAAAGGTTTTGGTGAAGTAATTCACATCGGGAATGCCGCAGTGCTGGGCGATTGTCTGAATTTGCATGGAAGTGGAGTTGAGCAGGAAAATTGCCTGATCGATTCGTTTCCTGTTTACATACTCTGTCAGGGTAATGCCGGTTTCTTTTTTAAACAGGCTGGACAGGTAGCTGGCATTTACATTCTGGAGTTTAGCCAGCGTATTCAGACTCAAGTCAGCAGTCAGATCCAGGTCAATCTGGGTGATCACTTTCTGAATCAGCAGGGAATAGCTTTTCATGGAATGATTTTTCACCAGCAGGCAGTATTTGTGAATCATTTCCCGCATGAGCTTGATTGCCGATTCTTTAGAGTTGATCAACTCGATTTTTCGGGCAAAATCTGAGGAAAGCTTATCAATGTGGAGCGGGTGTACGAAGCCGGTTTCAGCCGCCTTGCGCAGAATCGTATTCATGACGATGCTGTAATTTTTCAGATTGCGCAGAGCATCCGGAGTGCGTTCCTCCATTACGGACAGTGAAAGAGAACCGAGAATGGATTCAGCCTTGTTGGGATGTCCTTGGGACACTGCCTGCATCAGGCGATTTTCGATGGCATAACGTTCTTCCAGCACCTGGATGCTGAGGAAAGGCTCCTGAATATTTCTGGTGAGCACCGTTTCGGGTATGGGCTTGGAAAGTTCAAATACATGGTTGATGGCATTTACCTTGAAATTGTCCAAGCTTCCCCAGATTCTTTCGCCAAAAGCATTGAGCAGAGAGTGGATCAGACCGTCATCCGTGAAAACAGGGATGGAACTGTAATATTTTTCAATCTGCGGAAGCAGTCCGGGAGGGATATTACACTTGTCCACAAGCTGATACAAAACCTGTTTGGTTATTTCGCAGCAGGCATAGGGGCCGATAATCATAGCGGTTAACGGTTCTGAATCCGGCAGAAGGAATATGATGTATCTGCAATGAAAAGAATCCGTTATCAGATATATGGTTTCCGGCTGAATGTGTTTCTGTAAAAAGTTTTGCAGTGATTGGTCGTTATTCTGTCCCAGAAGCTTGCGGATTCCAAGATCGGGCTGGAAGGATTCATACTCTTCGTTGGTTATCAGATGCGCCTGTATATGGTATTTCTGAAGGATGGATCGCAAAAAGGATAATTCGGCGTCGTAAAACATGGAATACCTCCGAAAAAGAAGCAAAAACAGACTGTAATCGGGTACATTCCCGTGAAGAGAACTATTTTTTAATATTATCGTATAATTTTTAGCGAAAATCAAGTACTAATAAAAATTATACATAAAAAGACAAAAATAGTACTCACGCAAATGTTTGTATTTTGTTAAAATTGTGTCATGAGGCTATGTTATCTTTTCGAGAAAGGTAGGAACATTTTTATGGAAAAGCAAAAAGCAGTGAGACCCTTTGGGTTGCGCGACAAAATGGGTTATTTGTTCGGCGATTTTGGTAATGACTTTACCTTTATTTTGTCTACAATGATCCTGTCCAAATTCTGCACGGATGTTTTCGGCATCTCTGCAGGTGTCATCGGTACGATTATGATGCTGGCACGTTTCGTGGATGCAGTCACTGACGTGACAATGGGACGTATCTGTGATCGCAGCAAGATCACTCCCAACGGTAAGTTTAAGCCCTGGATTCTGCGCATGTGCGTTCCCGTGGCTATCGCATCCTTCCTGATGTATCAGAGCGGATTGGCCGGACTCTCTTTAGAGTTAAAGATTGCATACGTTGCCATTACCTACATACTGTGGGGATCCTTCTGCTACACCGGTATTAACATTCCTTACGGTTCCATGGCTTCTGCTGTTTCCGCAGATCCCGGCGACCGTCAGTCTCTGTCAACCTTCCGTACCATGGGCGGTATGCTGGCCGGTATGGTGATCGGTGTCCTGCTTCCGGTAATTGCTTATGATAAGGTTACTCTGGCGGACGGTACCGTTAAGGAGACTCTGATTGGTTCCAAGGTTACCCTTGCTGCCGGTATTTTCTCCATTTTGGCTATTGTATGTTATCTGCTGTGCTACAAGCTGATCACTGAGCGTGTTGTGGTTGCCAATGAAGAAGGCAAAAAGGGACCCTCTGTTGGTCAGATGCTGAAGAGTGCATTCACCAACCGCGCGCTGCTCTCTATCATTGCAGCTTCCGTAGTAATGCTTCTGGCTCAGCTGACCATGCAGAACATGGCTGCTTATATTTATCCTGACTATTACAACAATGCGACTGCGCAGTCTGCATCTACCGTGTTGATGATGGTTGGTATGATCGCTGCAGCTATTTTTGCAAAACCCCTTGCCAAGAAATTCGGTAAGGCTGAGGTTTCTGTTGTTTCTAATCTGTTTGCGGCAGTTGTTATGGTGATCATCTGGGTGATCCGCCCTGCAAACGTATGGGTTTACTGTGGTCTGCAGATGCTGTGCTGGCTGGGACTTGGCGTATTCTCCATGGTATCCTGGGCACTGATCACAGACGTTATCGACTACTCCGAGCTGAAAAACGGTGTGCGTGAGGACGGTTCCGTATATGCTATGTACTCCTTTGCCCGCAAGCTTGGTCAGGCGCTGGCAGCAGGTCTGTCCGGCTGGCTGCTTGAGTGGATCGGCTATAACTCCGAGGCCGCAGCTGCAGGTCAGGTGCAGACAGAGAGTGTTCTTTCCGGTATCTTTAATATCTCTACTCTGGTTCCCGCTCTGGGCTTTGGTCTGTTGGCACTGGTACTGTGGTTCTGGTATCCTCTGCACAAGAAACAGGTTGATGCCAATGTGGCTGCCCTGAATGAGAAGCACGGCCGTGCATAATCTGTTAGGATCAGATATTGTTAAACTTGATTTGAAATTAACAGCCGGTGTATACCGGCTGTTGGTTTAAGCAATATTAATAAAAAAAGAAAGGGTTAGAAAATGAGACAAATTCTGAATCTGAATGTAAAATGGGCATTTTCCAAAGAGGCAACGCAGGTACCTGCCGTTATGCCTGAGAACTGGTATTGGGTGACACTTCCCCACACCTGGAATGATATTGACGGACAGGACGGCGGCAATGATCTGTATCGCGGCACCTGCTATTATGCAAAAGAGATCGTAAAGAGTGAACTTCCCGCTGCTGATAAATATTATCTGGAATTCTGCGGTGCCAACTCTTCCGCAGATGTATATGTTGACGGCAAAAAAGTGGGACACCATGACGGCGGTTATTCCACCTGGCGTGTGGATGTGACGTCTGAACTGAAGGACAAGAGCCTTCTGGTAGTGGCTGTAGACAACAGCCCCAATGACAGAGTTTATCCTCAGATGGCAGACTTCACTTTCTACGGCGGTTTGTACAGAGATGTAAACCTGATCGCAGTACGCGATTCTCATTTTGACCTTGACTATTACGGAGGCCCCGGTATTGCTGTGACACCTGTGATGGACGGTAAGGATGCCAAGGTTACCGTGGAAGTATATCTGACCGGCATGAAGGAAGGACAGAGTCTGAAGTATACGTTAAAGGATGCTGAGGGCAATGTGGTGGCAGAGAAATGCTCCTGTGCCTGTGAGACAAAGGCAGAATTCGTGATCGCAGATGCACATCTGTGGAACGGCAAAAAGGATCCCTATCTGTACACTGCAGAGGTTTTGCTGGTATCCGGCGAGGAGGTTCTTGACAATGTTTCCGCACGTTTTGGATGCAGAAGCTTTGTGATCGATCCCGAGAAGGGCTTTATCTTAAACGGCGAGAGCTATCCTCTGCGCGGCGTATCCCGCCATCAGGACAGATGGGGCATTGGTAATGCATTGCTTCCCGAGCATCACAAAGAAGATATCGATCTGATCTGTGAGATGGGTGCAACTACTATCCGTCTGGCACACTACCAGCATAATCAGTATTTCTATGATCTGTGTGATGAGAGAGGACTGGTTCTTTGGGCTGAGATTCCTTATATTTCCAACCATATGCCCGGTGGCCGCGAGAATACCATTTCCCAGATGAGAGAGCTGGTTGTACAGAATTACAATCATCCCAGTATCGTGGTTTGGGGTCTGTCCAATGAGATCACCATGTCCGGCGAGGTGCAGGAGGATCTTTTGGATAACCACCGCGTGCTGAACGATATGGTGCATCAGATGGATCCTACCAGACTGACTACCATTGCGGCAGTATCCATGTGTGATATCAATCACCCTTATATCCAGATCCCGGATGTGGTATCCTACAACCACTACTTCGGCTGGTACGGCGGTGATACCTCCATGAACGGTCCTTGGTTTGACAATTTCCATGCTACCTTCCCCAACATCCCCATCGGTGTCAGCGAGTACGGCTGTGAAGCTTTGAACTGGCATACCTCCAATCCGGATCAGGGCGATTATACGGAAGAGTATCAGGCATACTACCACGAGGAGCTGATCAAGCAACTTTACACCAGACCTTACATCTGGGCAACTCACGTTTGGAACATGTTTGACTTCGGCGCAGACTCCAGAAACGAGGGTGGTGAGAACGGTCAGAACCACAAGGGTCTTGTTACCTTCGACCGCAAATACAAGAAAGACTCCTTCTATGCCTATAAGGCATGGCTGTCTGACGATCCCTTCGTACACATCTGCGGAAAGCGTTATGTGGACCGTGTGGAGGATGTGACCAAGGTGACTGTTTACTCCAACCTTCCTGAGGTAGAACTGTTTGTAAACGGCGAGAGCCTTGGCAAACAGGAGAGCGCAGAGCACTTCTTCTACTTCCAGGTACCCAATGCAGGCGAGAGTAAGCTCGTTGCGGTAGCCGGCGATTGCAGAGATGAGAGCTTGATCCGCAAGGTGGACACCTTCAATGAGGATTATCGCTTAAAAGAAAAGGGCGCTATCCTGAACTGGTTCGATATCACCGCCCCCGAAGGCTATTTCTCCCTGAATGACAAGCTCAGCGAGATCATGAAGGCGGAAGAGGGCAGAGCACTCTTTATGGGTATGATGAAGCAAATGATGGCAGGAATGGGCAATGGCGGTATGGAGATGCCTGCTGAATTGATGCAGATGATGGGCGGCTTTACCGTTGTCCGGCTTTGCAGTCTCATGGGCGCAGCCAATGTAAAGGTTACCAAGGAGCAACTGCTTGGACTGAATGCACAGCTGAATCGGATCAAGAAGCCGTGATATGGCGTGAATGCAATTTGCTGAAATATACTTTGTGAGAAAAGAGCACAGAATCTGTGAAAGGTTCTGTGCTCTTTTGCATGAAAATGGATGATTTTTTGCAAAAAACAATTGACAATTGCCTCAGATAATGTTATTATCTTACTTGCGTGATGCGACAAGGCTGTTTGACAGACGGAAGTTGCAGAATGGCATGCGGAAGTGTCGGAATTGGCAGACGAGCAAGACTAAGGATCTTGTGGTGGTTACACCGTGTGGGTTCAAGTCCCATCTTCCGCACGAAACGAAAAGACTCAGGAATGAAATCCTGAGTCTTTTTCGTTTCATGCCGAGGAGTCCCTTGAACCCTGGGTTCAAGGTCTCCTCGCCACAGGGTGGCTTCGTCGGTCGGTTCGACGGAAAAAAGGTCCACCGGACCTTTTTCTGAATCCGTCTCACCCCATCTTCCGCATATGAAAACCTCAGTATTTACTGGGGTTTTTCTTTTTTGTATCATATTTCGTGGCATATATTTTCAAAATGGTTGTTCGTGACATCTGTAAATTTCTTTTGATAATCGTCCATTTTCCCACAATATTTTTTTTCAGAGTTGCATCGCTTTTCCATCCATCACGTTCCATGATGTTATCCATCAGGTACTCCGATAGCGTGCATAACGCTGGCAGAGTAGTGACGGAGATTGTAAAAGCGGAAATTGTGATTGAGTAATTTTCAAGAAATCTCAGGCTGGAAACACTGAGTTGGGATTTAACAATTTTCATATATATTTAGAAGATTTTCAAAAAGAAAACTACTCACGATAGGAACTCGCCTCATCCTTTTTTGATTTTTATATAGTCGGATGT
>JAZNMF010000078.1:0-14121 GCA_045579545.1 Acetatifactor sp. | reverse complement strand
CATCCAAAAGGAGATGCTGGAGAGAGCAAGAGCCCACAGAGAAGAGCATACCTATACTGCAGCCAATATGGAAGAGTTCGAGAAGATTTTCTCTGAAAAATCCGGCTTCGTGAAGGCTATGTGGTGCGGTGAGCAGGCCTGCGAGGATATGATCAAAGAAAAATTGAGCGTGACCAGCCGCTGTATGCCTTTTGAGCAGGAGCACATTGCAGATACCTGCGTATGCTGCGGCAAGCCTGCCAAGAAGATGGTATACTGGGGCAGAGCATATTAAAGCGCATAAGAAAGATATAGATGTACACAATAAGCGTGTCAGGTCACAGATGACCGGCACAGGAAAAGGAGGAAACTATGGCAGCATTACAAGTGACAATTGAGAATTTTGAGCAGGAAGTGATACAGTCTGACAAGCCCGTTCTTGTGGATTTCTGGGCATCCTGGTGCGGTCCCTGCAAGATGTTGATGCCGGTGATCGAGGAGCTGGCTGCAGAGCTTTCCGATGTGAAGGTGTGTAAGGTAAATGTGGACGACCAGCCGGCTCTGGCGGCCAGATACAATGTAATGTCCATTCCTACTTTAGTAGTCATCAAGGATGGCAATACAGTGAATACTTCCATCGGCGTACAAAGCAAGTCCGCAATTCTGAAGATGCTTGGCAAATAGGCAGCATCGAAAAAGGATCAGGCTGATGAATTACATTGTTTTGGATTTGGAATGGAATCAGGGCAGCGAAGCGAAAGACCGGGAGCTTACCGTTGAGATTGTGGAGATCGGTGCCGTGAAATACAACGGGCAGATGGAACAGATCAGCGAGTTTCACGGTCTGATCAGACCGCAGGTTTACCGGGAAATGCATAAGTTTACTGAGGAACTGATTCACCTGGATATGGAGGAACTTCAGTCAGGCGATCTTTTTGTGGAAGTCATGGAGCGTTTTCTTTCCTGGTGCCGGGAGACGGAGCCATTTCTCTTTTGTACCTGGGGAACCCAGGATCTGACAGAGCTGCAGCGCAATATGAAGTATTATGGGATGGAACCGTTGTCAGACGGTCCCATTCCTTATCTTGATGTGCAGAAGCTGTTCAGTATCGCTTATGAGGATCGAAAAAAGAGAAGATCGCTGGAGTATGCAGTGGATTATCTGCACATCCCGAAGGATATTTCTTTCCACCGGGCGTACAGCGACGCCTATTATACCGGCAAGGTGCTTGCAAGGTGTAATGATCCCGAAGTACTTCGGAATGTCTCCTATGATATTTTTCATCCGCCGGTAAGCCGGGAACAGGAGATCAAAGTACAGTTTTCCACCTACGAAAAGTACATTTCCAGACAGTTTGAAACTAAGGAAGAGGCATTCCGCGACAAAGAGGTAGTTGCCAGCAAGTGTTACCTATGCCATTGCAATCTCCGCAAAAAGATCAAATGGTTCAGCGCCGGCAGCAAGCAATACTATTGTCTGGCCTACTGTGAGAAGCACGGTTACCTGAAAGGAAAAATCCGACTCCGCAAAACCGACGAGGACAAGGTCTACATCGTAAAGACAACTAAGTTTATCTCTGAGGAGGACGCCCGGTTCATCGCCCAGAGAAAGGACCATGTAAAGGAGATGCGTAAGAAACACCGTATTGCTGCTAAATTAAGGAAATAAGCAATTGTCCTAAGATTTCAAAAGCTCAGATGTTTGAACGGTAGGATCAAAATCGCCGGATTTGGAAACGCGGAATGCAACGTCGATAGAAAAGTCCTTCGGCAGGGAATTGGGCGCAAAACCGGTTATATTTTTGAAAACACGATTGAAATTGCGAATGGTGGAAAATCCGCACTGTTCGCAAATTTCTGTTTTTGTAAGACTTTTATTGCTTTTCAGTAATGTGACGGCATATTCGGTTTTAACAAAGTTCAGATATTCTGAAAAGTTCATTCCCGTGAACTTCTTGAACATTTTTGAAAAATGAGAGGGACTGTACCCGGAGAAGAGAACAATATCCTCAAAGGTTATGTAAGAAAATTCAGCATGGATTTTATTGATGATTTCTTTACTGATTTGATTCTTTTTTTCGTTGATTTTAAAGTCATTGTGATTGAAAATATCAAGAATGATTTCCTTTGATATATTCTCGAGGGTTTCAGCAAAAAAGCAAGGTTTTTCAGAAAAAGTACGCTTGATTTTTGCAAACCCTTCCTTGACCGATAACGTATTTACCAGCCGGGGGGATGTAAGTACATATTTATCGGTGACATTGACAAGCAGATCTTTGTGAAAGATCATAGCTTCAATAATAGCGTCAGGTTCACTTTTTATATAATGCAAATCTTCAGCTCCGCAAAAAAAGCTGTCATTTTCTTTCGCGTAAAACAAAGTGTTTCCGACTTTAATCTGTGCGTTGCCGGAAATAATGCGTATCAATTCACATTCAGGATGCCAATGGAGAATATTGGTGAGATTACGGTATTTGCCAAACCATACTTTTTCGTTGCTGTTAAAATATCTTTTCTCATAATTTCCCAACATAATTCTATTTCTCCTTATAATAGTTACATTATTATAATATAAATCGCAACAGATGTCCATAATTGAACACAAGTATTCTTGTTTTGTATAGTTACCTATTCTATACTTTGATTAAGCGAAAAAAAGAAAAATCAAAAGTTAAGAAAAGGAGGTATTCTATATGAAGTTGGCTTTGCTAATTGCAAATCGTGGGTTCTTTCCAAGTTCGGTAATCGAAGCTGCCAGGGAAGAAATGGTGAAGGCGTTGGAAAAAGCAGGTGCAGAAGTGTTGATGCCTGACGTTTCTCTGACACGTTACGGAGCTGTGGAGACAAGAGCAGAGGGAGAAATCTATGCGGATTTTCTCGTAGAGCATTACGGGCAGTATGACGGCCTGGTTATTTGCCTGCCCAATTTTGGGGATGAAAACGGAATAAAAGAGGCAATTAAGGATGTGACAGTTCCCATTCTTCTCCAGGCATATCCGGATGAATTGGGAAAGCTGGATTTTGCCAACAGAAGAGACGCTTTCTGCGGAAAACTGGGATTATGCGCAGTGCTAAAGCAGATGAAGGTGCCGTTTGTTTCGGGGGAACCTTTCACCATGCATCCTCTTAGCGAAGAATTCCACAGAGAGGCGACAGATTTTGTTGCGATCTGCCGGATGGTAAAGAGAATGCGTCATATGCGGATCGGAGTGCTTGGCGCCAGAACCACAGCATTTAAGAGTGTACGGTTTGATGAAGGTGCCATGGAGCGGATCGGCGCAGATGTGGAAACGCTGGATCTTACCCAGATTTTCGATAAGATGAGTGCTATCACGGACGAGGATCTGCGGCTGGCTGAATGGGAGAAAGAGATCAAAGCCATTTCTGATACCTGCGATACCCCGGAATATGCAATTGTGAATCAGTGCAAGCTGGGGGTTGCGTTAGAGGAACTTCGTTCAGAGATGAAACTGGATGTAATGGCAATCCGTTGCTGGAGCGAGTTACAGTATGAGTATAAGATCACACCCTGTACCGTCATGGGCATTTTGAATAAGAGACAGATCCCGGTAGTGTGTGAAACAGACGTAACCAATGCCCCTGCAATGCTGGCTCTGGCCATGGCTTCTCTAACAGGTGTGGGCTGTCTGGACATTAACAATAATTATGGGACAGAGGCGGATAAATGTATTATGTTCCACTGCGGACCGCTTCCCATTGATCTTTTGTGCGGCCGGGGTCATATGGAAGAGCACAAGATGTTTACAAAGACACAGGGAGAGAACTGTTCCTGGGGTGTAAATGTGGGCAGGATAAAGCCCGGTACCATTACCGTCTGCGGCATGCGGACGGAGAACGGGGAGGTCCGCTATTTTGTAGAGAAAGCAGAAGTGCTGGATGTGGAGGTGAACAAAGGCTTTTTTGGCACCTATGGAGTTGTGCGGATTCCGGGATTGCAGACGAAGCTGCGCCATATGAGTGAAGAAGGCTTCAGGCACCATGCTATTATTACGGCAGGTGACCAGACCAGGAGAATACGAGAGGCGTTGTCAAAGTATCTGGGATATACAGAAGTGGAATTATAGGAGGATACAGGTATGAACAAATTGGGTATTTTCATGAATTTTTGGGAAAAAGGATGGGCAGCAGATCACAAAAAGTATATCAGGAAAGCAGCCGATATCGGATTTGATATTCTGGAATTTCAGGCACAGCCTTTGTTGGAAATGAGTGACGATCACATCCGTGAACTGCGGAAAGAGGCAGATGCGGCAGGTATTGAGCTTACATACAGTCTGGGTCTGGACAGAAGATATGATGTGTCTTCCCTGGATGAGAACATCAGAAAGGGCGGTGTTACCTATTTGCAGAATATCATCCGTAAGATGGAGGTGGGTGGAGGCACATTGCTGTCAGGTGTCAGCTACGCAGGCTGGGGTACACCGGATGACATGCAGGACTCTAAGAAGCCGTACTGGGAGCAAAGTGTAAAGAGTATGCGTGAGATCATCAAAGTTGCTGAGGATTGCGGTGTCACTTATTGTGTGGAAGCGGTGAACCGCTTTGAAACATGTCTGATCAATACAGCAAAGGAAGCGCTGGCTTACATTGAAGAGATCGACAGCAAGAACATAGGTGTATTGCTGGATACTTACCATATGAATATCGAGGAGGACAGTATCGGTGATGCGATTCGCCTGGTGGGTGCGGACCGTCTGAAGAGCTTCCACACGGGCGACAATAATCGCCGTGCGCCCGGCAGAGGACATATTAACTGGGATGAGGTTTTTGGGGCTCTGTCCGAGATCGGCTACAAGGGACGCATTGTATCGGAACCTTTTGTTATGCAGGGCGGCGAGGTCGGACGAGACATCCATGTTTACCGTGACCTGATTGAGAATCCTTGCGAGGAAGCAATCGATGCAGAAGCAAAATATCTGTTGGAGTTTGAAAGGGATATGCTTAAGAAATACGGGATGGTATAAATAAAGGAGATTCTTATGAAAAATATATACCTGATATATCCAAAGAAGAAGGGCAGGATCGCTCCGGAAATATACGGTCATTTCACGGAGCATATCGGCGGCGTGATGTATGATGGCCTGTGGGTGGGAAGGGATTCTTCCGTTTCCAATATCAAGGGTTTCCGCAAAGAGATCATTGATAAGCTGCGCGCCATCAAAGCCCCTGTGATTCGCTGGCCAGGCGGCTGTTTTGCTGAGACCTATGACTGGCGGGACGGAATCGGGGAAGAGAGACCCACTCGCATCAATTGGTGGACCTGGAAAGATAAAAAATATGAGACCAATGAAGTGGGGACCCATGAGTTTATGGATTTCTGTGAAGCGGTTGGAGCAGACGCTTATCTTGCTGCCAATCTTACAACCATTCCGGTTCTTCATATTAGAAACTGGATGGATTACTGTCTTTCACCGAGAGGAACCACAACCCTGGCCAGGGAAAGAGAAAAGAACGGTCACGCGGAGCCGTTTAAAATCTCTTATTGGGGTGTAGGGAATGAAAACTGGGGTGGTGGCGGCAATATGACGCCGGAGTATTATGCAAGCGAATTCAGACGTTATGCGACGGTTATGTCAGCCACGGATCCTTCGGTAAGACTCATTGCCTGCGGTGAAGATGCCACTGATTATAAGTGGACCCACGGTGTCATGCAGGGACTTGACAATTCCAAGATACTTGCAAGGTGTAATATAAACGGCTTTTCTATGCACTATTATTGCGGCGAAGCAGGGGATCCCATTGCTTTCACGGAGGAGGAATGGACGATACTGCTGAAGAAGGCGGCTAAAATTGAGGAGATCATAGAGAAAAACTGGAATATTATCTGTTCGTATAATGTACAGAAAGATTGCAAGCTGGTGATTGACGAGTGGGGCTGCTGGCATCCGGAAGGCTCCGGTCCAAGTAAAGGAGAGAAGCTTTGGGAACAGCAGAGTACCATGCGCGATGCTATGATTACTGCTTTAAGCCTGAATATATTTAACAATCACTGTGATAAGATTAAAATGGCTAATATTGCACAGTTGGTAAACTGTCTCCAATCACTGTTCCTGGCGGAAGGAGAGCACTGCATCACAACACCGACTTATCATGTGTTTGATCTGTACAAAGAGCATCAGGGAGCGGAAGCCATTGAAACAGTGGTGACAGATAACGATATTTTTGAGTCTTCCGTGACTGTCTCGGCATCGGTCAAGGACGGCAAAACGTTACTTACCATCGGCAATCTTTCGTGCACGGAAGCTATAGAAATCGCCCTGGAAGGTGTGGGAACAATGATTCCGGCTACAGCGGAGGCAAGACTTCTGTATGCAGAAGACATCCATGCTCACAATACCTTTGAGGCGCCGGATACCGTGAAACCAGTGCAGCTGAGTCTTGACCTTACTAAGCCCATCGTGGTTCCCAAGGCCGGAATTCTGGCAATCCGCTTCTAGTGTCGTTCCCGACGGCCGGTTATCCGGCAGTTTGATATCTTGAGAAAGTGTTAGTAATATTTGGAACGTTTTAATAAAGTACTGCCATTACTTTCAACAAATGTAAGTACTTACCCATTGCGGTCTGATGATTGTGCAACAAGTTATGTAAAAAGGGCAGCCTGCTACTCACGCGATAGATGCGGTAGCAGCGCTGCCCTTAGTTACATTTTATTGTTTGTTTTGGCTCTAACCCACTTTTATACATGTCTTTTCCACCAGAAGCCCATGTCTTTTGCCGCTCTTCCAAGTATTAATGCCCTATAGGCAGAATATCTGTATAGCAAGCAGCCCTCTTCCAACATTCTTATATAATCCTTGTAATATTGGGTTTCTTTGTACGGCGTGTTATTTTTTAGTAAATACTTAAAAAAATCTTCCATTGTCTTAAATTTTGCTGGTCTTTGGAATTGGCTTGGGATATCGTCCATTCCAAACCTTTGCATGTACAAGCATCTATAAGGACATCTGTCTTTGTATTGTTCAACGAACCGCTCTATACATTCTTGCCCGGCGATCTAGAATGTAGCCGCTACGCGCTCCAGTTCCTTGCGGATTTCGATGTGCTGGGGACAGACTCCCTCGCACAGACCGCACTTGATGCATTCGGTGGCCGGCTTGTGGCCGAGGCCTGTTACCTGCCATTCCAGCTGACGCTTGGCCTGTTCCGTATTGTTATAGCGGGCAAGGTTGTTCATGGCTGTGAAGGAAGCGGAGATGCAGATGTTCATGGGACATACCTTGGCGCAGTAATTACAGTTGGTGCAGGGAATCATAGGTACCTTGGAGATCGCTTCCCGGGCTTCGTCCAGAGTATGCTTCTGGGCGAGGGTGAGGGAGGTGAAATCTTTCATGTAGGAAAGGTTATCCTGCATTTGCTCCAGGTTGCTCATGCCGGACAGAACCGTGATAACGCCTTCCAGATCCGCTGCAAAGCGGACTGCCCATGAGGCAGGAGACATATGAGGTTCCGCGTTCTTTAAAATATTTGCAACCGGCTGGGGAGGATTTGCAAGGATGCCACCTTTGACGGGCTCCATGATGATCACCGGTTTGCCGTGCTTCCGGGCTATTTCGTAGCAGCGCCTGGACTGGATGGATGGGAAGTCCCAGTCTGCATAGTTGATCTGCAGCTGTACGAATTCCATTTCGGGATGATCGGTCAGAATCTCGTCCAGATCTTCCGGTGTCGAGTGGAAGGAAAAGCCGATATGTTTTACGAGGCCGTTGGCTTTTTGCTCCTGCATCCAGCTCCACAGATCGTATTTGTCAATGATTTGCTTTCTTTCCGGAGCGACATTGTGGAGCAGATAATAGTCAAAATATCCGGCCTGTGTCGTCTCCAGGGATTGCGCGAGCTGTGCCGTTGCTTCCTCTTTGGAGTTGCTCTTAAACCAGGGAGCGATCTTGGTGGCAAGCTGATAACTTTCCCTTGGATAGCGCTCAACAAGTGCCTTGCGGACAGCTTCCTCACTGCCGCCGTACACCCGGGCGGTGTCAAAGTATGTAAAGCCCGCGCCCATGAAAAGATCAACCATTTCTTTGGTCTGTTCAATATCAATACCGTCGGCGTTTCGCGGCAGGCGCATACAGCCGAAGCCCAATTTCTTGATTTCTTCTCCCAGATAACTCATTTTTCACTCTTTCCGATCAATCAATGGCGGGCTGATCTGTCCGCATTACAGCATGGTTTTTCTTAATTCTTCGTTAGACTTGGCGCTCAGGTAAGCGGGAGCAATGTCAAATACGGTCTTGCAACCGATCTGACCTTCTTTGGAAAGGCGGTAAGCTGCTCTTGCATAAGCCACAATCACGCTGGAAGTGAACTCGGGGTTGGAGTCAAGCTTCAGGCGGTATTCGATGAGATGATGATTCTCGCCCTCCCAACCGGTGCAGCCGGTGCGGATCACAAAGCCGCCGTGAGGAATACCGCTGTGCTCTGCCCGAAGCTCCTCCTCGCTGATAAAGTGAACGGTGGTATCATAGTCCGCAAAGTAGTTGGGCATTGTCTTGATGGTCTCTTCAATCAGTGCAGTGTCAGCGCCCTCTTCCGCCACAACAAAGCACTCTCTGGTATGCTTCTGTCTGGTGGTAAGTTCGGGATTGGACCCGCTTCTGACAGCCTCCAGAGCAGCCTCTACGGGAATGGTATACTGCCTTGCATCTTTTACGCCGGGAATGCGGCGGATGGCATCGGAATGGCCCTGGCTGACGCCCTTGCCCCAGAAGGTATAATCTTTTCCATCAGGCAGGATGGCGCTTGCGTACATTCTGTTTAAAGAAAACATACCGGGATCCCAGCCAACGGAAATAATGCCGATATGGCCGCTCTCTTTGGCTGTCGCGTCTACATTGGCATAGTGCTCCGGGATTCTTGCGTGTGTATCGAAGCTGTCTACTACGTTGAACAGTCTGGCAAAAGCGGGAGTCTGCTCAGGCAGATCTGTGGCACTTCCGCCGCAAAGGATCAAAACGTCGATCTTGTCCTGCCAGGCAGGTGCCTCTTCAACGTTTAATACAGCTGCTCCTTTGGTAAGAATCTTCACGGTCGCAGGGTCTCTGCGGGTAAATACCGCAACCAGTTCCATGTCCGGATTCTGCTTCAGGGCACATTCCACACCGCGTCCCAAATTACCGTAACCTAAAATACCTATTCTGATACTCATAGTATATTCTCCTTATCTGTAACTGAAATCACTTTATAGTTTACTCCTGAGTTTTCATGAAGCGCAAGTATTTTTGCAAAAAAACACAGAAAAATCTTTATCTGAAATCATAATCATTGAAGTGGAAAGAACTTCCGGAATTGGACTTACGGCGTCTTCGTCTCCGGCGCGGGCGGCGGTTCCTTGAAGACTGCGACTGTTCTTCCCGACGCTTTTTCAGGATTAATAAAAGAATAAGAAGCAGAATGCCTGTCAGCAGTAAAGTGGCACCGGCAATCAGTGCTATTTTCAGCACATTCACGTACACGACGGGTTCTTCTTCCGGTTCCTGAGATATCTGCTCCTGCTCCGTTGCGGTCAAAGGGTCATCAAAAGTAAAGGACTGATCTGTATTCTGCACAAAGTCTACGGAAGCTGTACCGACCTCGATGCCGTTCCAGGTGTAAGTGATCAGGGCTACCTGATTTTCCACTTCGGTCTCGTAGGAGATGGAAGAGGAGGTCTCCCCGAAGGAAGCGTTGATGGGAAGCACCAGATAATCGGAGGTGTTCAGGGACAGTAGAGGCTTGGAATTTCCAAAGATATCGTTGTCACTGTAAAACAAACCGGTGCTGTCAATGTTATACTTTGTCTCGGACTGAGATACGTTGACTGCGGTGAAGTTGCTGAATCCGTAGTCAAACAGTGCGATGGTATCCTCATAATGTGCCGGGGAGGAATCACGCAGTACTACGCAGATCAGCTTCATTCCGTCCCGTTCTGCGCAGGATACCAGACAGTTGCGGGCTGCATCGGTGTAACCGGTTTTGCTGCCGATCAGGTCATCGTATGCGTATTTCTGGCCGGCTAAAATCTGATTCTTGGTATTTTCGATAATGGTATCCGGCTGTGTCTCGGAAGGATAGATCTCCAGGCGGGTCATTCCGGATATTTCCGAGAGCATTTCATTGTCAAAGAAAGCCCGTGCGATCATGGCCAGATCATATGCGGTGGTATAATGATTCTCGTCAGGCAGGCCGTTGGGGTTGACAAAATTGGAGTTCAGACATCCCAGCTGAGCGGCGCGCTCGTTCATGATAGGCCCGAAATCCTGCCAGGTAGTTCCGGAAATATGCTCGCCAACAGCGTAGGACACCTCATTGGCAGAGCGGATCAGGATGGCATGAAGGGCATCCTCCATGGTGATCGCTTCGCCCTCGTCCAGCGCAATGTGGTTGCTGCCTCTGGGAACGTCGTATACTGCTCTCCGGGACATATATACCATTTCATCCAGTGTACACTCTTCGGCAGCGATCAGACAGGTCAGAAGCTTGGTAGTGCTGGCGGGAAATTCCTGATTGTGAATATTTTTGGCATAAAGGATGGAACCGGTTCCGGCTTCCATGAGAATGGCGGATCTGGCAGTTACCACCGGACCCTGAGGCCAGCCGGTACGTTGATTACTTTCTATTGTGATGGCGCGTTGCTGCTCCAGCTGCTGCTCGTAGGTGTCGGCAGCGGCAGAGATTGGGAGAGAGAGGGCCAGTGAGATCGCAAGAATTATCCCTGTGATGCGCCCGGATACTTTTTTATATGATATAAAACGGTGAATGCCCATAATAAAAACCTTTCTGTCTTTGTTTGTGTGCCTATACCATTGTACTATAAATCTTCGTTTATGCAAATAGCTTTTTTTATTGTAAACGGCTTTCAAATGATTTATAATAGCAATGCAGCGCCGGGTAAAGATTTGGCATGCAGAGAGAGGAAGCAATATGAGATTGAGAAATATTACGGGCTCCCGGGAAGTGATTGCGGACAGCCCTTATGTGGTACAGGAAGAAGACTGGAGGCCGGGCAGTTGGAAGGAAATATTTGGTAATGACCACCCGGTGCGGATTGAGATCGGCATGGGGAAGGGCAAGTTTATTCATGCGCTGGCCAAGCTTCATCCGGAGATCAACTATGTGGGGGTCGAGAAGTATTCCAGCGTTTTGCTGCGCGCTATCCAGAAGATGGAGGAGGAAGAATTGCCCAATCTGAAGTTTGTCCGGATGGATGCTGAAGATATTTTAAAGGCCTTCGGCAGGGAAGAGGTGGACCGGATCTATCTGAATTTTTCAGACCCCTGGCCCAAGGACAGGCATGCCAAGAGACGATTGCCGTCCCGTGCATTTTTGGGAAGATATGATGTGATATTGAAAAAGGACGGTTTTTTGGAGTTTAAGACAGATAACCGACCGTTGTTTGATTTTGCAGTGGAAGAGCTTGAGCCTGCAGGGTGGAAGGCAGAGGTTATCACCTACGATCTTCACGCAGATGAGAAGCTGATGGTGGGCAATATTATGACGGAGTATGAGGAGAAGTTTTCTTCCATGGGCAATCCGATCTGTAAGTATATTATCAGCCGTTAAGGAACAGACAGGGGATGTAAGAGGATGAAGAAACAGACAGTGGCAGTCATGCTTATTTTGCTGATGACGGGGATGCTTGCCGGGTGTGGAGATGACCTCGGTCCCGATATTCCGGCGATCACGCCATATGAGACTTCTTCCGCTTTGCAGGAAGAAAGTACCCCGGTTTCAGAGAGTCAGCCGGAAAGCAGTGTGCAGCCGGAGGAATCTTCAGAGCCGGAGCAGCCGGATGAAAAGGCAGAGTCCTCGCAGCCGGAAGAGACGGATGCGCTGATACCGGAACCGCTAAGGGAGATCCCGATCACCATATCGGCAGCAGGGGACGTAACTTTGGGTAATTATAAAGGTCAGGAATTTTCTAATTCCTTCCGTCAGACTTATGAGAACACAGAGGATAAAAGTTATTTTTTCGCAAATGTGGCCGATATTTTCCGGCAGGACGATATGACCATTGTGAATCTGGAGGGAACGCTGACCTTCTCGGAGGATTTTGCAGAGGGGCGCACTTTCAATATTAAGGGTGATCCGGCGTATGCTTTTCTTTTGAAGGAGGGCAGTGTGGAGGCGGTCAGCATGGCCAACAATCACAGGATGGACTACAAGGAAGAGGGAAGTCAGGACACTGTGAATGCTCTTATGGAGGCTGGGATCTCCTATGCTTATGATGGAAACGTCGGAATCTATGAGACAAAAGGGATTCAGATTGGCTGGGTTTCCGTGAACGAAGTGGGAATGGGACCGGCTGTGGAGAAATATTTGGAGAAAGGAATTACCGGTTTAAAGGAGCAGGGTGTCCATCTGGTTCTGGCCTGCTGTCACTGGGGAATTGAGAGGGATAATTATCCTGAAGATTACCAGAAGGAGCTTGGCAGAAAATGTATTGACTGGGGAGCGGATCTTGTGATCGGCCATCACCCCCACGTGCTTCAGGGAATCGATCAGTATCAGGGAAAATATATTATTTACAGTTTGGGCAACTTCTGCTTTGGCGCCAATCGCAATCCGGCAGATAAGGATACCATGATCTATCAGCAGACATTTACCTTCAGCCCTAAGGAGGCGGAGGACGGGCAGGTGACATATACGCTTTCAGAGGAGAGCGAGGCGAGAGTTATTCCCTGCAGCATCAGTTCCGTGACGTTCCGGAACAATTATCAGCCCACACCGCTTACCGGAGATGAGGGACAGAGAGTGATCGGCAGGATCAATGAGTATAGCAGAGATTTCGGGGTATCTGCCGACGAAGACGGCGTGCTGCGTTATGAAGCGATGACAGAATGATGAGGAGAAAATTCTGATGAAGAATATGATGATGGCGAAATTTGCAGAGGTATTTGGTGACAGCGAAGGGGTGACGGTATATTTTGCTCCGGGTCGTGTCAATCTGATCGGTGAGCACACTGATTACAATGGCGGACATGTGTTTCCCTGTGCCCTGACCATCGGTACCTATGGCGCAGCCCGCAAAAGAAATGACAATAAACTGAGATTCTATTCCATGAATTTTGAAGAGAAAGGCGTGAACGAGTCTTCGCTGGAAGATCTGACGCCTTATAAAGAGGCCGGCTGGACCAACTATCCCAAGGGAATTCTGTGGGCCTTTGAACAGAGAGGAATGAAGCTGCCCTGCGGCATGGATCTTTTGCTGAACGGCAATATTCCCAACGGCTCAGGCCTGTCCTCTTCCGCGTCGGTAGAGGTTTTGACGGGATATATTCTGAGAGATCTGTTTGGGTTTGAAGTGACGAATCAGGATCTTGCCCTGATCGGCCAGTTTTCGGAGAATCAGTTTAACGGGACAAATTGCGGCATTATGGATCAGTTTTCCATTGCAATGGGAAAGGAGGGGCACGCCATTTTTCTGGATACCTCCGATTTGTCCTTTCAGTATGCCCCGATCAGCCTAAAGGGTGCAAAAATCGTGATCGCCTGCAGCAATAAAAAGCGTGAGTTGAGCGATTCCAAATACAATGAGCGCCGCGGCGAGTGTGAAACTGCCCTTTCGGAGCTCCAGACAGTAACGGAGATCCGGTCACTGGGAGATTTGACGGAAGAAGCCTTTGAGAAATATCAGTCTGCCATTCAGAGTGAGGTTCGCGTCAGACGCGCAAGACATGCCGTATCTGAGAATCAGCGCACAGTCCGTGCCGTGAAAGCCCTGCAGAATAGCGATGTGAAACTGTTTGGACAGCTGATGAATGCTTCTCATGTATCCCTGCGGGATGATTATGAGGTGACCGGTATCGAGCTGGATACGTTAGTAGAAGAAGCATGGAAGGTAGAAGGTGTCATCGGTTCTCGTATGACAGGGGCAGGCTTTGGTGGCTGTACTGTAAGTATTGTAAAAGACGAAGCAGTTGAGAACTTCATCGCACAGGTTGGTAAAGCCTATGAAGCAAAGATTGGCTATGCAGCTGACTTCTATGTAGTAGAAATCGGTGATGGTCCACAGAAATTAGCATAAAAGCAAAAGGGCGCATTTATTGTGCCCTTTTTAAGGAGAATAGACATGATTACAACAAGAATACTTGAATTAGTAGAATATGGCTTGGTAACAGGTTTAATCCAGCAGGAAGATAAGATTTA
>JAZNMF010000077.1:0-1701 GCA_045579545.1 Acetatifactor sp. | reverse complement strand
ACCACGTTGGAGCTGCCGGGCCCGATCATGGCCGCAGTGATCCCCGCCCGCACCGCATCATCAAAGGAGGCATCCATGGAGTGAATGGCATCAATGGCCCTCAGCCACGGAGTAAGGGGATCGACTGTTTCATTACAGTCGTCCCCTTCCATCCCTTTCTTTTCCTCTGTGATACCCATATGACAATGGGCTTCTATGATCCCCGGCATCACCAGAGCTCCTTTTACATCGAGAACCGTTTCTCCCAATTCCCACTGTATATGGATCTCTTCACTGCTGCCCACTTCTGTAATCTTTCCGTCCACAATATGAATGGTTCCACACTCATATTCTTTTCCTGCCATAGTCAGGACTCTGCCGCCTGTAATATACATCTTACAGTCCTCCCGTCAGGCTTATTGAAACAATCCTTCCGGATTCACAGGCGTCCCGTCCTTTTTCAGCTGAAAATAAAGGTTCGGACCTTCCAAACTGTAATACTTTGTGGGGCTTGCCACACTGCCGAGGAGTTCTCCTCTGTTGACGTAGCTGCCCTCTGCCACTCTCACATCCTTAAGCTGTCCATATACCGCATGATAACCGTTACCCAGATCCAATACCACATTGCGGCCAATCTCAGCATCCTCCGACACAGAAAGCACTTTGGCATCTGCGCAGATTATCACCTGATCTCCTTCTGCTGCGGAAATCACTACGGCAGGATTGTATTTATACTGATCCAGGGTGGCAAAATAAATGCTCTTGTCCATACTGTAATACATAAGGATCTCACCCTGAACCGGTCTCACCAATCCCTGATCCTCCGTAAAATTCAGCACTCTGCTAACAGCTTCGGTGGCTGTCTCCACATCCTCTTCTTCTCCGGATACCTCCTTCTTTTCCTCGTCCTTTGTCACATCCGTCTGCCCGGCCGTTTTCTCGTCCTTCTTCCGTTCCTCTTTCTTTTTATCCTCTTTCTGCTGCTCCTGTTCCTCCTGATCAGAATCACGGTCTGTCAATCCGGGGATCTCCACCACATTGGATCCTGCCTCCATGGGCGCATAATCCAGGGCATCGTCAGAGACCGGATTCTCAGCAAGATCCACCAGTTCTTCTTTCTGATTCTGAATAATTTCTTGCATTTTCTCATCTACGCTATTTTCTAATTCCGCAAAATCGATGGTATACCCGTCATTTATATTGTCGTCCGAACGATCTTTCATGTAGATCCCCGTCAAAGTCAACGCGCCCATCACCAGCGCCGATGATGCGATCATCACCATCCGCTCTTTTCTGATCCTGCTTTTTCTGTTTCTTCTCATTCTCTGCTCCTCCAATCCGCCATCCTAAGCCAACTTACTTCTATCAGAAACGGCCCGGAGAAAAAATCCGCGCCTTGTTTTCTTCTAGGCTTATTTTTTCCGAAAAGAAAGGATTTATACTTCAAAAAAGAAAATAGACAACTGCCTTCCTCATGAAAACAGTTGTCCATAAACTCATTTTTTTATTCAGAATCAATCTACTCTATTGTAATTGATCAGACATCCCTTTAAGATGATCTGTCTTTCTTCGTCGGTGAGTTCACCGAGACGAAGGTCAAACTCTTTCATGGTGCCGTCGCCTACCACATATGCCTTAATCACCTCTGTTTTTTCCTCCACAGCCTTCTTGATGCCGGGGATGTAGAGATAATCCAGGTTTTTGAAGGGCAGATCGCCTTCT
>JAZNMF010000076.1:0-4312 GCA_045579545.1 Acetatifactor sp. | reverse complement strand
ACTGTATTTACGACCCGCACCAGATGATTTTCAGGAATGAAATCTTCAAAAGATAGTGGTAATTGTAACTGATTCATGGTATAATCTTTAAATGTTGGCATACCTTATTATATCACATAATGAGGTAGAAATCGAGAACGGTGTGGTAACCGTTCTCGTTTTTTTGCAAAAAGAACGAGGGATGCCCCTCAAGTCATTTCATGACTTTTGGGACACCCTCTTCAGGTTTCAATCATATGATAAAATATGTAGCAACCGCATGTATTACTTTCTCTGGAGGAAATCAGGAATCTTCAGAGACTTCTCTTCCACAGAGCTCCTGATATCTGTAGGACGGTTAATTCCTGACAAAGGTCTGGTGGGTGTAGCTGCGGGCTTCGGAGCAGGCTGCTGATAGCCGGTATATCCGCCCTGTGTATAAATAGGCTGTGCAGTCTGTCTGCCGGGCTGATTCATACCCTGCAGGGTGTTCTGCACGGGAGGCTTACGGAAAGGAGGAATGCTTACCTGAGGCTGCACGGGAACTGTGCTGTAATCCTCAAGTCCGGTAGCGATAACGGTGATCGTACAGGAATCTGTCTTGGATGCATCGTACATTGCACCGAAAATAATATTAACATCTTCTCCAGCCATCTCCTGAACATAGCTGGCTGCATCGGAAGCGTCGGTCAGTGTGATATCGCCGGATACGTTGATGATAACGTGGGAAGCGCCGGTAATGGTGGTCTCCAACAAAGGACTCTCCACTGCCATCTTCACAGCTTCCAGAGCCTTGTCGTCGCCCTTTCCTTCACCGATACCGATGTGAGCAATACCCTTATCCTTCATGACGGTCTGTACGTCTGCAAAGTCAAGGTTGATCACTGCAGGTACGTTGATCAGATCGGTAATACCCTGTACTGCCTGCTGCAGTACTTCGTCAGCCTTCTTCAGAGCTTCAGGCATGGTTGTCCTGCGGTCAACGATCTCCAGAAGCTTGTCGTTAGGAATTACGATCAGAGTATCTACATTCTCTCTGATTCTCTCAATGCCTTCCAGCGCATTGGTCATGCGGGCCTTCGCTTCAAAGCGGAAGGGCTTGGTTACAACACCTACGGTCAGAATGCCCATATCCTTGGCAATCTTAGCTACTACGGGAGCTGCACCGGTACCGGTACCGCCACCCATTCCGCAGGTTACGAATACCATGTCTGCGCCCTGAAGTGCTGCTGCCACTTCTTCTGCGCTTTCCTCGGCAGCCTTCTCACCGATCTCAGGCTTAGCTCCTGCGCCAAGACCTTTGGTAAGCTTCTCACCAATCTGCAATAATCTGGGAGCTTTACACAGTCTCAGTGCCTGTTTATCAGTGTTCACACCGATGAAATCCACCCCGTCAATTTTCTCGTCAACCATTCTATTAACAGCATTATTACCTGCACCGCCGACACCTACCACGATGATCTTAGCTGCAGATTCTGCATCGTTCGTCTTAATCTCTAACAAAGGTTTGTCCTCCTTTTCCATGGCTTAATTCCTATATATTATCATATAATCATTTTGCAAATTTAGCAACCTATTTTTTATATTTTTTCCTATAAATTTATTGTTCCGGCTGAAAGGAAACATCCGTTCTGTCCTGCGTCAGATTTTCCATGCGAAGCGTTCCTTTCTTCCCTTCCAACTTGTCAAGAAGCTGTGGCAGACGCATCATTTTGTTCTCCAACTGACTTCTGTCATTTCCCAGTGCTGCCTTAATATCACCGAAGTAAACAGTGACATCTCCGGTAGACTGGAAGAAGATTTTATCAGCTGACAATCCGTACTTGGAAAGCAGCTTGGTCAGCTCCATGATACTGTCAAACACGCCCTCATCCTCAACCGGAAGAAGTTCTTCCATCACCATGTGATCAAAGGATAATCCGGTAATCTGGGGAACACCCTCTGTCATTACTTCCGAGCATTCCACCACATAACCGTCTCTGTCAAAATACATGTAAGAATCCATATAACGGATACATCCGGCAAGTGCCTTTTCATAAACCGTTATTTTTATGGTGTCTTTTGAAAGGATAGACACGTCAAGGGCATCCACAAAGGGAAGATTCTCCGGCTCTTTCCATTTGTATTTCAGGGAAAGGAAAAGGGAGTTGTTCCCCATGGGCCCAGACATCACATAATCTTCAATCTCTTCCCGGGTATAATGATAATTGCCTTCCACATACACTGTCTTTACCGTATATCCGGAAAACACAGCATATCCTATGCCGGCAATGACGCACACTGCTGCCAATATGATAAATAACACCCGTACTTTTCTGTTTCGCTTTTTATGCACCGTAAATACGCGCTCCTAACTCTCTGAAATCACGGCAGATATTCTCGTAGCCTCTGATAATATAACGACAACCGCCGATCACCGTTTCTCCCTCTGCCATAAGCCCTGCGATCACAAGAGCTGCTCCGCCCCTGAGTTCCAGTGCTTCTGTCCGTATCCCTTTCAGTCTCACCGGTCCGGTGATCTTCACCCGCCTGCTATCCAGCTGCCGGATCACAGCTCCCATCTGTTTCAGCGGTTCCACAATGCGAAACCGATTTTCAAAAATCGTCTCCTCCAAAACACATTCCCCACAGGCGGCGGTCATCATGACCAGCGCTGCGGACTGTAAATCCGTAGGGAATCCGGGATAAGGTCTTGTGGTAAGTTCTGCAAGGCATCCAAGGCGGTCCGGTCCCTGAACATATAAGGCACTGTCCAGTTTCTGGCAATCTGCGCCCAGCTGTTCTGCAAGACTGATCACGCTTTCCATCTGCTCCACGGGGGCTTCCTCCAAAAGTACACTGCCTCCAGCTCCCAGGCAGGCCAGCAGATAAGTTCCTGCCACAATGCGGTCTGCCGGAATGCGATAATCCGTGCCCCGAAGTTCACTTCCTCCTGTTATGGTCAGAAACTCTGTGCCAATCCCTCGGATCTGTGCACCGCACTTTTGCAGGTATCTGCATAAATGCTCCACCTCAGGTTCCGTGGCAGCACCGAAAATACGTGTCACTCCTTTGGCCGCTACTGCTGCAAGTATGATATTTTCCGTGGCACCTACACTTTTAATATCAAAACAAATGTCAGCCCCATGCAGTCCGCCCGGCGCCCGGCCACACAGCTTATTATCTTTCTCCTCAAAAACAGCGCCCATCTGCGCAAGGGCCTGCAGATGGAAATCAATGGGTCTTTTTCCGATGACGCAGCCGCCCGGATACTCCATCATTACTTCTCGCCCTCTGCCAAGCAATGCTCCCATCAAAAACAGAGAGGATCGCATTCCGGTTACCGCTTCTGCCGGCATCTCGCCGGGAGTCACGTCTGCCGCATCTACTCTGATACCGTCACCCTCCCGGCTTACCTTGCATCCAAGGGAGCCCAAAAGACTGACCATCCTGCAGACATCTGCGATTCTCGGACAATTGCAGATCAGATTCTCTCCTCCGGTAAGCAGTGTCCCTGCCAGAATTGGGAGGGCTGCATTTTTTGATCCCTGTATTTTCACGTTTCCCTGCAGCCTGACGCCTCCGTGAACATGTATTTTTTCCATTCGCATCCATCCAGTCCTGAATATAAACTGTTATATATTATGCGAAGGACAGGGCGCAGGTACGTTGTCTATCTTATACTTCTTTTAACTGTATTCTCCGTGCCACGCTTAAAACAAGCCCCATCTCTATCAGCAGGAACATGACGGAAGAACCGCCGTAGCTGATAAACGGAAGGGAGATTCCGGTATTGGGAATACTGTTGGTCACTACTGCAATATTGAGAATTACCTGAATGGCGATATGGCCGATCACACCTACCACCAGCATGGCTCCAAACAGATCGGGAGCATTGTTGGCAATGATCATCATTCTCCAAAGCAGGATCACAAACATCAAAATCACCGCCACTGCGCCGAACAGTCCCAGTTCCTCGCAAATAATGGAGAAGATCATATCATTTTGGGCCTCCGGCAGAAAGTTCAGTTTTTGCATACTCTGTCCCAGACCTTTTCCCCAGATACCACCGCTTCCGATGGCATACAATGCCTGGAGTGTCTGGAAGCCCACACCCTCCGGATCCGACTCCGGATGTAACCAGATATCAATACGCTTAAACCGGAAATTACCTCCGGCCGCATCAGTCGTAACGATCCAATATACCAATGCCGCCACCAAAGCCAGCACTCCGGCCACGATCAGTACATATTTTTTGTAATGGGGATCTGCCACAAAAATCATAAGAACGGCAATACCTATTACGATAATGGCCGAACTTAAATTGTTCGTAATCTGCCAGATCATAACAGCC
>JAZNMF010000075.1:0-12690 GCA_045579545.1 Acetatifactor sp. | reverse complement strand
AAAGGTTTTGCGATGGTGATCTGTATGCTGATCGCAATCGGTACAGCCTTTGCGTTTACTCTGATTTCCAATATTTCTGAGAGTAAAAAGAAAAAAGCGGCATAGGTCAATTAACATCTGCTTAAATCTGTGAACATAAATTACGCATCCTTATGTAGCGGTATACATGAGGGTGCGTTTTGTTATGGCTTCAGCCAGTTGAGTGCACCGGAGTTTCTCAACAGAGAAATGGAGGTGTGCGAAACAGAAAACCACCTGCTATGCGGGTGGTGTGGCAAAGTGTTATACAAAAAATCACCTTTCCGTTATAATGAGGTTGTTCAAGCCAATATATAACGAGAGGAAAGGTGATTTTCATGGCCAAAAAGGCAAATAGTTTAGCACACACTAAATGGATGTGTAAATACCACATAGTGTTCACACCCAAGTATAGACGAAAAGTCATTTATAATCAATACAAAGAAAGCATACGAGATATCATAAAACAACTTTGTGCTTATAAGGGAGTAGAGATTATAGAAGGACATTTGATGTCAGATCATATTCATATGCTGGTAAGCATACCGCCCAAAATCAGTGTATCGAGCTTTATGGGATATTTGAAGGGAAAGAGTGCATTGATGATATTCGATAAGCATGCTAACTTGAAGTACAAGTATGGAAACCGTCACTTTTGGGCAGAGGGCTATTATGTAAGCACAGTGGGGTTAAACGAAGAAACAATAAAGAAATACATTCAGGAGCAAGAAAAGGCAGATATAGCCCTCGACAAACTGAGTGTGAAAGAGTATGAAGACCCCTTTAGGGGTAGCAAGTAGTAACTGACCCCTTCTAGGGGTGGCGAAGGCGGCAAAGGCGATAGGCTTGAACGAAGTGAAAGCCAGCGTCTTTAGGCGCTGGCCGGTAACAAAGGCTTATAGCCGCAGAGCAAACCACCCGTTAGACGGGTGGTGCTGATTCTTCCTCGCCTCTAATCCACTGAAAATTACGATCATAAGCCGCAAAATTTAACTTTATACTTTCGGCAATAGCTTCCTGGATATTTAACAGACGAGTGACACCTGCATTTGGATTTAATTTTTCAAACTTTTGAGCAATCTCGTTCAGATGCCAATAAATTTCAAATCCGGTACAGGTTGTCGGGTATCTCAGTTCCATTTCTTCTGCAATAGACATAACAATTTTTTTGGGCAAGCGCTGCTGGTAAGCAATTGCTCTTAAACATCCTGCCGGGTAGTAAATTGTAGTATTTCCGAGTTTTTCAAAGTCGGCGATACATCCCTCAAATGCACTATAAATATTTTTGAGCGCTTTATCGAAATCTTTCACTGTATTTTTGCCGAAATGCTTAATAGAAACTGGCTTGCCGCATCTTATTTTCTTGCCATCAATTATCAAAAATGGATATACTGAAGCATTGGATTGGCCAATATCAGAAGTGAGGAATCGGATCGAAACCTTTACTTCACCAATATCCTGTCCTGCATCCTTAAATCTCATATGGATGTCTTCTTCAATATCTACATCATTCAGATTATAAAACAGCTCGAAATGTTCATGAGAAGCCTCTCCGCTTTTCAATTCATAATCCGGGTATTTTTCCTCCAAAACACGCTTTAGTGAATCGTACAGATCTTTTTCTGTCAAAATTGCATACTGATCAGACAATACGGCAGACACCTTAAAATCACGATACAGAATTTTACATGGTAAGTCATAAAGTCCAAGGCATTCGGAAAGCATTTCTGCTTTTCTTTTTCCTGGTAATATCCTAACACCTGCGCATTCGTCCTCATTTTTAATAGAGTCTCCCATCAACCTTGCTCTTGCCATCAAAGACGGCAAGCCTGTATATCTGAGAGGATAAATCTTATGTTTTCTCGGGCTTTCTTTTACCTTTACGAAAAAATTAGTAGATGCAGCACATTCCAGAATATCCGAATCATCTCCTTCAAGATTTGGATACTTCTTTCTGAAATCTTCCAGATTGTCTACAGATAAATTTTCCGGGCCTGCGATGATAGAAAGATCGCTGATTTTAGCTCCAAACCAATGATCAGTGGTCTGTCGCATATTTACATAATCTTCTACTTCATTTGCGGAAATGAAACTTTTAGTCTCGAAATCGTTAATCATATTGTTTTCTCCTTTAGTCTTTTTTTTGATATTAAAAATATGACGGAAAAAGAGCGTTTAAAAAACAAAAAAGAGAGCAAATGCTCTCTCTCTTTGTTTTATTTAATAAAACTTTCTATAGGATGGTTTTTGCTCCACCCCTTTCGTTTATTTACTGGTACTTTACTCAAAGCCTCATTTCTTGCTAAAATTGCTTTTTCTCTTTCTGGGGTCATAAATTTCGCTTCTTCCTTTAGCCAGTTTAAATTCAAAATTCCATTTGGATGAGTTATTGGCTCTTTGCTCATTTATTTGTCTCCAATTTTGATCAAGTATCTAATAGTCAATGCGTCTTCATCGTATAGTATGATTTCATCATTTCGAAGGGACGCCCCTGCATGTGCGTGCAGGCAGTTACATTTAGGATATTTCTTTTCAAAGGAATCTTTTCTTAAAGAGGAATACTCAGGTGTATGTTGATGCACATCCAAAGGATTTCCGTAAGCCACCTTATAAACTGCAATATAGCCGCTGTCATCTCTGCAGCTATTCCAGTAGGCCGTTCTAAAAGATGTGTATCCAGCTGACTTATATGCTTTTGGTGCGGTATAGATACCGTATCCAAACATCTTTCCGGTAATTACGGCATTCAAAGGATTAAGCTTCAGTCTGGTATTGATAATGCTCCACCAGTTTTCTGTACGACTACCATGATAAAGGAATTTGAATTTTGTGATATTATGCTTTTCTGCATAATTTTTTAACTTCTCTTCTCCTTCCAGATTTTTTACGGACCATGCATTTATAAATAAGCGCTGTGTTTCTAAATCCAGATGAGATTTGATTTCTTCAATTTCTTTATCTGTACATTCCCTGATTTCCAATCCCAAATCAGAAAGATTTTCAGTCTTAGTTCCGTCAGACTTCTTTTTCAAAACAGTAGTTTTGTTCACCTGCAACTGCATATTCTGAAGCAGATCATACTCCCTGTTAACAATTTTTTCAAAATCTTCTTTTGTTCTGGCGGTATAGTCCAAAACAGAAGTCATATTTCTTGGAATAGTATGAAACAGCTCCAGGAGAACCTGATTAAATTCCCAGACAACAGAAATGTTGGAAAGCCTGATCAAGAGCCGCTCAGCTTGTTCGATCATTTGAGGAGTTACGTCATTGCTGCTTACGCTATACTGCTTTTTTACCAACTGTTTTGACGCGTTCATTAAAGTATCAATGAGTTTTCTAACGCTGGCGGACGTTACATCCTTGAAATTATCGTCATCCTGTTCTTCAATTTCTACATTTGTATGCAAATCGGTCTGATCTACATATCCTTTTCTTACTTTAGAATTGTAAATAGAATCCCATTTGTTCATTGGATAATTAGCTGTGGTACCGGAGGTTCCCACTCTTCCATAAACAACAGAAAAAGAATTACCTGATTTGTCAGGGATCATTCTATAGAATTTGTTGTTATTGTTTAAGGTTACCATGATTAAATATCTTTCACTTACCTGCATTTTATTTTCCTCCATTTATATTTTTGATACTAAGAATATGAAAGAAAACAATGCTTTTAAAAAAGAAAAAAGACTCCGAAGAGTCTTTTATTTGTTGTATTTAATTTTCTTTACGATGTCCAAAATTTCCTGTTCAAACTCTTTGACCATATACAGATATTCTGCCATGGCATCAGCCTCATTCGAGAATAAAAACAATGGTTCTTCCGTAGTCAGGACTAATTCATCATTGGGCGTATAAACAATTTTGATTGCTACCGGCAAAGGTTTTTCGTAGGTTATCTTAACCTGGATATTTCCGACATTGCCTTTCATGTTGTTGTAGCAACATACAATTAATCGATGATCATGTCCGGAAAATTCATAAACATCATTTCCAAGAATATCCTTCTTGCTTTCTAACCGAAATCTGTTCATGTTTCTCCTTTCTTCTTTAATAATCTTAATATGACAGAAAAAGAGACAGTTAATCTCGCTCATATCCCTTTTCTTGTCTATATTTATTATCCTCAAAACCACCATGTCTGTCTACTATTTCTTGAATTACAGCTGTTGGAACATCGTATGCCTTATTGTCGAGATCAAAATAAAAAGCATTTTGACCAGCCATTTCGTTAATTTGAGTTCCCATAGGGTTTTCTCGACTGTATGGATTTTTTGATATTAATTCCACATTATATTCTTGGGGCAATTCAAGATCATCTTTTCTTATCAATAAGTCAAATGTATCAATAGGTTTTTCCGCTTTCACAATTAAAGTTGCTCCGTCTGCGAGCCTAACCTCAAAACCATTTGGATTTTCTTTTAAAATTGGTTTGATGTCTGACCTGTTAATGTAATCAACTCCTATTTCCGATTTTCTTGGCATAGTGTTCAGTTTGTTTTCATCATACAGTTTATCCTGAGATGTTACCTGATCGAAGATGTGCCGATTATACTCTTTTGACCCAAAATGATAATACTCATTAATAAATTGTCCAACAAAATTAGCCACCTTGAAATGATTATCATGAGAATATTTCATATAAGGGCTTTGAATTGGTTCCAACTCAAAATTGAAAATAGGCTTCATTCTCACGCGCTCTGCCATGCTATTGATTTGGGCGCAAGCTTCGCAAGCCATATCATGCATAGCAATTCTCTTTTTGTCCATGCTTTCAAAATCGGATTTAAGACTTAGAGATTGGCTGCCGGAATATAGAGCTTGTTTTTGCATAGAGTGTTCCATTGTGAAATTAGCATAATTAATTAAAGTTTTTGCGTTTTCAATAACAAGTTCAGCAGCTTCAGGTGCTTTTTTAAACAGTTCATCAAATTTTTCTATAAACATGTAATCAACCTCCTTTAGTTTCAATATGAAAGAAAAAAAGCGCCTTAAGAGGCGCTTTTTTTTAGTTGAGTTTTATTTGAGAAATTACAGAATAATTGATTTTTTTATCTTTTAAATGTTGACATAATGCCGACAATTCATCAGTAGGTCCGGTTACCTTAAAAGTAACCTCCCATTTATCTGTTGCAGGAACCTTTTCTTCTGACTGTGCTTGATCAGCATTCATTGAGTTGAAACCAATATCTTTCAGGCCGTTCAATAAATCGTCAATACTGGGTATTCCAGGGACATCAATAGAAGGAATATTTGTATTCTGCAAAGCAGGGTCGGGAGCAGCAAGATCTTGTGTCTGCTGAGGAAGAATGTCAACGCCTGTGGTTGAATCCTCTTTTTCTTTTATTTCAGCCAAAGCATCTTCTTTTGCCTTTTTTGCAGCTGCTTCTGTCATTCGATAGGATTCTGCTCTTGAAATAACTTCTTTTAAGATTTCATCTACTGGATCTCCCTTGTCATACATTTTAATGAACGACTCTGGGTCCATTTGATAAATAATCGTAGCATTTTCTTTATCAACCATCATTTTGATGGTTTCCTTATCCGCAAGTTCTTTATCCTGCTTTTCTTTTGCCGAAAGACATTCCTTTAAAATAGCTTCTTTTACAGCTTTTTTGGTGCCGGATAAATTTAGATAAGAATCCTTTACGATAATGGTTGCAGCATACTTAGTGTTTAGACCAACATCTTCAATGGTCTTTTTGATAACAGCCTCTGCTTCTTTTCGCTTTTCATCTCTTCTTTTATTATCGAACACTTCGATGTTGTCAGCCAACGGGCCTTCAGTCTCAGTAACAAGCGCAATCAGGTTCTTGAATTTGCCATCCATATCTTTTACCGGTGCTTCCAAAATCTTTTTTACTTCTTTTCGCTTTTTATCAAGAGCCGTTCTCATGCCAACCAATTCACTCAAAAAGCCTTTGCAATCTTTCAGATTGCTTTCTGTTACAACGATGTTTTTAAAGTCATCACATTTTTTTGAAAGTTCAGCATAGAAAAGATCGTAATTTGATACTACCTGAAGCTGCTGGTTAGTTACATCTACATCAAAACTCATTAAATTTGTACTCATTATGAATTTCCTCCATTTGTTTTTTGATACTATCAATATGATAGAAAAAGATAGCCTGAAGGCTGCCCATTTTAACAAAACCATCGATCTGTAAAATCATATCCGTCTTTGTCCTGCCAATATTTAATATCACAGCAACTCCATGGTCTTTTTTTTCTTTCTTCTTTCTGATATTCTTCATGACAGATTAAAGGAGATCCATTATATTGCTCTCTGATTTTTCCGCTTTTATCGCGATCGAAATATTTTATTTCTTCCAGAAACTCATCAATCGAATATCTTCTATGATATTCGTCCAAAAAAAGAAAACTTTTTTCATGTTTTCTGACAAACTCCTCAAATTCAGATACAGAATTATAGGCTGCAGGATGCGCCTGCCACAAAGACTTCCATCCGGAGCTCAACTTGCAGATATGAATTTGATATCCAAAACAAGGCTTATCTGTCAATTCATAATCATTATTAAAATCAAAGTATTTTTCTTTTAGTTTTTTGTTTTTTGTAAGCAAATAGTAATTTGTCCCCATAAAACACTACCTTCCATTGTTTTTATTTTTAATATGAATGATTTTTAACATAACAAATATTTTTTGCACAAAAAAAACAGCCTTAACGGCTGTTTTTTTATTTTGCTTATCTTTTGGCTAAAGCCAATTGACATACTAAAAAATTTGCTACATCTCCAAGAGCCTTTCGATCATATTTCGAAAAATTAGGAACTTCTTTGCTTAAGCTTTTTTCGTATCTTAAAAATATATTTAAGGTATCAATGAATCGATTATGTGACGAAGTTCTGTAGCTGTCATTTTCCGCTTTTTCGGCAAGAGAATACAGATTCCACTCTACGCGCACTTTAGTGTAGTTAAAGGCAGCGATAATCAATTCTTTGGCAAAAGATTCTTCTAAATTGTCTTCTGAAGTTATAGCCTGATTTACCAAACAAAAAAGATTTTGATCGTTTTCTTCAAACATATTACTTTCTCCTTTTGTAATATCATAGGTCTATTTTACATCATTTTATCAATTTTTTCAAATACTTTTCCCATTTCTCCTACAAAAATCAAATCCTCTGTAGGATGCAAGGAAATATTCAGAGATTCTTTATTGATCACAACAATGTGATTTCCATAAAAATCATAAATAAAATTAGCTGCCGGCAATACCTTTAGTGAAGTTCCAGCGACAATAAGCATATCGGCTCGATTAAGAGCCATTATGGCCTTATTAACCGCATCTTGAGGCAAAGCTTCACCGTATAATGTTACGTCCGGTCTAATCAAACCCTTGCAATTGCATTTAGGAATTGCGTCTTTTGAGTTGAAAATATAATCAGAAGCGTATTCTTTTTTACACTTACTGCAGTAATTTCTTTGCGTTGTGCCGTGGATTTCATAAACAGTATTGCTTCCAGCTTTTTGATGCAAGCCATCAATGTTTTGAGTAATAATCGCTTTCAGTTTCCCTTGATTCTCAAGTTTAGCCAATACTCTATGAGCAATATTCGGTTCTATATCTCTTACATCTAATTTTTGTCTGTAAAACTCATAGAACACTTTAGGATTGTTGTACAAACAATCTTTACTCAACAAATATTCTGGATCGAACTGATCAAATTTTACATCGTGCTGGTTATATAACCCGTTTTTGCTTCGAAAATCTGGAATTCCGCTTTCTGTCGAGACTCCGGCCCCACCAAAAAATACAATATTTTTTGACTCATCAATGAACTTTTTAAATTTTTCAATTTTTTCTTGCATAATTCCTCCTTATGAATAAGGGGCCGAGGCTCCTTAGTTAATTTAACATAGATACAAAATCGTCTTCTGTAATGATCGGGACATTAAGCTGCTTTGCCTTTTTGTTCTTTCCAGAAGTTGATTCGATGTCATTGTTAATCAGGTAGGAAGTTTTTGCGGAAACACTACCACTTACTTTTCCTCCATTCTTTTCAATAACAGCGACCAGAGCATCACGATTCACATAATGAACCAAACTTCCGGTAATAACAAAAGTTTTTCCAGCAAGCTTTTCTCCAATTTCAGGTTTTTCGAAATGTAGACATTCGATTAATCGGAACAAATCTTCGAAATCGTTGCTGAGAAGGTTAGGACTTTTATTTCTCCAGTCTGCCATCTTTCCAATCATTGTGCTGCCAAATCCGGAAATAGCATCCAATTCTGCAAAATCTCCATTCATGATAAATTCATAGAATTCATATGGATCATACTTGAAGTATTTTGCTAAAAGATTTCCGGCATCCGTTCCAATCAAAGGAATACTTAATGCATCAATAAACTGATTCAGAGACACATTTCTTGATTTTTCGATTGCTGCAAGTAAATTTGAAACGGAAAGTTCGCCCCATCCTGGAGTCTTTTTCAAATATTCCAAATTCATATCTTTCAGGAAATATAAATCAGAATATTTTTTGATATACTCGCCTTCAATAAGATCGAAAAGCTGAGATTCAGCCAAACCCTCTACATTCAAGCAATCTCTGGAAACGAAATGCTTCCACTGTCCAAGCGTCTTTGCGTGGCAATAGGGATTGGTACAATGTAAAGTTTCCACACCATCTTTACTTACTTTTATTTCCGTATCCATTCCGCAAACAGGGCAGGCAAAAGGTATTTCGATTGTTCCACTCTTTGTGTCGTTGGATGCAATCTGTGGAATAATCATGTTGGCTTTATATACATTGACAACATCTCCAACTCCGAGCTGTAAAGATTTTATAATACTAACATTGTGAACAGAGGCGCGAGTTACCGTTGTTCCGTCATCCATATTGATAGGTTCAAAAACAGCAACTGGGTTTAATAGACCTGTTTTAGATGCAGACCAAACAACTCTTTCCAGCTTGGTAGCATAAGTATCATCCTTCCATTTAAACGCAATAGAGTGTTTAGGATGATGTCCAGTCATACCAAGACTTTCCCCGTATAACTTATCATTGTAAGCAAGAACCAATCCATCCGTAGGAATAGATGTAGAATCAAGGGAAAGTTCAAAATCCTTTACAGCCGATTCGACTGTATTTGCATTTACCAACACATGTTCTACCGGATAAAAACCAAGGGCTTTAAGGTAAGCAAAATCTTCCTGCATGGTATAAAACTTAGGATAAGAAATAAAGAAGGGTCTAAATTCGAGTCCCTTTCCTTTTGCCTTTGCAGGATCCAGCTGCCTTAATCCACCTGATGCAAGCCCTCTTATGCTCTTGTACTTTTCTTTTCCTTCTGCCTCAAGTTCTTCGTTTACACGTTCATATTCAGCATAAGGAACAACTACTTCTCCTCGAATTACCAGATCAGTCTGAATATCCAGAGATTCCGGCAAGTATTTAACTGCCTTTGCATTGTGCGTAACAACTTCTCCGATATAACCGTTTCCTCTTGTAACAACAGATTTTAAGACACACTTATTTGTCTTGTCATCGTAACGATAAGTTACTACTGCTGTTAGTCCATCTGCTTTATGGGACAGAAAACCATCTTTGTCTCCCAACATTTTCTGAAGATCTGAAACCTGTTTGGTTTTACCTAAAGACAAAGCAGGATATTCATGCTTTTGTTTTTCAAGATCACCAACAGGATCCATTCCTACTGTTGCTGTTGGACTACCATCCAAAACAATGCCGGTTTCTTCTTCTAACTCTTTTAATTCATCAAACAGGGCGTCATATTCCTTATCGGACATAATTTCTTTGTTATGATTATAATAAGCGTCAGAAGCCTCTCTTAATGTGTTGATTAATTCAATCATTCTTTTTTCTTGCATTTTTATTATCTCCTTTTTTCATTTGATATAGTTAATATGATTGAAAATGCCCTTTTTAAATATTTGTTTTTCAAAAGGCTAAAATCTCTCATATTATTTTTATCTAAAAAAGAAAATGGAGGAAAATATTTATGAATAACTTACTGCTAATTGATGGCTCATCGCTTTTGTCTGAGTCATATTACGGGACTTTGCCAGATGCCATTAAATTTTTAAAAGATAAAAGTCAGGAATCTGCCTATTATCATCTGATCCTTCACAATATTAAGGGAGTGTATACAAATGGAGTTTATACCTTTATGAAGAGATTGGAAAATATTTTGGAAGAACAAAAACCTACTCATCTTGCTGTTACATTTGATGTTTCCAGGGACACCTTTCGCAAAAAACTTTATCCCGAATATAAAGCAAATCGTTCAGAGACACCACTGCCTCTTCGGCAGCAAAAAGAAACTCTTATGCGTTTGCTGCAGGATATAGGCGTTAAGGTTTATTTTTCTACTGAGTATGAGGGCGACGATCTTTTGGGCTCACTCGCAGAACGCTTTAAAAAAGAGGCTTTAGTTACCTTATATAGCGCAGATCATGATTTAACTCAGTTAGTTGGACCTGGAGTTAGATACTGGCTTTCTTGTAAAAGTACCAGTAAGGCCGAAGAAATGTATCTTGATTATACACAGGGAAATAATGGAGTTTTAAACAATTTACACCTTCCGGATAAATGCATCCCCTTAGGTGTAGATTCTACCAAATGGCTTATGGGTGTGACTCCTGATTTGGTTGCTTCTTTAAAAGCTATTGCAGGAGATACATCTGATAATTATCCTGGAATTAAGGGTATAAGCGAAAAAACAGCGGCCATTCTTCTATCTCACTTTGGGTCTATAGATAAATTATTTGAGACCGTTTTAAATACTGACGAAAAAGAATTGAAAGAAATATGGAAGAAAATAGGTCTTCGCTCTAATTCAATTAAACTTTTAAAAACAGAAGGAGCTTATGAAGCTGTTAAAGATTTTTTGAAACTATCAACAATTGTGACCAACATTCCTATTCCTTTTTCTCTCGACACATTGGCGATTAAGATTAATCCAATTGCCAGAAAAGAATGGTATCAGGAATTAGAATTTAGGTCTTTACTTCAGAGGGACAAATGATATGGCAAGACACATTTACGCGGATGTGACACAGACTCGAAAAGTTAGAATTTGCATATCTGTTCCAGATCACATTAAAGAAAACAATCTGGTTACTTATGGACAAAAGGTGTTACGTCAAAATTTATATCAAAACAAAATATCCTTTGAAGAAGGAAATGATGAAGCAGAATATATCGCCTCTATTTCTCATGATGAGATTACAGAGCGACCGATATGCTTGTAAAAAAAAGAAAAGCGCATTTTATTGCGCTTTTTCTTTTTAATCAAAAAATAAGATCCAAAATTCCCACCACAATACTCACCCCCAGCATGATAAGAAAAATTGCTGACGGAATAGCTGCAAAGCCCAACCAGAAGCCATAATTCTTTTGCAACGCGACCAAAATAGTTGAAACGAAAAACATCAATACTGTATAGTTGTGTAGTTCGCGCCGGAACAGCCCAAATATTACGGCTATAACGCGGCTGATAAATGCCGATAATAACGGAGATGAAAATCCACCGACCAGTAGGATGACTGCAATATCCTGCATTTTATTTTCTGTAGCATGCGAAAACCAATCTGACATCAATTTTCCATCACCCTCTATCAAAAATATGAGGCATGCTCCCAACATTACTCCGGCCAAAAATGCATATGGTCCAAATTCCGAAACCAAATTACTAAGACCTTCCCAAAAATCGCTCAATGTAAAGTTGTAGCTCAATCTGTCAATTCTTCTCTCTCTGTTTTTCCATTTAGTAAAAATACTCATCTTCTTTCCTCTATCTTTCTATTATCATTCTGTTATTCTTTTTTTATTATTAATGATACAAGTATTTATTCAGTTTTTTAACGCCCTTATATCCAAATCCAACAATTATTCCAATTACAACAATTGCGGGAATTAGCCACAATACATTAAATTTTTCCTTTTTAGGCTCTTCTTCAGGTGGCGTTTCTTCGCTTTTTTCTGCTTCTAATTTTGATTCATCAATAGGTGTATCTGTTTTTTCTTGAATAATTGTATTTATATTTCCTACAGTAAAGTTTACCACACAATTTGCATTTTCTTCAACAATTATTTCATTTTGTATTTTTAAAGGGTATTTACTTTTGAAATCTTTGGCAATTCCTCCGGAAACAACTGCATACTTTCCGATCGGAAGAGTTACCGTAGAAATCCATTTATTTTCTTCAAAAATCGGGAAAGTTTTATAAAATTTCGCATCATCAATTCCGGCTATATTTATATATATTGGTTCTTTAATTATACTTTCCACAACTCCGGCAAAAGTAATAAAACCCGTTTTTGCGTTTGCGTCAAATTCTGAGGTTCTTCCTTCATATTCTGCCTGTTCACCTTGTTGTGTACTCAAAATAGCATCACCGTTTACAAGAATATAACCAGCCTCTTTCATTTCTGGAGTTAATTCATCTAATTTTCTTGCCTTAATAGCTTTAGCTCTTTCTTCCCAAAATAATTCTTTAGGGACACCTTCTAATTCTTCATCTAATGTCCGAACAAATAGTCCGTCTTTCATTTCTCCGTATTCAAAAGGCGGCGCATATGTCTCTGCTGCATATGCAACCAGAGATGTCGTTAAACATAACACTATATTTGCCATCAATATCAATTTTTTAATCAACATATTGTGTACCTCCTTCTAAAGTAATTATGA
>JAZNMF010000074.1:0-21108 GCA_045579545.1 Acetatifactor sp. | reverse complement strand
TCGCATCATAGTCTCTACAACCATCTGCTTAAACTCAGGCGTATATCGTTTGTTTGCTACTCCTTTAGGCATGGAAAAACACCCCATTTCTTAGTACAAGTATTATATCATACTTGTCTAACAAATGGGGTGCAGTTCATTCTTCGCTCTGGTATTTTTCTTGTCTTTTTCGGACAGCAGCATATTATTGCTCATTTTTTATAAGGGATTTTTGAGAACGAACATGATATAGATATACATCATCCAACGATACCCGCAGATGCTCTGTTCTCCCGGAGGGCAAGTCCTCGCCCACCATCTGAAGCAAAAGCTGACCGTCCATCTGGGTCACATTGGAAATAACATACTTGCTCTGATATTCTTCCAGCTGTTCTCTGGGGCAAAGAACTTCCCTGACATAAGGCCGCACCTGCTCGATCAGCGCAGACGGCGTATCTGCCGCGATCAGCCGACCTTTATGCAGCAACAGTACCTGCTCCGCAATGCTTTCTACGTCACTGACCACATGGGTCGCAAGCAGTATGATCTTATCTGCAGCAATGGCAGAGATATAATTCCGGATCCGAATGCGCTCTTCAGGATCAAGACCTGCTGTGGGTTCATCCAAAAGCAAGATCTTGGGATTGTTGAGAAGGGACTGTGCCAGCAATATCCGCTGACGCATACCACCGGACAGACTTCCCATCCGTTTATGCAGGCAGTGGGACAGACCCACGATTTTTAGCAGCTCGTCAATTTCCGCCTTTGCCTGCTTTCGGGACATTCCTTTCAGGGACGCCATGTAATGCAGATACCGTCCGACCGAAAATTCCTCATAATATCCCTGCTGCTGGGGCATATAGCCCACAAGCTTGCGGAAAGCGGCACCCATTTCCAGAATATCCTTTCCGTCGCAGAGGATACTACCGGTCTCCCGCTTAACCGTATCCGTCAGCAGACCCATAAGCGTGGATTTACCGGCACCATTAGGGCCCAGCAATCCATATACGCCGGGCTGCAGGGTAATGGTAAAATCATCCAGCGCGCAGGTTAAACCATAATGCTTGGATAAATGATCGATTTTGATTTCCATAGTATCCCCCCTATTTTTGCAGCCTGTCTGCAATCCACAAGAACACACTGCTCCAAATACACAGCAGCACCGTTCTTCCCGCGGCGAGTATTGCCCAATATTCCAAAATGCTCACATCGACCGGTACATCACGGAAATAGCGCAGGCAGCAGATCGGCGCATTCAGGTACGGCAGTCCCTCATAGCTCATAGAGAGCAGCAGAATCTGCAGTCCCCAAACGATCCCGCAAATCACGATTGTCAACACCCCAGCTGCACTGTAGCGCGCCGCCAACGCCTGCTTTCTTCCCCGCAGGGTTGCCCGGCGGGCTTTTGTCATACCGGTGGAAGCCTCCGTGGAAGAGTACAAAATACAGATAAGCGACACCGCCACCACGCTGATCACCAGCAAGGTATTTGCGGTGCTGCTCTCTATGCCAAACAGCTCCGCATAGACCCAATGGGGCAGAACATGGGCATTTTCAATACCACTGAGTGTTTGCAGATCGGCAGCATATTGCTCCAGTGCCGCTTGTTTTTCCGGCAGGCTACTGTATTGCATAGCGCAGATATTGAATTCACTATCCGAAAGATATCCGCCTTCGTACAGACTCAGCAGTTCGGCATATTCTTCCTCCAACGCCGCCAACTTTTCCTGCTGTTCCTGTAAAAATACAGCATTATCAGAAGACACCGGGCCCTGGCTTTTCCGGTAATAAGATTCCAACGATATAGAAACCGTATAATCACCCTTTATGTACGGATCTTTTGCCACGCTCACGCAGAGGATCAAAACGGCCAAGATCACCAGTATCCCCCTGCCGATCATAAGCAGCTTATGCAGCTCATGGAAAAACAGCCTGCCGTGGAAGCCAAGGCCAGCCGTGTGTCTGCGCCAAAAGTCGCTGAGCCGCGCGATCCAGGCAAATCCGCCGTTTGGCTTGCGGAAACGGCAGCAAAGCAGTATCACGGGAATCCCAACAAGTGTCAACGGTCCAATCGCACCCCAAAAAGCTTCCATTCTTCCAATGGTTATGCCCAAAGGCTCCAGTACCTCATAGGAAAGGACCAAGTTTCTGGGGGAGAGCCACATGAACAAATTCACGGTATCCAGCAGGTAGTCACCGGGCAGTGTCTGATATAACACCCACTGCGCACCGACAAACAAGGCAAAGCAGATCATCGCCAGCCGCCGATCCGGGATCAGCTCAAAGAACAGCCAGAATACCAGTCCGACCGCAAACGCGCCCAAGACCCGCAGCGCAGTATAGAACAGCCAAAACTGGCCCACGGTCATTGGAATAGAGAAGCCCTTGAGAGCAGCTACCGACTGCACGATTCGGCCCAACTCATCTGCACCGCCGTGGCGCAGCCAACCTCCAACTACCTCTGTTCCAGTAAACAGCATTGCGCCAAGTATCGCGCCCGTCAGCAGTGCGAGGACCCGATAGAGCGGCAGTGCCACCCGTCCGCAGGGGCTGGCGCATACCAGATTCCACATCCCCCGCTTCCGCTCTTTCATAAAAGAGGCGGCGATCACCACCATATAGATCCCCAGAAGCCAGTCAGAAGTACTGTACTCCAGAACAGAAGTGACCGCACGATCATGGCCCAGAGTAAGCACAGCGCCTTCCATTCGCTGAAAATCAGCAGCAGTTTTCAGCACCGTCTCATCGTTACTCATAAAGATGCTGACATTCAGCATGGTTCCCGCTTGTCTTTGGATGTTCTCCAAAAAAGCAGGGTATTCCTGAATATATTCTAGCTGCCGCCAAAACTCAGCGCCTACATAACCGATTGCAGCCATGTCATTCCCAAAACTGGTAAGCCGATCCAATGCAGTTTTCACATCGTCCAATGGCATATTCCCATAAGTAGAGAGATACGCATCTATCTCTTTCTTCTCTGTCTGGTCATAGCCATACATAAGGGGTTTGCAAAACTGGATGGTACTGAACAGCACCAAAACTACCAGCAATAAGACTCGCCATTTGGTAAACAACACCCTTTTCATTTCTTCCAAATGGACCGCCTCCTTTTCATCAACAATAAAGTAACCGCCGTCTTACCAAACATGCAGTTCTTCAGGATGTGCTTTTTCATAAAGCCTCCCCCTTGTCTGGTAAAAGGTTGTTACCCCATCGCTACATGTTCGGATTGTACGATTTCACCGCAGTATTCCATTGCCAACTCCTCAGCTCCCAAGGGGATACGGTAAATAGACATACAATACCTATCCGCAGTATCCTGACAGACGACAATGATACCGTCAGACGTAGCACTGAGAACATAGAGGTACTCCGTTGCCTTGGCATTTACCAATTCTTCGGGCATTTTCACTGTCCGCCATGTTTCCCCATCAAACATTTCCATTTTATGGGTCGTTCCCTCCGCGCCCTCTTCCCTTACCTTTTGCCCCGGAATCTTATACAGAGTATGTTCGAGAATGCAGTTCGGAAGGAGAATTTGTGCAAAACTATTTTCCAGACGGGCGGGTGTCAAAAGCACCTCTTCTCTGGTAGTCAGATCAATATCATAGTAACCGTCATTGGCGCGAAATACCCGCAGTGTATTGCCCGACAGATAGCTTCCGCTCATTTCTGACTCTTTCACATCGACCCTCACCGGCTTCCCTTCTACAAGCCGGTAATAAGCAACACCATTTTCATCCAAAACATCCTTTTCATCCAATAGATTGCAGCCAAACACATCATCACCAAACAGACCTTCCGCAAAGAAAAGCACACCTTCCTGCTGACGGTCGGGAACCAGAGGAATCTCTTCCGTTCCAGATTCTGTGACGCAAAACATTCGGTTTACAAGATCACCATTCTTGTCCAATACACCAGCTAAATAGAGCCAGCAATCGGGGAGCAAGACCGAGCCATACCAAACCGATGTGCCTAACTTTGCCGTTTTTATCGCTTCTTCGACCGCGTATTCGCCCCGCTTGTCTGTTCCATCCGCCGCCATACTTGCTATCATAAGACCATTTGCGCTCATATCAGATGGGTACAAGTAACCGTCAATCCAGTCCACATTAAAAATTCGGTCATCTTTCACATAAATCGTTGATCTCAATTTTGCAGGACAGTCGAACGATTTCCAATGCTTGCAGTCCGGCCGATTGCATACCGGAACCCAATTGCTCAAATTCGATTTGTCGGCATAATAGAGGTAAGAATAACATAGGAGGTAGTATCCCAATTCCGTTTCTGCGATAAAGTAGTCTCCAGAAGCTTCGCAGCGTCCGGAGTTCCAGGGGAGAACTTCCAGAGAATCCGACTCCAAGACGCCATATGTAAGGGCAGGCATCTCTTCCCAAACCTCACTGCCCATAGCGCCCCGCTTGACTTCCTGTTTGCTGCAGCCAGTGAGAAGCAAAGCAATCAGGCAAAAGCCGGCAATGATTTGTATGGTTCGCTTTTTCATATGCGCCTCTCTTTTCATGATGCATTTCTTTGATTTACTTACAAATCAGCCGATCTCACAGCAAAATTCTGCCTTCAGTTCTCCCGTGGTCAAAGGGATGCGATAGATGTGCTCTTTACCGCTCATTTTGCTATAAATGTTAACAAAGATACTGTCCGAAGCTACCCAAAAATCAGGCCACCGGTAATTTGATCCGGAATACGCCAATTCCTCCGGCAGCTCTACTTCCCGCCAGGTCTCGCCGTCAAAAATAACCATCTGGTGGCTCACATCTTTAGACCATCCAGAGCTATCGAACAACGTGGATTCGATGATGCAGTTGGGAAGTTCAATTGACGCAGAACTATTCTCCAACTGAGCAGGGGCAAGGAACACCTCTTCCCGGGTGGTCAGATCCACATCGTAGTAGCCATCATTGGGACGGAAAATACGCAGAGTGTTCCCCGAAAGGTAGGCACCATCTACTTCCAGACCAGCGCACTCCAGTTCCTCTATCTCACCATTGGTAAAACGATAGACTCCATATTCCGCCGTTCCCAGCACATTACTGTGATATGCTTCGTCTCCATTCGCAAAAGTGGTGAACCATCCATCCCTGATATCCAGCTCTGACTCCACAAGGATATCCTTTGTCCCCTCCTCATTGGTCAGATACAGGTGGCGCACTGCATTGCCGTCCCGGTCCAGATATTCCCGGTAATAAACCCAGTTTTTGTCTGTGAGACAGCCTGTATACATTCCGCCGGTGGCAGCAGGATCCTCCTTAATGGCGTAGCAAAACTTTTTGTCCGTTCCGTCTGGTGCCATACTGAGGATCATCCGTCCAGTACCCTCATAGGGGCATAGGTGCCGATGGTAACCAAAAAGAGCGTCCGACATAAAATAAATGCGGTCACTCTTTACGATTATGTCCCCATTGCCCATAAAGGCATCACAATCCTCATTCTGCTGGCTGGGATTACTGTCATGGCTGCAATTCGGTTTGCCACACACAGGTACCCAGTTACCAAGGTCCTTTTTATCCGCGTAATAGAGATAGGTGTTATCCAGATAATATCCGTTTTCCGTTTCCGCGCGCTGGTTTCGCGAAGTAGCTTCGCACCTGCCGGAATCCCAGGAGAGGACTTCAAGGGGATCTGTTTCCAGAAAACCATATGTAAGGGCAGGCATCTCTTCCCAGACTTGACTGCCCATAGCACCAACGCCTGTTTTCTCATGGCTGCACCCTGCCAAAAGTAGTGCCGCAAGGCAAAGACAGGCAACAATTCGCATTGTTCGATGTTTCATAAGGTCTCCTCCTTTGGGGATACTGCCCCGGGCGGCGGTTCACCGCCCAGGGGCCGGGGGTGTTCATGAAGTGGCGCGTCATTGCGCCACTTTTGCACTTTCCTGGGTGGGTGTTTTGATATCACAGCAGTATTCTGCTGTCAATTCGCCATCGGTCAGCGGGATACGATAAAGGCGAATATCATTGTAGTTCTTACTTTCCTGACAGTAAAAAAAGATACTGTCCGAATTTACAGAAGCGATTGTAAGCGTATAGATATCACCGGATCGAATTAACTCCTCAGGTAGCTTTACGGCACGCCATGTTTTTCCATCAAATATTGTCATCTGATGGTCTTCCTGGTTAGTCCAGCCACTACTGTCAAAGAGGGTAGATTCAATAATACAGTTCGGAAGCATTACGACAGCAAGGCTGTTTTTCAGTTGAGCAGGAGCAAGGAACACTTCCTCCCGGGTATTCACATCAATGTCGTAATAGCCATCGTTCTTCCGAAAACAACGGAGCGTATTACCGGAGAGGTACGCCCTGGCAGTATCCAATCCAGACATCTCCACCTCTTCCAACTCTCCGTTGACAAACCGAATACAACCATATTCGGAAGATTCCAATGCATTACAGTAAAAAGCATTATCTCCATATAGGGAAAGATCTATATATGCACTGCCTTGATGATTTGGATCGAGAGAAATTTCCTGAACGCCGGTATCTTTCGCGCAGTATAGCCGACGGACTGTGCTGCCCTCTTTGTCTAAAGCTTCCGTAAGATACAGCCAAAACTGTGACGTTAGGAAACCTTGAACACTTCCCGCTGTAAGTACAGCATCTTCTATAGCATATGCAAGCTTCAAATCAGTTCCGTCTGCAGCCATGCTCAGCAGGAAGCGTCCATTTCCTTCGTAGGGATATAAGTAACGATGTACCGCCGTACTCCCCTGAAAATAAATGCGGTTATCTTTAATAATGAAATAACCAGACATTATGTATGCGTTGCAGCCTTCTGTCAAATTCCAATGCTCACAGTTTGGCTTGTTGCATACGAGGACCCAATTTTCCAGGTTTGCCTTATCTGCATAATATAGGTAACCATTGTAGAAAAAGTAATACCCTAATTCCGTCTCAGCCAATAAGTTCCGCGAGGTCGCCTCACAGCGGCCATTGTCCCAAGAGAGGACTTTCAGGGGATCCGACTCCAGGATGCCATATGTAAGTGCGGGCATTTCTTCCCAGACTTGACTGCCCATGGCGCCCGGTCCAGTTTCCTGCTTGCTGCAGCCGGCAAGCAAGAACGCCGCAAGGCAAAGACAGGCAACAATTCGCATTATTCGATGTTTCATAAGGTCTCCTCCTTTAAATACGGCTGTTCTTTCCTGCATCAGAAACCAAATTAGCCGCTACCTTACCATGAATACATTTCTCCGCAGTATTCCATTACCAATTCCTCAGTCCCCAAAGGGATACGGTAAACAGACGAGCGTTGCTTATCCGCAGTATCCTGACGGAGGACAATAATACTATCAGATGCGACACCGTAAACAGAAAGATATTCCGTTGCCTTGGCATTTACCAACTCTTCGGGCATTTTCACTGTCCGCCATTTTTCCCCATTAAACATTTCCATTTTATGGGTCGTTCCCTCCATACTCTCTTCCCTCGCTGTTTGCCCCGGGAGCCTATACAAGGTATGTTCGAGAATACAGTTCGGAAGGTGAATATATGCAACACTATTTTCTAAACGAGCGGGTGCTAAAAACACCTCTTCTCTAGTGGTTAGATCAATATCATAGTAACCGTCATTGGTACGAAAAGCCCGCAGAGTGTTACCCGATAGATAATTCCCAAACACTTCTGACTCGTTCAGATTGATCCTCATCGGCTTCCCTTCCACAAGCCGGTAATAACCAACACCCTTTTCATCCAATAGATTGCAGCTAAACACATCGTCACCAAACATCGCATCCTCATACATAACGTAACCATACTGCTGGCCATCAGAAACCAGAGGAATCTCTTCTGTTCCAGATTCCGTGACGCAAAACAGTCGGTTTACAAAACCGCCATCCTTGTCCAAAGCGCTGATCATATATAGCCAATAATCAGAGGTTAAGACCTCGCTCAAATAGCCTGATGCACCTACCTTTGCCGTTTTTACCGCTTCTTCAACCGTGTATTCGAACCGCCTGTCCGTTCCGTCTGCCGCCATACTTAATAACATAAGACCCGTTGCGCTCATATCAGATGGGTACAAGTATGAATAATTGGAAATGGAGCCCACATAAAAAACTCGGTCACCTTTAATATAAAAGTTTGTATTTTCCACCTTTGCATGGCAGTCCATCAAATCCCAATGGCTGCAGTCCGGTCGATTGCATACCGGAACCCAATTGCTCAAATTCGATTTATCGACATAATAGAGGTAAGATTTATACAGGAGGTAGTACCCTAATTCCGTTTCTGCCGCACGGTTTTTTACAGAAGCTTCGCAGCGCCCGGAGTTCCAGGAGAGCACTTCAAGGGGATCCGATTCTAGAACACCATATGTAAGGGCAGGCATCACTTCCCAAACCTTACTGCCCATCTGCCCCGGCCCAGTTTCCTGCTTACTGCAGCCGGCAAGCAACAACGCCACAAAGCAAAGGCAGGCAATGATTCGTATGGTTTGCTTTTTCATGTGTTCTCCTCCTTTTAAGGTGTCCCCAGGGCGGCGGACCGCCGCCCTGGGGAACGGGAGATAGCCTCTTCTAATCAGTCTGCATATACTTGAACTTTGTAAATTTGCGAATTATTGATTTTATAAGTAGCATCAATATATCCTAAATCATAAGTGAATTCGTTAACATTGGCTAAATATCCTGTCGTGCTACTGGCCGTATATGGCACAAGATTTTTCCGATAGTATGTGCCCATATCTCGGTAAACATCGACTGAGGAGTACATTATGTAATCTGCTACATTTGCACCATTTACAGGAGTTCCCTCCATCACAGCGCCAAATTCATTAGTCTCGCAATAAGTAGTGGCTGCATAGAGAAGGTTTCCGTATCTGCCAGAATAAGTGGCAGCCGAAGCTGTTACGGCGATGGAGCAGATGAGCATACAGGCGAGCACCAGGGCAATGATCCTTTTTTTCATAATAGCATCTCCTTTGTTAATTGTAAAGATTTTTGTCAGGCGATCTTCTCCTGCGCGGCGCCGCCTGCCCGACACCCGGCAGCGCCGCCGCGTCTCCTCCTGACCCATGGGACTCACCTCCATCTTGTTATATCTATTATCAGTATTGCATAACAAATAACTATTGTCAAGAAATATTTTTGTATAAAAGGTATTGTTTCAGCACAGCATTTATGCTATAAATAAGCTATAGTCAAAAAAGCGAGGTGATTCCCGTGTCATATAATAACGGACAAAGTCTATTCCAACGGGGAGTTGCCTCGTTGGTGATCCTTGCACTACTAAAGCGGGAAGATATGTACGGCTATCAGTTGGTGCAGGAATCCTCCCAACAGAGCGGAGGGAAACTTTCAATCCAGGAAGGCTCCCTGTACCCAGTTCTATACCGCTTGCTGGATCAGGGCTTCATATCGGACCGGCGTGTGCAAGTGGGCAAGCGCATGACCCGTATCTATTATCACCTTGAGCCTGCAGGAGAAGTGCGCTTGCAGGAGCTGATTCAGGAATACGAAGATACCACCCAGGGCGTATTCCATATCATCCGCGCAGAAAGCTCCTCACCTAAGGAAGTCTGATTCAACTTTCCTTGGGTAAAGTTCCTAATATTTTAAGAATCTAGTTTAGTTAGGGAGAGGTTATTACTACCCTCTCCCCCTAACTTTAATCATTCTGTTAATAAAAAGTTTATTTGCAAAGAAACATTGAGTGTGGTAAAATATATATAACAAAGATTACACGGGTCTTAGCCTGCCGCGGTAGTGTGGCGATTAAGGCACTGTGAGGAATTCTCTTTGTTCTCCAATATATCCCCCTGCACCAGCTATCGGTCAATGGTGAACAGGAATTATGGGCATGTTGGATGATAGTTTCTTTATTGCTTTTATAAGCACACAGTTTCCGATGATAGACCGTTTAGTTTACGTACTTCGTGGTTGCTGATTTGGCAGGTGGCAGCAACCGTCTCTTGTACTACCCGCAGGAGCGAGAAAGTCTGCCCGTTCTGCGGACCGTTAATTTCCTCTGACCTCCCTAGGGATGCTATGCCCTTTTTGAGGTACAAAAACTTCTTCTTTTTGCTACATGTTTATTAGTCTTGCGTTGGCAAGACACAGGTTGCGAGCTCGAAGGTTGCCCAGTTGGTAGATGACGGCAACCACCTTCTGCACTATTTGCAGGAGTAGGCAAATCTATCCGGTCGAGATGATCGTTAACTTCGCCGAGTCCTCCTGGGGGTACTATGCCCTTTAGGATGGATGATAGAGTTTTCTTTGTTTGAGCAAGCAAGATTCTCTAACCGTTTTCCCTGCCTTCTGCCCACTATGGGATAACTATGCCTATTTAAGTAGAATTTTTTGACCGCTGAGAAAGCTTGCGCCAAACCACAATGACTACTACAGTATCTTAGTTTTGCGTTGGCAAAACACAGTCTCCAAGTTTCACAACGGTGTTGCTATGCCTAAATGACATTGCAGAGACTGTAATAATTCCATACATGAGATGTGCAAGCATCATACAGTAAGAGTACAGCCATTTTTTGACTGTGCTCTTTTTGTATCTATATGACAGCTAGAATGTGAAGGGCTTTGCGCGTCGGAGGTGGATAGTACGACTATTCACATTGACGCATTTTTACGAAGGAGGTGGTTGCTTATGGTATTTGACCTGAATTCAAATATCCACCAAGCAGTCCGTATACAAACCGCACGGACCACCTCCGGCCCGCAGGGTTCTATCACGAAATAACGTTCTGAGGGAATCGCTTTGAGTGTCAAGACACCAAAGCAAAGCCCCAACACGAATAAGAATTTTGGATATCTTCTATATCAGTATATGAAACTGAGAAAAAAGACACAAAAAGTCCTCGCCGCAGAAACTGGTTTATCCAGAGCTACAATAGGCCGAATGATTGCCAACACAGACAACCGCGGTGGTAGATATCATACTACCGAGGAAGCGGTCGTGAAAATATGTATGGCATTGGATCTTGGGCTTGAGAAGTCTAAAGAATTATATGACGCCGCCTTCCCAGAACGAAAGATCTGGTGGAAATGTATTGCCAATAGACAACCGATAGCAGCTGCAGATATGGAACTTGAAGAAGCTGGTCTGCCTACGCTGTTTGATTCTGACGCCAGCTAAAGCTTCCGCCATCCCTTAGTGGAATAGGGATGGCGGAAAAATTTTTGCAACTTTTTCAAAATGACTCACATGTGAGGCATTCGAGGGTAGATAGCATGTTACCATATGATCAGTCAAGAGCGCTATGACTACTTAGGCTGCTATCGGCCGATGGCAGTACTTCTATTTAAGGAGTTGGTTATATGCTTAACCTTCGTGATCTTCGGATCGACCCTGCCAGCTTGGGTCGTAAAATGTTGTTGGTTGATGTGATGCCCGCCTACGAGTATAAGGACGGCAAACGGACTGAGACCGTTACCGGCTACCGCTATGTGGTGTGCCTGGCAGAACATCGCCTGGAGAAGCTGAGTGTGCGAATTGACGGACCTCAGCAGATGGAACAGCCGGAAGGCTTTGTGGATGTGGAGTTTACTGACCTTATCGTCACCGGCTATGAGTCTCAGGGCAAGCTCCAGTTCTCTGCCAAGGCCAGCGGTATCTTCCCCGTGGATTAATTCCACCTGTTCGCTGTGGACAATCCCGCGGGGCGGCTGGGGGTTAATATTTTTCCCTAAAGAAAAATATCCCCCGGCCTCACGCGGGAGCGTCCCCGCTCGCATAGGTTAGTATTACCTATGCGAGCGAGGTAGCGGTAGCAAAACAAGGAGAAAAAGCTATGTATGATAACAAAGCCCAGTCCAGGAAATGGTTGTTGACAATCAACAATCCACTGGACCACGGCATGACCCACGATGAGATCATCGACCGCGCGCAGAAGTTTAATCCTGACTATGTATGCCTGGCGGACGAGATCGGCGCATCCGGGACACTTCACACCCACGTTTACCTATACTCATCCTCGCCTATGCGGTTCGGCACTGTCAAGAAGCGGTTTCCTACAGCCCACATTGACAAGGCCACCGGAACATCGAAGGAGATTCGGGATTATGTCTGTAAGCAAGGAAAATGGGCAGACACCGACAAGGCGCAGACCAGTGTAGAGGGCACCTTCAAGGAGTTTGGCACACTGCCATCTGCATCACAGGAGAAATCCCCCAAGATGGCTCAGCTGATGCAGGATGTGAAAGACGGCTATTCCACCACGGAGATCATCGAAAACGATCCCAGCTTTGCTTTTAAGATCAATGACATTGATGCTCTGCGAGAAAAGCTGCTCTTCGAAAGATTCCGGAAGGAAAACCGCCCGGTGAAGACGAATTACCTCTTTGGTGATAGCGGTACCGGCAAAACCCGGAGCATCTACGAAAAACACCCTCCGGAGGATGTTTACCGCATCACCGATTACAGTGGACAATCCGGTGCTCGCTTTGACGACTACCACGGAGAGCCTGTGATCGTGTTTGAGGAGTTCCATTCCCAGGTGCCAATTTCAGCGATGCTGAACTTTTTGGATATTTACCCCTTGAGACTTCCTGCCCGATACCGTGACCGCGTTGCCTGCTTTGACACGGTTTACATCACCTCCAATATTCCGCTGGAGCAGCAATACCAAGAGATTCAGCGCAAGGAATTGGAGACCTGGAACGCATTTCTGCGGCGCATTCATTCGGTGACGGAATTCCGCCGGGGTATGCCCCCACGGGAGGTGCCTCATGAGACGATTTGAAAAGGAACGGCTGCAACGCCGTTCCAGTCTCCGGGAGCATCTCCCTAGACCCAACTCTACCTCCGACGCGTCAGTGAAGTTGGTTTTTGTCGCCCTCTATATCCTTGGAGCAATTCTGGTATGGAGCAAACAGGATGAGATCGCAATGACCGCTGAGACCACTGCGCTGTTTTCGCCCATCGCCAGCTTTGTTATGCAGCATATCTTTGCAGTTTATCTGTTGGTTGGTGGAGCATTCCTTGCCATACTCATTCTGTTTCCACTTGGAAAGAAAGCTGCTCAGGATCAGCTGCGGAGTGTTGGCCTTGTGAACCATACCGATATGGTGCCTACTCTGAAGCGGAAGTACAAGGACAAGCAGAATCCCTGTATTTCAGTTTGGGAGTTCAGCTCCCAAGGTATTCCTTTGAAGACCTGGGAGGACAAGCAGGCCGCCATCGAGACCATCCTAGACATCACCATCGTCAAAATGAAATATGGGTCTGGGAAAAGCCGTATTCTACTCTACACTGTTCCTGCCAGAACAGATCTGCCGGAAGTGATTGACTGGAATGATAAGTACCTTTCCCAGAAACCATTCATACTGGCTTTTGGTGAAAGCTTTACCGGACCGGTCACCGTGGACCTTGTAAAAGTGCCACACATTCTCTTAGGCGGATCTACGGGCAGCGGTAAGAGTGTTCTGTTGAAGCTACTCCTCATGCAGGCATTAAAGAAAGGCGCAATCGTCTGCATTGCCGATTTCAAAGGCGGTGTGGATTTCCCACCCGTTTGGCACAAGCAATGTCGTATGTGCATCGAGGAAGAATCTACTCTTGCGCTCCTGACAGAGCTTGTGGACGAGCTGCAGCGAAGGAAAACCTTGCTGGCAGCCTCCGGGCAGCCCAACATTGACCGATACAACGAAGCCACGGGAGAATACCTACCACGGTATATCTTCGCCTGTGACGAGATTGCGGAGGTGTTGGACAAAACCGGTCTGACAAAGGAACAGAAGGAAATCGTCGGCAAGATTGAGAGCAAGCTTTCCATGATTGCCAGACAGGGTCGCGCCTTTGGTATCCACCTGATTCTTGCCACCCAGCGTCCGGATGCCAACATTCTGTCCGGTCAGATCAAGAACAATGTGAACTGCCGGATCTGCGGTCGTGCTGACACCATCCTGTCACAAATTATCCTGGACAGCACGGGTGCAGCAGAGCAAATCCCTAAGGATGCCCGTGGCCGCTTCTTGCTCCACGACGGCACCCTTTTCCAAGCCTATTGGTTCGATGATGCCAATCTGTAATTGAACGGAGGATAAATGATGATCACACCTGAGAGGGTGCCGATCCATTTGAAGGTTACATTGACCATACGGGAAGCTGCCGAGTATAGTAACATCGGTATTAACAAGATCGACAGCTTACTTCGCACTCCCAATTGTCCTTTTGTCCTCTATGTCGGCACCAAGAAACTGGTGAAACGCAAAGAATTTGAGCAATTCATCAGTCAGAAGTTGATAATTTGACCCTGCACTATTGAAAAAATCGAGCCAATGCGATATAATCTTGGATGTTGCATTGGCTCTTTTCTTAACTTTCGAGAAAGGAGTTGATCAAATGGGTAAGAACCTTAAAGGTAAAGAATGCGGCAAGGGTATCTGCCAAAGAAAGGATGGACTTTACTCAGCAAGATACGTAGATGAATTAGGAAACAGACATCAGAAGTATTTCCCTACTCTTCCGGAAGCCCGGAAATGGTTGGAAGATGCCAAGAACCCAACACCCCAGACTGATCTGTTTATTCCTACTGAAATGACCGTTGATGCATGGTTTGAGTTTTGGATCACCAATATTGTTGGCGATCTGGCACCCAACACCCGGAGAAATTACCGCGAACGGTACAAGCACAACATTCAGCCTGTGCTCGGCAAAATGCGGCTCACTGATGTGAAACCCATGTACTGCAAAATGGTCCCTAATCAGATGGAAGCAGATTATGCAGGCTCTACCATTCGGCAGACCTATATCGCAATGGGCACAATGTTCCGTGCAGCACTGATGAACGATTTGATTGCCAAACACCCTATGGATGGTGTAAGATACACCAAACCGGTTCGGGCAGTCAATGACATCAAGTTCCTCACTGTGGAAGAACAGAAGAAGTTCTTGGAGGTTGCCAAGCGATCCCACAACTACTACCAGTACGCCCTGATCTTAGAGACCGGTCTTCGTACCGGCGAGATGATCGGTCTGACCTGGGATGCTATCAACTGGGAGAAACGCACCCTGACTGTCAATAAGACTCTGGAGTTTCGGCACAAGCAAAAGGATTGGCGAGCCGGTCCACCCAAGACCCAACAAAGCTACCGGACCATTCCCCTAACGAACCGTGCCTATGAGATTCTGAAAACCATCTATGATAATCGAGAAAATCACAAGCGTTCTGAAAAACTATCTCAAGCACTCCCCTATATGGACAGGCGTACCGGCCAACAGAAAGTCCTTGTTATGGAAGATTTAGTTTTCATCAATTGGCGGACCGGGGAACCCGCTAAAAACAGTTCCTATGATACCCACCTATACAAGCTATGCGACGAGGCAGGCATTAAGCGATTTTGTATGCATGCTCTGCGTCACACCTACGCGACCCGCGCCATTGAAAGTGGCATGCAGCCAAAGGTGCTGCAGAAGTTACTCGGTCATGCAAGTATTAAGACCACAATGGATCGTTACGTCCATGTGACAGACGATTCTATGAACTTGGCTGTACAGCAGTTTGAAAGACTGTTTGCATAAAATGGTGTAAAAGCCACACCGTCGAATCAAAAAACCATTGAAAATAAAGGAGATATGAGTATATATGAAATTAGGTATCGTCGCTCAGCGACCGAATTTCATAACTCCTTATAAATCCATAAAACCCCGATAAATCCTTGTGGCACAAGGGTTTTCGGGATTCGGACAAGAATGTATCTTCACGTAACTCCATATATCTCAATGCCAAAAAGGTGTACAAAAGGTGTATAAAAGGTGTGTGGAAAAAGTGAAACAACCGAGAAAAATCCAATGCAACAAAGACTATAACAACACCCCGCCTTCGTACGGAGCCGTACAAAAGCGGGGTGTCTTTCTATCTTTTAATATATTTACAAATCCTATTGTATCCAGTATGTCATTGGAGCTCGCTCTTTCCCTCCATACGTAACACCCATTTTTTATACATTTGATCTGTTCCGTCGTATTTTGATTTTTGAATAGCCATTGATATTTGTGCAATGTCGCTTTGATATCCAGTCAACTGTGAAGTAATATATCTTTCAATATATTGCACTTCGTCCGACGGTCCACAGGCGGTCATCAATAGTGGTTTGTCTTTAATAGAACTATACATTTCTTGATAGTCAGCCTTCATACTTTTAATTACTGCGCCAAACTGGTCTATACGTTTTTTTGTATGTATTGTTAATGACGCAAGCATAAGTAATTCGTATTTTTCGACTTTTGTAATCAATACGGGGTTTAGCTGAGGCACAATCTTAGCAATTCCATTTAATTCTGGCGGAATATTTCTTTCCGCAGCTTCTTTTGCCGCAACCATTAACGATTGAGGATTGTGAAATGTCCAATTTCTAACATCAAGCAGTTCATTAAGAATCTCTGTCATCTCATCTGAAAGAGGCGTTGATAAATAACCTTTCTTTTCAAGCAGCTTTCTTAAATCTTTATAAGAGAATGAACTACTTTGGTGATCGGCAGATAATTTTAATATTTCATGTTGTCTGTATAAAAGTTTGTCATTAATATCGTCATAATCTTTCGCGGCAATGTATTCTGCATCGCTGTTTTCTAATAATGATTCCGCCTCATCTGAATATTCCTTATATTTTTCATAATGAATCGACGCTTCGGAAATTAATGATCCTAAAGCAATGCACGCATCCTCAAGGCTGTCAATGCTAAACTGTTTGAAATGTTGTTTGGCACCACTTGACACTCTCTATCACTCCTTTACATCAACCATATATAGGACCTGGTTTTATGTGGTTAAACTATTATTTGTAAATTTATATGCTGGTAAAGTTTCGTCAGCAATATGAATCTCTACAAACTTAAACATTGCATTCTCTTTTGGGTTCTCCACCGCAAAGACTACGCTATGTTTTGCCCTTGTACATGCAACATAAAACTTGGCTCTAGTCTGATTTGATGTGATTTTTGTTTGTTTTTCTATAAATGGTATAGTTGTGCTAACAGGAATAATTACCACTCGTTCATACGTTGCTCCTTTGGAGCCACCATAATTAAAAATGTCGCAACTATGGCAAAAATCAACCTTGGCTTTTTTGTCGTACCGCAGTATTGTAGGATGATAGTGCTCACAGTATTGACTGAGATATTTAATATCCATCATATATACGCCGGTATTGTCAACCAGATCGCCGCATTCAATATTGCCATCTGGTTTAACAATTGAATCCATATCCCCGTGTATTGTATTAACAAAGTCACAAATCTCGCAATTAAATCTTCTTGTGGTATTAGCGTATGAGGTAGTACACACACCTTTCTTCTCAAGCAACTTAAAGTAGTTTCGAATGTTCTCATCTCTATACTGGCTGTTTTTGGGAGAATTGTTTGTTCTATAGGTAGCTTGTTTATAGTCTCCTACGCAGGTAATTAGAATTTGAGAATCAAAAAGAAGACGGATAATTTCCAAATCCCAACCAGCATAATCTTGAAGCTCATCTATGAATATGTGTGAATAGATTTCCTCCATTCTGCCAAGCGCTTTTCCGTTAGAATGATCATTGCATAGATATGCTAAATGACTTACCCTGTCAGGCGTGACATCACCACGCTGATTTACAAAATATTGTACATGATTTTGGTTGTACCATCTGGGTGGTGGATCTGTATTGTAGAACGCAATGGAGCTTACGAAGTTCTCCGGGAATGTAACAGATATTTCTTGTTGGTAACGTTTCTCTTTCAACTTGAGCGAGCATTGATATGGCTTAATAAAATCCGAAAGTAAAAAGCTATACCAAGACTTAAATATTACCTTTTCATCCAAAACACCACCATTCTGTTTTCTATATTCATTTTCTAAAGAGCGAATACCTTCATTTGTGTATGATAGCAACAGAACATATTTATTACCATTCTCTACCGCCGCTTTCGCTTTAGAACACAAAGAATATGTTTTCCCATTACCAGCTGCTGCAAATATTACTTGGTTATTCATCTGAATCAACCTTGCTTTCATCATCTACCCCAATTGCTTTTAAGATATATTGAGGGTATTTTATGTTTTGATCACTGGTAAAAACACGCATACTCCAATCGGTTTTGTTTCCTATCATAAAACTTTTTATACTTTCTGCGTCTCTGCTTTTGATATCATTGCCCAAATAGATGATGGATCTAAATGTTTCAAAATCGTCAAGATTCACCGAAAGCACTGATGGCTCAAGTGTATTCAAAGTGTTGTCAGGCTCTACGCAGAGTGTAACTAAATCTCCGTATTTTTCGTATCGTGCTCGTACTAGTTCAACATTGCCATCGTTATCAGTGACCACGGTTAGCGGCTTTTTTATCAACGACGCAAGTTCGCAATATCTCTGAAATGCCAAACTATCAACTGCAACCACATCTATGCCGGCTTCTATTGGTTGCTTTCCAAAATTATCAATATATGCCCTTTGGACAACCAACTCATCAGCAGGGCCTTCGACTAATATTACGTGGTTAGCTAACAAAATCCGCAACGTGTTATAACCCGGAAGCTTAAGAAAATAATCGTATGTATCTTTGCTTAGCATTTTAAATGGAACGGTACTCTCATTTGCGACTAAATGAAGGTATTGTAACCCAAGTTTATTTGCAACAAAACTACTATGTGTAGAGACAAATAATTGTTTTCCTGTGCTTTCCGATAATTTGGATATGAGGATAGACATGTTTGCGTATGAGAGATTATTCTCCGGCTCTTCAATTATCAAGATATCCACATCCGAATTTTGAAGCAAAAAGATTTCTGACTTAAACATATTTTGGGTTCCAAATCCCGAATTTTCAAGTGGAATACCATCCAACGAAATGGTCATATCCCCTTTCCATTCGTCTATGCCACTTTCTCTCAGATTTAAGCTGATTGCTTTTCCTTCAAAACTGTGACTTTGCTGAAGCTTATCATTAAGTCGCTTCACAGCTTGGTTATCAGTAAATTCGTGTCGATTAGCTCTGTAAGCATGACGCAATTCAGTCATATCTTCTTCAGTAAGATATTCATTGATGCTGCCAGAAACAAAACGACTTAAAACAGGTCCATAATCCTTTTTTGTAGTATCTATGCAAGCAACTTTTTTAGCAGTAGTCTGAGCATAAAATTCTGGATTTGCAAAGGATCTATAATTGACCTTGTAGTATTCTATCGGAATATCCTTAATTTTACCTTCTGCTAGGAGTTGCTTATACGCAGAAGCGTATTGTGTGTCAAATATAATTTCCACCTTAACTCCTTCGACGTCCTCGTGAAGTGAGTTGTTAGTTCCTTTGAATTTCTTAATAGCAACTTCATATTCCCCGGGAGTAGAAAAGTATGCTTCAATTTCAATCGCAGGTAAAATAGGGGTATTACCTAATTCTACTGCTTCTATAAAATTCTTGCGCACACTCGCGTTGAACCAATCAAGATTAACCCGATTGGCTATATTGCTACCATTAATTTTTCCGGTCAATACCATCGTTAACGCTTCAAGAATTGTTGTTTTTCCAGAGTCATTTTCACCGACAAAAATGTTCATATTGTCGTTCATTTCAATTATAACATTCTTGAACAGTTTGAAATTAATAATTCTTAGTTTGTTAATTTTCATATATACTCCTTTTACCTTCCTCTGTATGATAACGAAAAGAATTAATACTGTATTCTAAAGTAGTCCAAGTAAGCCTTGAATCTATCCTGGGCGGCGAGGCAGGTGTCCATGAGGTAACCTTTTTCGTTGTCCCATTCTTTGAGACCGCGGTAGTAGAACAACTTCAGATTGTCCTCAATGATAAACGGAACGATGTTGTGCTTTAGGCACTCCTTAAAAAGGATCAGGCGACCTACACGACCGTTTCCGTCCTGGAAGGGATGGATGCGTTCAAATGCCACATGGAAAGCCACGATATCCTCGAAGGTCTTAGAAGGCAGTGCATTATAGTCTGCTAGCAACTTGCGCATCTCACCGGCAACGTTCTCCGGCAACGTAGTGTCGTTACCGCCTACTTCATTGGGTAATTTCTTATACTCCCCTACTGCAAACCAATCCTTGCGGCTGTCGCTGGTTCCGGTTTTCAATACGAAATGCAGTTCCTTAATGAACTTCTCCGTCAACGCAGAGCCGGCCTGATCAATCACCATATCAATACACCGGAAGTGGTTGGACGTTTCAATAACATCGTCCACATTGACGGCTTCATTTTCAAAACCGATGGTGTTGGTCTCAAAAATATATCGAGTCTGATCGTGAGTAAGGCGGCTGCCCTCAATATGGTTGGAATTATAGGTCAGATCGATCTGAATTTTGTGATAAATGCCACCAGTCCTCTTGGCAGCTTTCTGCTCCCGCAGGATCTGAAGCAATGTAGGTGTATCGTTTTTCTTATTTGCACGCTCCGGCTTCTGTGCATCCTCCGGAATGTACCAAGTTTTGCCGATAAGTTTAGCATCGGCGATTCTGCCGTGGGCGCAGTAATTTCTCACACTTCGTTCAGAAAGCCCCCATTTTTCGGCCATTTTTGCCACAGATATATATTCCATAAGTACCTCCCAGCAGGTTTTCTTGACCTTATTATAACACAATACCGGCAAAATATCAATATCATTATATGTTTTTCATATTATTTATTGCCGGTAGCTTTCAACTCATAAGACACCGTAAAAATATACCTACCGAGAAAATGCGTCAATCAAAAAGCTGACTTGCAGAAAAGCAAGCCAGCTTTTTGTTATTTCCACTTTTCGATCAGGTTACGGATCTGAGAGGCAAGCTTTGCGTTGTCTTTATTGGTGCGGCCTTTGCAGGTTTTGACAAATGCGAGGAGTGTTTCTGCGGCTGCAATGAGTTCTCCGTAGACAGCCCGGGCTCTGGCAGAGCCCTTTGTTATCTCTTCCCTACGGATGGGCTTGGAGTCCGCAAACACCGTCATTCTGCCAGTTATCAGATCGTATTCCGTGCCACTGTATGGAGCTTCTGCATAGTAGCCCATCTGAGTCAGCAGTTTCTGGAAAATCGTACAGGCTGCATCATCACCGTGATTGACAAATACCATCTGAGGCTTTTCCTTGAATCCGGCAAGCCATTGGATCAAGCCTGCCTGATCTGCGTGGCCACTGGTGCCGTGGAGCGCGGCGATCTCCGCATTGACAGTAATATCCTCACCGAACAGACGG
>JAZNMF010000073.1:0-25859 GCA_045579545.1 Acetatifactor sp. | reverse complement strand
TGAAAAACGTCGGGCCTTGGTCGCGGTATCTCACGCGGCCTAGTACCACTACGTTTTTCACGGAGCGAGAGCGTCCCGCTATACGAACTGTGTCTCCGCCGGCATCCGGGGCTCAGAACTTCCGACTCTCCTAAAACAGTTGAAACTGTCACAAGCAAATCTCCATTTAGAATTGGATGATTCCTCTTCTGCCGCCGTGTCTTCTTTTGTATACTTCGTTATACAGAAGGACCAATATCAAATCCTGCAGCCAAATCCACTTCTCAGGCGGTGTGGGATTCTCCACTGCTGTTTCTCTTTCCTCTCTCTGGAGAATATTGATGATACCTTTTGCCAGGCGCTCCAGACTGAATCTGTCCGGATACTCATCATATATCATACTGCCTTCATAATCCATCCGGTCCAGAATTTGCGCAACCCTTCGCTGATATCTCCTGACTTCCAGCGGATATAACTGTTGTAGGTACTCCATGTCCCGGATCACCGTATCTTCTCTTCTGGTTCCGTAGGGTCCGGGATATGTCATGTAATAGGGTAGGATTCTACGGTCTAAGTCCATGGGCACAACCCTTTTTCTCTTAGCATATGCATGGGGATGGCTCTTGGTTCCTATAACCTTCTTTGGCTCTACATTTTTATCTCAGGCTGTCAATTCTCGCCAGCGCCCTTTTAAGAGCAGCTTCTGCACGCACCGTGTCTATATCCGGCGCATGGCTTTTAAGCCTCTCTTCCGCACGCTGTCTGGCAGCCTGTGCACGCTGCTCGTCAATCTCATGGGCCCATTCCACGATCTCGGCCAGTATCGTAATCTGACCCGGAAGAATTTCAGCAAAACCCGCATGCAACGCGGCATGCTTTTCCTCATTCTCCTCGTGGATATACAGAACACCCGGGCTTATGATCACGGTAAGCGGAATGTGACCGGGCAACACGCCTATATCACCCTCTGTTGTGGTAAATTCCACCATTTCTGCCTCGCCCTCGTAAAAAATCCGGTCCGGAGCGATGATACGCAGTGTAAACTTTTTGTCTTCTGCCATGGGGTCCCTTTCTTATCTGGCTGAACTTTTAGCAATTACGTCGTCAATACTGCCGGCGTTCAGGAAGTAGCTTTCCGGAATGTCGTCATGTTTGCCTTCCAGAATCTCCTTAAAGCCACGGATGGTCTCATTGATAGGTACATATTTACCTTCCAGACCGGTAAACTGTCCCGCAACGAAGAAGGGCTGAGACAAAAATCTCTGAACCTTACGGGCACGGGATACCACCAGCTTGTCTTCCTCTGAAAGCTCGTCCATTCCCAGAATGGCAATGATATCCTGCAATTCCTTATAGCGCTGTAAAATCTCCTGCACTCCGCGGGCAGTCTTATAGTGCTCCTCACCCAGAATTCTGGGATCCAGAATACGTGAGGTGGACTCCAACGGATCTACAGCAGGGTAAATACCCAATTCTACGATGGAACGCGACAATACAGTGGTTGCATCCAGGTGGGCAAAGGTGGTTGCCGGTGCCGGATCGGTCAGGTCATCCGCCGGCACATAAACTGCCTGTACGGAAGTAATGGAACCGTTCCTGGTGGATGTAATACGCTCCTGCAAAGCACCCATCTCGGTCTGCAGCGTAGGCTGATATCCTACTGCAGAGGGCATACGGCCCAGCAGTGCAGACACTTCACTTCCTGCCTGCGTAAAACGGAAAATATTGTCGATGAATAAAAGAACATCCTTACCGCCCTTATCGCGGAAATATTCCGCCATAGTAAGTCCGGTAAGTCCCACTCTCATTCTGGCTCCGGGGGGCTCATTCATCTGACCGAACACCATGGTGGTCTTATCGATAACACCGGATTCCTGCATTTCGTGGTACAGGTCGTTACCTTCTCGGGTACGCTCACCTACACCTGTGAATACGGAATATCCGCCGTGTTCTGTAGCAATGTTACGGATCAGCTCCTGAATCAGAACTGTCTTACCTACACCTGCACCGCCGAACAGACCTATCTTACCGCCCTTTTGGTAAGGACAAAGAAGGTCAACTACCTTGATACCGGTCTCCAGAAGTTCTGTCTCTGTAGACTGCTCCGCAAACTCCGGAGCAGGTCTGTGGATCGGCTCATACTCCACATCCTGAGGTGCCGGTTTATTATCAATGGGTTTTCCCAATACATTAAATATACGACCCAGCGTATTCTCGCCAACGGGAACAGATATGGGCGCTCCTGTGGCAATCGCCTTCATTCCTCTCACCATACCGTCTGTGGGTCCCATGGCAATACATCTGACCGTATCATCACCCAAATGCTGGGATACCTCCACCGTCAGTTCGCCGCCTTTTGTGGGAATGACAATCGCCTCGTTGATCTGGGGCAGTTTTCCCTCATCGAAGCGGATATCCAGTACCGCGCCGATGATCTGGGTAATCTTTCCTTTATTTGTTTCTGCCATTTCCTGTTATCCTTTCTGATTGCTAGGAGATTGCCTCTGCTCCCGCAATAATCTCTGTCAATTCCTGAGTAATAGAGCCCTGTCTAGCTCTATTGTATTTCAGCGTCAGATCACTGATCATTTCCTCTGCATTGCTGGTGGCATTGTCCATCGCCTGCATTCTAGCCCCGTTCTCACTGGCAACGGATTCCTTCAGGGCACCGTAGATCAGGCTGGTAATATACTTGGGGATGATCATATTTAATGCTTCTTCGTCAACCGGCTCAAAGTTCATCAAAAGATCTGCCTTTTGGGCTTCCTTTTCATGTTCTACCGGAAGCAGGCGAAGCAGGGTGGGTTCATGACTCACCGTGTTCTTAAATGCAGTATAGGCCAGATAAATCTCTCCAATCTGCCCGTCAGCAAACTGTTTCAAAAGTCTGTCGCTCAGATACATTGCATCACTGAAAGCAGGCTCTTCCGCCATCGCGGACAAGTCTTCTGCAATCTCATAACCGCCGCGGGCCAAAGCTTCCCGCCCTTTATTGCCGACAGCATATATCTGCAGATCTTCTTTCTTAAAGCCCTCTTGCCTGGTCACCAGCTTTACAATGTTGGAATTGTAGCCGCCTGCCAAACCTCTGTTGGAGGTAATCACGATTACGGCCTTCTTCTGCGAATCGCCGGGCACAAGATACCGATGCTTCATATCACCTACACGGGATAAAATATTATTGACCGTTTCAAACATACAGTCAAAATATGTCTTAGACTTCTCGGCATCCGCCCTTGCATGCTGCAGCTTTACAGTAGAAACCAGTTTCATGGCCTTAGTGATCTGCTGGGTGCTCTGAATGCTACCCTTACGACGCTTTATGTCTCGCATTGATGCCATAATATACTCCATTCTGTCCCGGGCGACGCCGGGCTAACTGTTTCTACTTAAATTGATTCCAGCTTTCCTTGAATTCTTCGATCGCCTTCTTCAGAGTAGCCTCTGTCTGCTCACTCATCACTTTCTCTTCAGCAATACTGTTAGGCACCTCCGGATATCTGGTGTCAAGGAAATCAAAGAATTGTTTTTCAAACTCGGTGATATCCTCTACCGCCACATCCAGCAGATACTTCTTGGTAACCGCATAGATAATGATGACCTGATACTGTACCGGCATCGGACGATACTGGGGCTGCTTCAGCACTTCTTTAATTCTCTCACCCTGCGCCAATTTCTCCTTGGTGTCTGCATCCAACTCGGAACCAAACTGGGAAAATGCCGCCAGTTCACGGTACTGTGCAAGCTCCACACGAATCGGTGCCGCAATCTTCTTCATTGCTTTAATCTGGGCAGCTCCTCCTACACGTGATACAGACAAACCTGCATTTACCGCAGGACGGAAGCCCGCATTGAACATTTCGGTCTCCAGATAAATCTGCCCGTCCGTGATAGAAATAACATTGGTAGGGATGTATGCAGATACATCACCCGCCTGTGTCTCTATGATAGGAAGCGCCGTCAGGGAGCCTCCGCCATACTCTTCATTCATTCTGGCCGCACGCTCCAGCAGTCTGGAGTGCAGATAGAATACGTCGCCGGGATAAGCCTCACGTCCGGGGGGACGGCGAAGCAGCAGAGAGAGGGTACGGTAGGCGGTAGCGTGCTTACTCAAGTCATCATACACTACCAAAACGTCCTCACCGTTCTCCATCCATTCCTCACCGATGGCACAGCCGGAATAAGGTGCAATATACTGTAAAGGAGCCAGATCACTTGCCGTGGAAACCACCACGGTGGTATAGTTCATGGCGCCGTGCTCTTCCAATGTCTTTACAATGTTGGCCACGGTAGAAGCCTTTTGACCGATGGCAACATAGATGCACTTCACATTCTGACCCTTCTGGTTGATAATGGTATCGATTGCAATAGCAGTCTTACCTGTCTGACGGTCACCGATGATCAGCTCACGCTGCCCTCTTCCGATGGGCACCATAGAGTCAATTGCCTTGATACCGGTCTGCAGAGGAGTGTCAACGCTCTTTCTGGTAATGACACCGCTTGCCACTCTTTCAATCTGGCGATACTTATCTGTCTGAACGGGGCCTTTCCCGTCTACCGGCTGGCCAAGTGCATTGACAACCCTGCCAAGTAACGCATCTCCAACAGGAACCTCCACCACGCGTCCCGTGGTCTTAACCAGATCCCCTTCATTGATGTTCTTCTGGCTTCCTAAAAGAACGGCGCCCACGTTATCCTCTTCCAGGTTCAGCACCATGCCGTATACGCCGCCGGGGAATTCCAAAAGCTCTCCCTGCATGGCATTTTCCAGTCCGTGAACCCTGGCAATACCGTCAGCCACCTGGATAACCGTGCCAACATCGGAAATATCCAGCTGAGCTGCATATCTCTTGATCTGGTCCCTGATCACGGAACTTATTTCTTCTGGTCTCAAATTCATGATTCTGTAGCCTTTCTTTCAACCTGCTCTGATCCAAGCTGAATCTGTAATAATTGTCTGGTCAAATCATTTAATTTACTGCGGATACTGCTATCCACCACTCTGTCTCCGATTCTGATGACCATACCGCCGATAATCTCAGGGTCGGTCTGATAATGCATCTCCATTGTCCGATATTTTGTGGTCTCAAGAAGCCTTTTGCACACCTGTTCCTTCTGTCTGTCAGAAAGCGCAACCGCCGTGGTCACATGCGCAATACCGATCTTCTGAACCTCTTTTACCTTATTGATGAAGTACCTGAAAATTCCCTGCAGATCACTGTAGCGTTCCTTCTGAACCACAATTTTCAAAAATCCGGTCATCTCCGGGCTTACCCGGCCGCCAAATACCTGATCCACAACAGAAAGCTTCTCCTGCTTGGGAATGCCTGGATGCAGCATCATCTTGTCAAACTCCGGATTCTCTTTTAAAATCCCGCGAATTCCTTCCGCTTCTTCCAGAAAAAGGGAACTCTTGTCCTCTTCTACAGCAAGGGAAAACAGAGCTTCTCCATATGTCTTGGATACTAGCTTAGCCATGTGTTCTCTCCCATTTCCTTCAGAGTCTCATCGATCAGCTGATCCTGGATCTCGGTGTCAATGGAAGCTGACACAACCTTGCCTGCCATTACAGCTGCCACCGCAATGATCTCTTTCTTCACATCGTCAGCCAGCTTCTGCTTTTCCAAGGCAGCCTCCGTGCGGGCTCTTTCCATGATCCTTGCAGCTTCCTCTCTGGCTTCGGCAACGATCCTGTTTTCATTATCCAAGGCTCTGCGGCGTGCATCGCTCAGGATACTCTCAGCTTCCTTGTCCACGTCTTTAAGCCGACTCTCGTATTCTGCCTTCAGACTCATGGCCTCTTCCATACTGGCCCTGGCTTCGTCAAGTTCACCCTTGATCTTCTGTTTACGGTCGCTTAACATCTTGCGTGCCGGATTGAACAGGAAGTAGCTCATAAGAGCGAACAGGATAAAGACTGCGATCAGCGTCAGTATGGAATCTGCCAGAAGCTGCCAGTCAAGACCAAACATTCTGTCGTAGGTCTCGCCTCCGGTTAATAGTATCATTTCCTGTCTCCTTTCCGGCTGATTACCACAACAGAGGTTTTACAAATAATAACAGAATAGCAACCAACAGACCGTACAGACCTGTGGTCTCTGCTACTGCCTGACCCAGAAGCATGGTAGAAGTGATGGCAGACTTGGCGCCGGGATTACGTCCTACTGCCGCTGCCGCATGACCTGCTGCGATACCCTGTCCTACACCGGGTCCGATACCTGCGATAACCGCAAGACCTGCACCAATTGCGGAACATCCTAAAATAAAGTTTTCATTGAAATCCATTGTTATTTCCTCCTGTTTTATAATTTAAGTATTGGTTAACTGTTACTCTCGAATTGCAAACAAAATCTCGCCGCCTATTCGGCGTCTCCTATTGCGTTGGATATATAAGTCATAGTCAGCATGCAGAAAACGTATGTCTGGATCGCTCCTGAGAACAAATCAAAGTATACATGCAGTGCAGCCGGCCATATGGTAGCGAACCATCCCAACAATCCGTACACCAGCGTCATCATAATGGTTCCCGATAAAATATTGGCAAACAAACGCAACGACAGTGAAATGGGAACCGCGATCTCACTGATCACATTGATCGGCAGCCATACAGGCATCCATGGCGGCAACGGCGAGCACATATCTTTCCAGATATCTTTTGGTCTCTGATATCGGAACTGATTATAGTGGATCAATATAAAAGTCAGCACACCAAGCGGCAATGTAACTCCGTAATCCGCAGTAGGCGGTCTTAATCCCAACAGTCCGGAAATATTGCTGAAAAGAATAAAGATAAATACCGTGCCGATATAGTTGTAATACTTCCTTCCGCTTTTTCCCATGGTGGTATCCACCATGCCGTCCAGTTTCTCCACGATCAGTTCGATTACATTCTGAAATCCACCGGGAACTTCCGTTGCCTTTTTCATAACACGGCCGGCAACAATGGAAAAACCGATCAACAGAATCATTACAATCAGCAGACACACGTGTGTCGTTGTTATCCATACTTCATGGCCAAAGAAACTGTATTTAAACACACCGTGCACCATAACGTCTATGTCCGAAGATGCGGATAACAAAATACCATATTCCATGCTCTCACCTCCCTTACTACTCTTCCGGGCAAGCCGCTTCGTCCGCACGACCGTCCTCATCATCGATCATGGGTTCTGGCTCGGGATCTGTCTCCCGGAAAAACTGATTACAAAATTTATGAGTAACCGGCTGCATGAAAGCCGTTACTTTCAAGCTCATGTATCCCAAAAACGCCACCAGCGGATTCAGAATTCCCGTCACAATAATGATTAACATGATTGCAACAATTAATACATATCGAATGCAATAGCCTTTGAAAATCAGCTTGGAAGCTGCCTCGGGCTGATCCAGGGATCGGTCAAGGGTTCTGTACATATGAACTGCGGACAGCATAGCCAAAACCACGCCCGCCCAAAGACTCAGGGTATAACGCAGCAAGTTCTGCAAAAATGATATACCCAACAGGTAGCCCAACAATCCCAGCACTTCAAATACAATGCCAAAAAACAGCATACCTACATGCATCTCCAAAAGAGTCCTATTCTTTTTTCGCAGCATTTCCACAAAACTCATAGTTTGTCCCGTTCTTCCTTTCTGCGGTCTCCTCCCTCTTTTGTCTGCTCCGTATGCTCACAACCCGGATTCTTTCTGCCATAAATCCCCTTCGCCATGCGGTATATATTCTGTCCGCCGGCAATGGCTCCTATTGCAAAAAGAATTACGGTCAGATATCCCGTTTCCAGTTTCCGGTCCAGCCATATCCCCAGCGCAGTCATCATGGCAATGGGGACTACCATATTGATCCCAAACTGCAGGATCATCGTCAACGACTGGTAGACAGTTTTGTCATAAGGCTTATCCTTCTTCAATCTAAAACCCCTTCCGGCCTCAAAATCTTTTTACTTTCTTTGTACTCATGCAAAAATTATATCTGATACACATCAAATTGTCTATAGATATCCGCGTTTGTCAATGTAAATTTTCTCTAAACAAATTGAAAAAACTCTTTTTAACAAACCTTTAAACAGCAACAGAGGAACCGGCAAATACCAATCCCTCTGGATCAATCAGCAAAATCAATAAAATATGTGTCCGCCTATGGCAATTCCTGTCAGTCCCGGAATGGGGGTCCTGAAAAAGATACAATTGCCCACGTTGGTGATGCCACTCATAGCTTCGTCCGCCGCCCGATAGCAGCTGGCCGTAGCTTTATCCAGAGTGAGCGCCAACTCCAATCTGCCGCTGGCAACCGGTGAGAACTGACGTTTCTGATAGATAACACCTACCACAGTATCGGGGAATTGATGACTGAGCACACGGTTCATTACTACCGCTCCGACCGCCACCTGCCCCTCGTAGGGTTCTCCTCCGGCCTCACAATAAATCAGATTGGCAAGAAGCTTCCGGTCTCCCTCCGCGAAGGTCACTTCGGAAATATCACGCCACTTTCCGTTTGCGGCCGCCTGAGAAAGAGCAATTTCTTCTGCCAGCTTCTTTCTTAGCGTCTTCAGATCCGCTTCTTTCTTCTTGATCTCAGCCTCATACGCTTTGGCCTCTTCCTCTGCCTGCGCGATCTCATCCGCATACTGAGAGATGGACTGGGACGTCTTGCTGATCAAGTCTGACACACGGCCGCGTTCAGCTTCTGCCATCCGTTTCAAACTGTTCAGTTCCACATTTTCACGCTGCAGACGTTCCTCTTCCGATTCAATAAACCGACGATTGGCCTTATAAGAATCCAGCATGATTCGGTCGTACTCCGCAATGCGTTCAAAATAATCGGCGGCATTTAAAAACCTGGCAATGCTGGACGCCGAAAATAAAGCCTCAAGATAAGACTTCCCGCCATTTTCATACATATACCTTATTCTGGTCTTCATGCTGGCATACTGGTCGGCTTCTGTCTGTCGTGCCGAATCAAGCGCAGCCTGCGTGTCCGCAATCTCCTGTTCCTTGTCAGCGATTTTCTGTTCCAGATCGGCAAGGTTATCGCTGACCCGGGTCAGTTCACTGTTCAGCGCGGCCAGCTGACCTTTCAGGGTATTCTGCTCCCCTTTCAGACCATCCAGTTCATCCTGCTTATCATCCAGCTTGCCTTCCAGCGCATCTTTTTCCTGTTCGGTTTTATCAATTTTCTGTTGGGTTGTAGTGGCAAAAGAAGACACGGGAAAGGAACCTGCTGCCATAGACACCAGTAATAACATGGCTGTTATCCTTCCCCACACCGTTTTCCTGTTTCTCACGCTACTTCTTTCTCTGCCTTTCTGCACCTCAACCAAAACTCCCGGAATCCGGCGCCTATACCTCCAGCATAATATTCCTGCCGGAACGATTGTACTTCACATATCTGACTCCCGCGGCATCAAACATCCTCTTAGATGCTATATTCCCGGGAGTACCTTTATATTTGTCGCTCTTGTATACCACTGTCTTGATCCCCGCCTGAATGATAGCCTTGGCACATTCATTACAGGGAAAAAGTGACACATAAAGCTTAGTCCCTTCCAGGGAACCGCCTCTGTAATTCAGGATCGCATTCAGCTCACTGTGGGTTACAAACGGATACTTGGTATCAAGCATTTCACCTTCCCTTTCCCAGGGGAACTCCTCGTCCGAGCAACCTCTGGGGAATCCGTTGTACCCCATGGACAGGATCTTGTTGTCATCACTGACAATACAGGCTCCCACCTGGGTGTTGGGATCTTTGGAGCGCATGCCGGCAAGTGCGGCAACTCCCATAAAGTATTCGTCCCAACTGATATAATCTTCTCTCTTCCCGCCCATACTCAGCTCCTATTTTGTTCCGAAGATTCGGTCTCCTGCATCTCCCAGTCCGGGCACGATATAACCATGATCATTCAGTTTTTCATCCAGCGCGCCGATATACATATCAACGTCAGGATGGCACTCCTGCATCTTAGCCACACCTTCAGGTGCCGCGATAATGCACATGAAGTGAATATTCTTACAGCCTTTATCTTTCAGCATCTGGATGGCTGCAACAGAAGACCCGCCCGTAGCCAGCATGGGATCCACCACAAACACCTCACGCTCTGCACAGTCTGCCGGAAGCTTACAGTAATATTCTACAGGATTCAACGTCTCAGGATCGCGATACAGACCGATATGCCCCACTTTAGCAGCAGGAATCAGCTGCAGAACTCCGTCAACCATACCGAGACCGGCTCTCAAAATGGGCACGATGGCCATCTTCTTACCACGCAGTTCTTTTGCAATGGTTTTACAGATTGGAGTCTCAATCTCAACATCTTCCAATTTCAGGTCTCTGGTCGCCTCATAACAGATCAGCATAGCGATCTCGCCGATAGCCTGTCTGAAGTCCTTGGTTCCTGTTTCTTTCTTTCGGATCAACCCGATCTTATGCTGAATCAGGGGATGATCCATTACTACTGTTTTTGCCATTTTTTGTCCTCCTTTGTCCTCACGCAGAGCGCTCTCTGCCATTACATTCCACTACTGTTCAATCAGGTCAATTCTTCTCTGATGTCTTTCCTCTCCGGAAAAATCCGTACTAAGAAACGTATCTGCGATGGCAAGTGCCAGATTCTCTCCTACAATACCTGCACCCATAGCCAGCACATTCGCGTCATTGTGTAATCTCGTCATCTTCGCAGACAGAGTATCACTGCACAGTGCGCAGCGGATACCAGGTACCTTGTTGGCGCAGATGCTGATGCCGATACCGGTAGTACAGATGACAATCCCCTTCTCGCATTCACCGGAAGCTACAGCCTTGGCCACAGCCTTTCCGAAAATAGGATAATCGCAGGAATCTGTGCTGTAGCAGCCCATATCCTTGCAGGCAATCCCCTGCTTCTCGAGATGAAGCTTTACTTTCTCCTTCAATCCAAAACCTCCGTGATCACATCCGATCGCAATCATTACTTCTTCCTCCGTCTCTATATAATTACATACAACTTGCATTAAGCCTATCATACCATATTAACGAATTTCGCACAAGCTTATGACAGATCAATCACCTTATGCCCGGCCGCTTTCAACAGACGGTTCATGATAGCCTGTCCGAACCCTTGTGTCTCAAAGGCTTCCGAGTAGATTCTGGTCACCTTTTCATCGTCGAATTCTCTCAGGATCGTATAAAGATGCTTTCCGATGCTCAGTTCATCATTGCGGCTTCCCACGCTCTTTACCACGTGAGCCCGATAACGGGCCAGCACTTCCTCTGTACCGATCACACCGGTCCTCTCTCCTGCAAGTTCCGCTTTCCCGGCCTCACGGTTGATATATTCCACAACTCTATCCTCGGGACCCGTCACAATAGTCAGATCACCCATGGGCGCGTAGTGGCGATATTTCATCCCCGGCGCTTTCGGAGCCTGTCCGCTGTCCCCGCGGAGCACAGTCACATCAGTCTCTACCTGTCCCAAAATCCGGGAAAGCATGTCCTGCGTTACAAATCCCGGTCGCAGGATCTGCGGCGGTGACACGGTCAGATCGATGATGGTGGATTCCAGACCGATCCCCACTTCACCTCCATCAATGATCATGTCAATCCTTCCGTCCATGTCCTCCGCAACATATTTGGCCTGAGTAGGACTGGGCTTTCCGGAAAGATTGGCACTGGGTGCCGCCACATAGCCTCCGGCATAAGAGATCAACTTCTGCGCCACCCTATTGGACGGCATTCTGACTGCCACTGTATCAAGGCCGCCCGTTGTCTCATAAGGCACCTTAGGGGATTTGGGAAGTATCATGGTCAAAGGCCCCGGCCAGAACGCCCGGGCAATCCTTTCCGCTTCCTCGGGAACGCTCGCCACGATAGGGTAGATATCCTCCCACCTGCTGATATGAACGATCAGCGGATTGTCAGACGGTCTCCCCTTGGCAGCATAAATCTTACGGGCAGATTCCCTGTCAAGCGCATTGCCGCCCAAACCGTAAACTGTCTCCGTAGGAAACGCCACCAGTCCGCCCTGCCGAAGAATCTCGCCTGCCTCTATAAGAAGTTCCTCCCGAATATTCTCTTCTTCTATGGTTACTATTTTTGTTCTCATGAAATGTATGTCTCTCTCAAGTTCCACTTTGTTTCATCTTTCCGATTAAGTATATCACAAATGCAAGGTAAAAGCATCAACTTTCTTTTCCGTTCAGATATTGAAGGATTCCTAGATGAAGGGACCATGCTATTCTTTCCTGATACAACGGATCACAGAGTTTATCTGCCTCTTCCCGATTGGATAAAAAACCGCACTCCACGATCACAATGGGGGTGGCCGTTTTCTTCAGCAGGTAGTAGCTGTCATTGGCCTTGATCTGCCTTTTGTTTGACGGATCCACATCCTCAATCAGACGCTGCTGAAGGATCCCGGCCAATTCTTTCCCCTCCACACTTGTGTCATAATAAAAAACCTGAGCACCGTGCACATATTCTTCCGGATAACTGTTCTGATGAATACTCACCGTCACAAGCGGCGCGGCCTCTTCTATCATACTGACCCGCCTCTTCATGTCCTGCACTTTTTTGTTGGAGGCATTCTCGTCATACAAACCCTCATCCGTCTGTCTGGTCAGCACCACCTCCACATCATTTGCCTCAAGGAACTGCTTCACCGTAAGCGCTATGCTCAGATTCAGATCCTTCTCCAAAACACCGTTGATCCCCACTTTCCCGGGATCGCTTCCGCCGTGGCCTGCATCTATAACAACACACGGTTTTCCCTCTTTCGTAAGCGCCGGTCCCGATACGGACCGTTCTTTAACCTCTCCCGAAATTGTCAGAACGGACACCGCTATCAAGCATCCCATAATCAGGGACAACAATTTTTCCTGAAATCCACTCATATTTATTACCCGGAATACCTTTCCGGCCTCTTTAAAAGGATTTATACAATATATGAGAGGTTTTCTTCAAAAATTAACGCTGCCCGCCTACCGGTTCACATATCCGTGAATCAGATTCCAAACGCTTTCGGTACCGTAACCCAATCTCCATACAGCCACACCGCCCAGTCCCCGGCCGGACATGACATTCAGTTTGGCAGCAATGGAAGATTCCTCTTCCACCCACAACATATAAGTGGTGTCGCCTCCGGTCCACTCGGCATAGTACTGGCAGGTTTCATCATCCCACTGTGGTGTGATTCCCATTCTGTTCAGAAAATCTGCGGTATTATTCAATGTCAGATAACTGTCAGTCACCTTTGTCCCTTGCTTTTTCCAGAGAATCGTATAGAAAGGAAGGGCATTTACCAGCTTCTCTGCCGGCACATCTTCCAAAGCCTTTTCAATACCGTTGCTCACATATCCGATGCTCGCCACGCTGCCGGGATCCTCGCTTCCGTGCCAGTGCTCGTCATATCCCATGATGATCACATAGTCCGCAATTTTCCCCTGAATATCCAGACGGTAATAATCCCTGAAATCATAAGGCACATAATTATCTATAGACAAAACCAGTCCCGTTCTTCTGCACTCCACCGAAAGCTCCCGCAAAAACTGAATATAATGGGGTCCGGCTTCCTCCGTGATCTTTTCAAAATCAAGGTTCACACCGTCCAGCGAAAGAGACACCGCAGTGTCCACAATATTTCCTACCAGCCTTTGCCTGGTTGAAGTCTTCGACAGCACTGCACCCACACTGACATCGGAATCTGTATCGTTATTATAGTTAAAATCATCCCAAACGCCCCAGACCTGGAGTCCCAAAGCATGGGCGCGATTTACATAAGACAATTCTCCGAAACTCCTGAAATTCCCTTCTTCATCATTCAGGCTGAACCATGTAGGAGCGATCACATTCATACCGTTCGTTCCTGCCACCACAGTCTCCAGCGTACTGTTACCTCCCACTCCGCCGATGGAATGCCATCCCAGACACACAGTCTCTTCCATTAATGCAGAAGTGTATTCCGGTTCCGCATAATCATTCACCGGCACTTCCTGCATCGTGTCGGTCTCATCCGCCGAAGCAAAGGTCAGCATCTTCTTCTCCACGTATCCCATAATGGAATCCGCCGTCTTAACCTTACACCATCTCTCCATCTTCTCAAGTACTTCCACAGTATCTCCCGCTGTCAGGTCGCAGAGAACAGGACTCTTGATACCGCCCTTTACACGCACCCGGGTATCCTTCTTCACGGTATCCGTTTCTCTGGTCCCCCACTGCGTGTATACCTGAACCCGGTGTTCAAAAACCTCCACGGAGCAATTGGTAAATTTCCTGATATAATCTGCTGCCACATAGACAGTACCCTTCTCTTCAAATGCCGCAACATAAGAAAGCTCCTCAGTCTGTGCCTCTTCATTCACAGAGGACTGCACGTTCATCCCAGTCCCGCCAAGAGGGACGCTTATAATCTCTACTGCAGTGGTATAGAGCATAAGCCCTTCTGAATTATCCACATAGAATCCCTCATTGAAATAGCGATGAACCGTTTTTAGGTCAAAATAGCACCTGCCGTCACGCAAAAGTGCCTTCTCCTCCAACACCTCGTCCTGCAGGATAATGGCAAGCTCGTCTCCGCTCACACCGAAATATTCACAAAGATCTGCTCTCTCCTCGGAATAAGAATACTTTTCTATCAAAATGCTGCCCACAGTACCTGCTCCGATCAAAAGGATCAAAACCACTGCGATCAATACAGGGATCCACTTTTTCATTATCTTTTCTGTCCTTTTCTCTTGTTAATCTGCGATGCTTACACATCATCACTCCCGGTATATCACGGCAGGCGCATGAAACGCCTGCCTGCAAAACGGATCGTTCTAATTATAACAGACTCTGCGGATATCGTCATTACCAAATTTTATATTTTACATGTACAAGCTTTATTTTTTGCATGTACATATCAGAGAGGCACCCTGCAAAAGTTTCCGGTTGCGACTTCAGGCCAAAAGTACCCGTGAATATATTAAATCCCAAGCCTCAACACATGATAATGCCATACCGTTTCAGAGATCACAATCCCGAGATGCCGCGGCTGCGCAAAAATTAAAATACTTTCCATGATGTTTAAAATAGAATTATAACTGTAAGAATAAAAAAGTGTGGAATAAAGTATCGACACAAGCACGTACGCTTGTAAGACATCCTTATCTCTCCATGTCAGAAATTCAAAGATTGACATATAATAAAACAGGAGAAATTATAAGGATCAGACAGAACCACCCGTTCCCGCGATATACCTACCTGTCAGCCAGGCGTTCACAGCAAACCTCCTCCCGGCGCCGTTTACCGGAAGCATCTCTGCTTGCATTATAACGCAGCAATATGGCTTTTGCAAGCCGCAAAAATATTAAAAATTTTTAAAGTGCACAAGTTCTCTTGACTTAAAACCCCCGAAAGTATAATATACTTTTATCCAATGATCAAAGCATGACCAATGCATACCACTTTGCAGCCGTAGGGGGCTGCAGAAAGGAAAGGTTGCGTATGAAAATAGAAAAAGTCAACGATAATCAGATACGCTGCACGCTTACAAAAGAAGACCTTGTAAGCCGTCAGCTTAAGATCAGCGAACTCGCCTATGGTACCGAGAAGGCCAAGAGCCTGTTTCGCGATATGATGCAGCAGGCCAACTATGAATTTGGCTTTGAAGCGGAAGATATTCCTCTGATGATAGAAGCCATTCCTCTGAACGGGGAATGCATTGTTCTCATTATTACCAAGGTGGAAGACCCGGAGGAACTGGACACCAGATTTTCCAGATTTACTCCTGCGGACGATGATTCCGACGAGGAGTATGACGCGGACAACGGCGGACAGCCGGAATCCTCCGATGAGGTACTCGACCTGTTCCGCAAACTTCAGGAGAACCGCAAATCTCCGACAGACAACACCAGGAAGCCTCTGAAAGAGGAGAAATCCTCCGTCGCTCCGCAGACGGGACGGATCTTCCGGATGGATTCCATTCAGGCCGTTATATCCGCAGCACAGGTTGCCGGCTCACACTACTGCGGTGAGAGTTCTCTGTATAAGGAGGAACACACCGGTCAATATCTTCTTGTTCTTTCTCAGGGTACCATGTCACCCGAAGATTTCAACAAGACTTGCAATGTACTGTCCGAATACGGACAGCTCGGCAAGCAACCGGACACCGGCCGGCCTTTTCTGGAAGAACACTTCACCGCGCTGGTGCAAAAAAACGCACTTCGTGCTCTGTCGGACCGTTCTTCCGGTCAATGATCTTTTCACAAATAACACAAGACACAAAAACAGCCCCGGACCACAGGTCGCGTACCTGCCTGATCCGGGGCGTTTCTATCATCTCTTATACCGCCTCGACAGCTGCCATTAATGCATCAATATCGATACCGTGAACCATAGCTGCCTCCTCCAGGGTCTCTGCCTGTGCAGAAGGGCATCCCAGGCAATGCATGCCTGCCTCCAGCAGAACAGGTGCCACTGCAGGATTGGTTCTTAAGATTTCGCCGATGGTCATGTCTTTGGTAACTTTACTCATGAGGTATTCTCCTTTCTTTTCCTCTTGACGCATAATTTCATGCATCCTCAGTATAATACTTTTCCCACGATCTTGCAAGCTATTCTCCGCCAATTTACATTTTTTGCATGTACTGAAAAAGATACATTTTTTCGCCTCTCTGTACTTAAAAAAGTACACTCCCCGCCTTGACTGGCAAACTTGTTTTTCATATAATAAAGGCAGGTACTTGAAGTAACTAAAAACTTTTTTCAATATTACAAAATTTACAGGAGGCTATTTCAAAATGAGACCAATTGAATCAGATTTTGTACGTGGCAAATGGGACAAAGAAGTGAATGTTCGCGACTTTATCCAGAAGAACTATCATCCCTATGACGGTGACGAGTCCTTCCTTGCCGACGCTACACAGAACACCAAAGACTTATGGGCACAGGTACTTGAGCTGCAGAAGCAGGAGAGAGAAGCAGGCGGCGTTCTTGATATGGACACCAAGGTTGTTTCCACCATTACCTCTCACGCTCCCGGCTACTTAGATAAGAGCAAAGAGACCATCGTTGGTTTCCAGACTGACAAGCCCTTCAAGCGTTCCTTACAGCCTTACGGCGGTATCCGTATGGCAGAGAAGGCTTGCTCCGACAACGGTTACGAAGTTGATCCCGAGATCAGCGAATTCTTCTCCACTCACAGAAAGACTCACAATGCAGGTTGTTTCGATGCTTACAATGCTGAGATGAGAGCTTGCCGTTCTTCCCACATCATCAGAGGTCTTCCTGATGCTTACGGACGCGGACGTATCATCGGCGACTACAGACGTGTTGCTCTGTACGGTATTGACAGACTGATCGAAGACAAACTGGCTCAGAAGGATTCCACCGGCCGTGTTATGACTGATGATGTTATCCGTCTTCGTGAAGAGATTTCCGAGCAGATCGTTGCTCTGAAGATGATGAAAGAAATGGCTGCTTCTTACGGCTGTGATATTTCCAGACCTGCTGAGAACGTACAGGAAGCTATCCAGGCAGTATACTTCGGATATCTGTGTGCAGTTAAGGAGCAGAACGGTGCTGCTATGTCCCTTGGACGTACTTCCACCTTCCTTGACATTTATGCTGAGAGAGACCTTGCAAACGGTACCTTTACCGAAGAGCAGATCCAGGAATTTGTTGACCACTTCATCATGAAGCTGCGTCTGATCAAATTCGCTCGTACCCCTGAATACAACCAGATCTTCGCTGGTGACCCTGTATGGGTAACCGAGTCCCTTGCAGGTGTTGGTGTTGACGGACGTCCTCTGGTTACCAAGATGAGCTTCCGTTATCTGCACACCCTGACCAACTTAGGACCTTCTCCCGAGCCCAACCTGACTGTTCTGTGGTCTCCCAGACTTCCCGAGGCTTGGAAGAGATACTGTGCTAAGATGTCCATCCAGACCTCTTCCATCCAGTATGAGAACGACGAGCTGATGAGACATGACCACGGCGATGACTACGGTATCGCTTGTTGCGTATCTTCCATGGTTATCGGTAAGGAAATGCAGTTCTTCGGTGCCCGTGCTAACCTGGCTAAGTGTCTGCTGTACGCTCTGAACGGTGGTGTGGACGAAGTTACCAAGAAGCAGGTTGGTCCTAAGTATCGTCCTGTTGAAGGCGATGTTCTTGATTTTGATGACGTAATGGATAAGTTCGTTGACATGATCGAGTGGCAGGCAGACGTTTACGTTAACACCCTGAACATCATCCACTACATGCATGACAAGTACTGCTACGAGAGAGCAGAGATGGCTCTTCATGACAGAGACGTTAAGCGTTACTTCGCAACAGGTGTTGCAGGTCTGTCCATCGTAGCTGACTCCCTGTCCGCTATCAAATATGCTAAGGTTGAAGTGATCCGTGACGAAGACGGCGTTATCGTTGACTTCAAGACCACCGGTGACTTCCCTAAATACGGTAACGATGATGATCGTGTTGACTCCATCGCACAGGATATCGTTCACAAGTTCATGACCGCAATCAGAAGACATCACACCTACAGAAACGGTGTTCCTACCACCTCCATCCTGACCATTACCTCCAACGTAACCTACGGTAAGGCTACCGGTAATACTCCTGATGGACGTAAGAAAGGACAGCCTTTCGCACCCGGTGCTAACCCCATGCACGGCCGCGATACCCACGGTGCTGTAGCATCCCTGTCTTCCGTAGCTAAGCTGCCCTTCAATGATGCACAGGACGGTATCTCCAATACCTTCACCATCATCCCCGGTGCACTTGGTAAGGAAGATCAGATCTTCGCCGGCGACATCGAATTAGATTTGAACAACTAAGTAACCCGGCTCGATGTCGCTTGGACATCGAATTAGATTTGAACAACTAATCATCCGCTTTTAAGCAACCATTTTAACCAACCCGGAAGGAGGGAATACACAATGGATGATAAAATGACGATTGACGATCTCGTGAAACTGCTGGACAGTGGCATGGCAAACGGCGTGGGACACATGAATGTGAACTGCGAAGAGACAGAGAAGCAATCTAAAAGCGTTCAGACAATGGGCTGCACGGACTGTTCCAGAACACCGTTAGCCTGCAGTGTACCCACTCTTCACGAAGGATTAGATGATTATAAGTAATACTGACAACATCGGGAAAGCCCGGCGGGCTTTCCCGGCATTATCCGAATAATACAGGAGGAATACTATCATGGCAGTAAATGCAGCACAGGTTGATAACCTTGTAAATTTATTAGACGGTTATAGCGTAAAAGGTGGTCATCATCTTAACGTTAACGTTTTGAACAGAGAAATGTTATTAGACGCTCAGAAGCATCCCGAGAACTATCCTCAGCTGACAATCCGTGTATCCGGATACGCTGTAAACTTTATCAAGTTAACACCGGAACAGCAGGCTGACGTTATTTCCCGTACTTTCCACGAGGCTATCTAAGATAAAACAGTTCGGCTGATCAACACCCGGGAAGCATAACTTCCCGGGTGTTTTTTAAAAAAGAATTTTGCTTCGCGAAATTCTCCGCCTGTGGCGGGTCTGCAAAGCAGACAACTACCGGCAATCATAGATTGCCTTTCGTCGCAGTGCGCATTCTCGCGAAGTGTTTTCATACAGTAAGAAATCCGAAGGAATTTCTTATTGTATAAGAAAGGAGTATATATGCAGGGAAGAATTCATTCTCTTGAAAGCTTTGGCACCGTTGACGGTCCCGGCACACGCTTTGTCGTCTTTGTCCAGGGATGTCCTATGCGATGCGCCTACTGTCACAATCCGGACACCTGGGAGATGAACGCAGGTACCTTAATGGAGCCGGCCTATATCATCGAGCAGTATGAGCGGAATATTAGTTTCTATAACGGTGGCGGTATCACTGTGACCGGCGGCGAACCTCTAATGCAGCCTGATTTTCTCATTGAACTGTTCACTTTGGCCAAGGAGAAAAACATCCATACCTGCATAGACACCTCCGGAATTGCTTTTAATCCTGACAGTGCAGTTCAACTGGCCAAGCTGGATCACTTGATGGAACTGACCGATCTTGTTATGCTGGATATCAAGCATATTGATCCCGAAAAGCACAAAAGCCTTACCTCCCAGCCCAATCACCGTATCCTGCAGTTTGCAGAGTATCTCAATGAAAAGCAGGTGCCTATGTGGATCCGCCATGTAGTGGTGCCGGGCATCACAGATGATGATAAGTACTTGTACGATCTTGGATACTTTATTGGTCAATTCAGTAACCTGAAGGCTCTGGACGTGCTTCCCTATCACACTATGGGCGAGACCAAATATCAGAAGCTGGGAATCCCCTATCCCTTGAAGGGCGTCCCTGCCATGGACAAGACTATCTTGCTTGAGAAGAAGCAGGCCATCGTTGACGGCATCAAAAAGAGACGTGCCGAGTTGAAAAATTCTTAAAAAAATCTCGGGAAACACTTGTATTCGGTTTGTATTTATATTACAATAGAATAAAGAATTGATAATTTTGTATCAATCATTTGAAAATTAAGGAGGATTCATATTATGGCATTCGTAATCAACGACACATGTGTAGCTTGTGGTGCTTGTGAAGCACAGTGTCCTGTTGGCGCTATCAGCATGGGCGATGGCAAATTCGAGATCGACGCAGACAAGTGCATCGACTGCGGTTCTTGCGCAGGTCAGTGCCCTGTAGGTGCTATCGAGCAGGCATAATTGTATCACTAAAATTACAGAGGGCTGCAGAAAATGTTTCATCATTTTCCGCAGCCCTCTTTCGCTTTATAGGAAAGCTATCTCTGAAAGATCCCAAATTTTTTCTTACTTTTTTCCTTTTCCGGTTTTTCCTGTTCCAAAATTTTCTCTTCTCTGCCGGACAGTGAGACCTCTTTTTCCTTTTTCACCTTTTTTCTGAGTAAGGTATCAAGCTTCTGATAATGAGCTTCTTCCCGCTCTTCCCTGATCCGTTCCCGCTCCTCCACTCTTTCTTCCTGCGCACGAAACTGATAATCCAGTTCCTTCACCACACTCTCTTTGATTTCACGACAAAGTTCCCTATTATTCTCCTGCAGGGTATCTCTTATCAACTGCTGCAAAAGCCACTGAAGGCGCCTGGCCTTTTCCTCCCGGTTGTCCGTCATAGGCAACCGGACGCCGGTTTCTTCCAAGCTTGTCCCACTTTCCTGCCCCATTACATCAATTTTTCCATCCTTCAAAATCATCTTGATCGCCTTCAACTGCAGTCCACCTTCTTTCATATTTTTGATCTGTTTGAAAAGCTCCACATCCCCTTCTGTATAGTACCTGTGGCCCAGCTCATTTCGCCTGATGGGAAGGTGCAGTTCCTCCTCCCAGTAGCGAAGCACGTGACTCTCCACCTGAACCTCTTTTGCAGCATCCGAAATCATCAAATAGCGTTCCATTTTTTCCCCTTTCTTACGCTTATTACTTTTCCTATCATGCAAAAAGAGAACATCCCTCCCGGGTTGTTCTCTTTTGTGATGTCTTATTTCTGAAGGTTGGCAAACTTAGTGTACATGGGAAGCCAAGCCAGTTCAACAGTCCCGATCGGGCCGTTTCTTTGCTTTGCAATAATAATCTCCGCCACATCCTTCTTTTCTGTATCGCGATTATAATAGTCGTCTCTGTAAATAAACATTACCACGTCGGCATCCTGCTCGATGGCACCTGATTCACGCAGATCAGACAACATAGGTCTGTGGTCAGGACGCTGTTCCACCGCACGGCTCAACTGAGACAATGCGAGCACCGGCACATTCAGTTCCCTCGCCAAAGCTTTCAGGGATCGGGAAATATCCGAAATTTCCTGCTGTCTGGAATCAGTCCTTCCGCTTCCTGTCATAAGCTGCAGATAGTCAATGATGACCATGGAAAGATCATGTTCCAATTTATATTTGCGACACTTGCTCCTGAGTTCTGAAATGCTGATGCCCGGCGTGTCATCAATAATCAGCTTAGATCGACCAATGACACCGGCACTTTCAATCAATTTTTCCCACTCCTGATCGTTCAGCTGGCCGGTTCTCAGATGTTGGGCATCCACTTTGGATTCCAGTGAAAACATACGGTTCACCAGCTGTTCCTTGCTCATTTCCAGGCTGAAGATAGCCACGGACTTACCCTGCTTAAAAGCCACATGCTGCGCAATATTCAGGACAAATGCAGTTTTTCCCATGGAGGGTCTTGCCGCTATCAGCACAAGATCAGAGGGTTGCATTCCTGCAGTTTTATAATCCAAATCAGAAAATCCCGTAGCAATTCCTGTTACGGCACCTCTGTTACGGGCTGCCGCTTCGATCTTGTCCATTGCATTCATAACTACCTGACGGATGGGAACAAAATCTCCTGTATTACGCTTCTGCACAAGCTGAAAAATTCTCTTCTCCGTATCTTCCAGTATATATTCCATGCTTTCCTTACCCGCATAGCAGGTGTTGGCTATCTCTTCATTCAGTCTGATCAACTTACGGAGAGTTGATTTCTCCGCCACAATATTGGCATAGTACTTGATATTGGCTGAGGTCGGGACTGCACGTATTAAATCTCCCACAAACTCCAGACTGCTTACTTCCGGCGGCACATCCTTCTCTTTCAACCGGTTCTGGAGCGTCACAAGATCCACCGGACTTCCCTGGTCGTTAAGCTCGACCATACTCTCGAACAGTACACCATATTGTTTATTATAAAAATCATCCCCGCAAATAATTTCGGATGCAACCACGATCGCTTCACGATCCATAAGCATGGAACCGATAACCGATTGTTCCGCCTCCAGGCTGTGCGGGAGTACTCTTTTCAAAACCGCTTCATCCATTCAATGTGTACCCGTCTTACCTTTCTGCAAAAGTCTGTCACGAAAGCATCAGGCTTCCGTCACCTTCACCAAAAGCTTTGCAGTCACCTTGGGATGCAGCTTGACAGCCACTTCATAGGAGCCAAAACTCTTCAAACTGTCCGGAAGCACGATCTTTTTCTTGTCAATCTCAATATTGTGCTGCTCTTTGTATGCAGCTGCAATTTCTTTGGAGGATACGGAACCGAAAGTTCTTCCGCCTTCGCCTGCCTTGATCTTTACTTCTACCATTTTCTGGGAAAGCACCTGTGCAAGGGTCTGCGCTTCATTTAATTGCTCCTGCGCTTTCTTTTCTTCATTCGCTTTCTGCAGTCTCAAATCATTCATATTCTTGGCGTTCGCTTCCACACCAATCTTTTTGGGTAAAATATAGTTTCTGGCATAGCCTTCACTGGCCTCGATGATATCGCCCTTTTTACCTAATTTTTTCTCATCCTGCAACAAAATTATCTTCATGTCAATTTCCTTTCGTCATTAAATTTCACCATTCTCCAGCATATGATCGATGGTACCCTTCAGCACACCGATAGCCTCTGCAAGACCTGTGCCTTCCATCTGGCACGCCGCGATGTTCATATGGCCTCCGCCGCCCATGCGTTCCATGATGATCTGTACATTCACTTCATCGATAGACCGCGCACTCACATAAATCTTACCCTGGAAATCAGTCAGAACAAAACTGGCCTTAATACCTTTTATGTTCAAAAGCTCATTGGCTGCCTGAGCTCCGATCACGGTAGGACTTGGCAGATCATCTGCCGTGCACACCGAAATGGCAAAGCACTGTCTGTAAATCTCCGCCTGGCTGACGGCATCCGCTCTTGCCTTGTACTCCTGTGCATCCTCACGGAACAGCTTGCGCACTCTGGTAACATCAGCTCCGTTACGGCGCAGGAAAGCTGCCGCCTCAAAGGTCCGGACACCGGTCTTACTCACAAAATTGTTGGTATCGATCATGATACCGGAATACATACAGTCCGCCTCTTCCGTACGCATCTTGATATTATCATAAGTATACTGTAAAATCTCAGAAACCATCTCACAAGTTGAAGACGCATAGGGCTCCACGTAGGACAGCGTGGCATTTTCAATGGTCTCCGTTCCCTGTCTGTGATGATCCAGCACAACGATGGACTTACAGAATCGTAAAAGATCCGGGCACTCCGTAATGGTAGGCTTGTTGACATCCACCACCACCAAAACGGCATTGCTGCCTGCAGCCTCAAGGGCCTGCTGACTGTTAAGAATCATATCGGTTTCATACTCCGGATTGTTGCGGAACAAATCAACCATGGGTTGAATGGAAGTTGTTACATCATTGAGTACAATATGAGCCTTACGTCCCAGCGCCTGTGCAATCCTGTAGATACCTACGGCTGCGCCAAAGCTGTCTACATCCGGCATCCGGTGCCCCATAACGATCACGCGGTCCTTGGAGGTAATGATCTCACGCAGCGCATGGGCCTTTACCCTTGCTTTCACGCGGGTATTCTTCTCCACCTGCTGGCTTTTGCCGCCATAATATGTCACACTGTCCGGTGTCTTGACCACTGCCTGATCTCCGCCGCGTCCCAGCGCAAGATCAATGGCATTGCGGGCAAACTCATAATTCTGTGCATAAGTTAATCCGTCCAGACCGATTCCGATACTGATGGTCACCGCCATCTCATTGCCGATATTGACTGTCTTAACTTCTTCCAGCAGGTCAAACCGCGTCTCCTGCAACTGAGACAGAGCTTTCTTCCGCAAAATGATCAGATACTTGTCCTTCTCCAGCTTTTTACAAATACCATCCTGAGCCGATATGTATTTATTAACCTTTCGATCGATCAGCGCAATCAAAAGAGACCTGCGCACCTCTTCCACGCTGCTCAATGCTTCTTCGTAGTTGTCCAAATAGATCATACCTACCGAAAGACTCTGATCGTCCACTTCCTGTAATGCAAGATGCAGAGCGGTCTCATCAAAAAGATATACAGCAATTAGGAAACCGTCATAATCAGAAGCATCGATCATGCTGCTATTCTCAGCCATTTCCTGCAAGGGAATCTTTTTAAACTTGGCTACGTATTCACTACCCTCATGAGTGATCTCATACTGCGCTTCATCCAGACCGGAATCGTCCGGAAGCCTGTCCCTGGTGATTGTTGGAAAAATACTGGTTATGGACTTATTATATCCTTTGGACTGATGAATGATATGTTCAAACGCAACGTTAGTCCAGACCACCTTGCCGGCATCATCTAACAGCGCATAAGGCAGATCCAGTTCCCTCAAAAGCTTGCGCTGAATCTGGCCATATTCCGTGGCAAAGCTCACGAGCTCGTTCATGATCACGGGCTTGTTGTAGAAGTACAGGGACAGTGTGATTGCAAAGTAAAAAATTAAAAAACACGTGAGAATGATTCCCGCACGGTAATCTATCAGATACAGAGCAATATTGACAAAGCTCAGGATTAATCCAAGATAAATACTGAACTTGATAAAGGTTTTGATTCTTCCTTTAAACTTAATTCGTTTCTTCATGTGATACGCCTCTTTTTGGTGCGGATACTTTTCCCAAGAGCTTACGCCCTTCTTTGCAAGGGCAGAACCCTGATATTCTCATAACTCAGGGATTTCCCTGAGTTATGAGAATATCAGGGTCGCTTCGCTCGTCAAATGGATCAGTGGTTCTCAGAGGATGCGAGCATCCTCTGTGGACCACTGATCCATTTGACTCTGCCCTTTACGAACATTATACCAAATTATTATAAAACATGCTACAGTTTAATTTGTCGAAATAGGAAAAGATATGTAAATTATCCATGAACAAGTAAAAATTATACGAAACACTCCATGATCCCAATACTCACGGAATGTTTTTGCTCTATAGGAAAGCCTTTCACACTTTAGTATAACATGTTCTTTCCTATAACAAAAAGAGGGTGTCCCAAAAGTCATGAAATGACTTGAGGGGCATCCCTCGTTCTTTTTGCAAAAAATCGAGAACGGTTACCACGCCGTTCTCGATTTCTACCTCATTATGTGATATAATAAGGTATGCCAACATTTAAAGATTAT
>JAZNMF010000072.1:0-32159 GCA_045579545.1 Acetatifactor sp. | reverse complement strand
TAGGCCACTTCGGTAATGCTCTTACCCTTTTCCAACAGGCTGCAGGCGTGCTCCGTGCGAAGCCCGTTTAAGAAGTCCCGGAAGCTCATGTTGACACGCTCCTTAAAGATGCGGGAGATGTAATACTTGCTCATATGCAGTTCTTTGGCCAGAGTATCCAGCGTCAGGGGAGCGGTGTAATGCTGAGAACAGTAGGACAGTACATTTTTGATGCTGTCCTGCTGGGAGGAATTGGGCGCCAGCGTCATCAGCGGCAGAATCTCTCCCAATAAAGACAGGAGATAGCCCTTGGCGGCAATCTGATCAAACTCGGAAGAGGACCGGGCTTTTTTGACTGTCCGCTTCAGGCGTTCGGCCACGTCTGTGTGGATATCCTTGCCTTTGATTACGGGGGATGTGGGGATCTGGTTCTGGAATACGTCCTTCAGATCCTTGAAGAGGTCCACGGAGAAGATCAGAAGATAAATCTTTACAGTGGAAAGATCCCGGTAAGAGTGGATCTGATGGGGGAACGCCAGAAAAATATCTCCGGCCTCAAGCAGGTACTCTTTGCCGTCTACGGTGGCCATGCTGGATCCTTTTAACAGATAAACCAACTCCAGATGGGTATGGATATGTGGGGCCGGTAGCAGGCGATAGTCGGCATAAGCGTAAAACTGAGAAACCTTTTTTTCTACGATGTATGGCATGGGGCACCTCTATTTTTGGCCATTGTATGGTTGCAATATATTGACAGTATAACAGTTTTCGGCCGTGATTTCCAGTTTTTGCGCAATAAACCGCAATAAATGGCCAAAAATTACTGTCAAATGACTAGAAAGAAAATTGGAAGAATAGTAGACTGGAATTATCAGAAATGGAATCGGATCAAACTGTATGGAAGGAGGATATTGAAATGGAAAAGAAAAATGTCGCACTGCAGCTGTACTCTGTCCGAAATGATGCCAAAAGGGATTTTTACGGTACCCTGAAGGCTGTTAAGGAGATGGGCTATGACGGTGTGGAATTTGCAGGTCTCTATGAGCAGACTCCCGGGGAGATCAGAGACATGTGCAGGGAGGTCGGGCTGGTTCCCGTGGCAGCGCATTTGCCCCTTGCGGAGACCATGGCGCAGCTGGAGGAGATCCTGGACTACTATCAGGCTGTTGGATGCAAATATGTAGGCATCCCTTATCTGCCGGAAGAATACAGGCCGGGCAAGGAAAAATTTGAGGAGATCCTGGCATTTATCAGGAAGATCGGAGAGGCCGCAAAGAGCCGCGGTATGGTATTGCAGTATCACAATCACGATTTTGAATTTGTAAAAGTCGGTGACAGGTACGGACTGGACATGATCTATGAAGAGGTGGAAGCCGACCTCTTGAAGGCGCAGCTGGACACCTGCTGGGTGGCAGTGGGAGGAGAGGATCCCGCAGCTTATCTCAGAAAATATGCAGGCAGATTTTTCACGGTACACCTGAAAGATTACGAGATCGATGACGCAGGGGAAGTGAAGCTGAAACATCTGGGCGGCGGACGGCAGGATTTCAAGTCTATCGTGGAAGCCTCACTGGAAGGCGGTGCTAAGTGGCTGATTGTGGAGCAGGATTGGCCTAGCAAGGGTTATACTCCCATGGAGTGTGCAAAGCTCAGCATTGACTATCTGACAGAACTGCTGGCAGGATTTTAATAGAGAACTTATTCACAGACACCTTGCAGGCGGGGGCCTGCCGGAAAGGAGTTAAAATGGCAACTAAGAGTGATTTGAATTCTTTTACTGAAGTGAGAGAAACAGGTGCGATAGACGCATCCAGGAAAGTGCGCGTGGGTATCATCGGTGCCGGCTGGGTTGCAAGTGCACATCTGGAGGTTTATCTGAAACAGCCGGACGTAGAGATCGTAGCGGTGGCGGATCTGATCGAGGGAAAAGCAGAAGCATTGCTTAAGAATTACGGCGTGGAGGCAAAATGCTACGGAAGCCACAGGGAAATGCTGGACGATGAGTCCCTGAATCTGGATGCTGTCAGTGTATGTACCTACAACAGGACCCATGCGGAATGTACGATCTATGCGCTGCAAAAGGGCGTGAATGTGCTTCTCGAGAAGCCTATGTGCGTGACTCTTGAGGAGGCAGTTGCTATCAGAAAAGCAGAGAAGGAAAGCGGCAAAATCGTATCAGTAGGGTTCCAGCCCAGACTGGATGCCAACATGCAGATGATCAAAAAGATCGTGGAGTCCGGAGAACTGGGTAAGGTTTATTATATTCAGACAGGCGGCGGACGCCCGAGAGGTATCCCTACTCCTTTCGGAACCAGTTTCATCGAGGATGAGACGGCGGGTATCGGAGCAATAGGCGACATCGGATGCTATTCCCTGGATATGGTACTGAATGCCATCGGTTATCCCAAGCCCCTTACGGTATCAGGATATACCTCCAATTTCTTTGGTGTGCGCCCGGATTATTATCCTACCCATCCGGAATATGCCGAAAAGTTTGAGGTAGAGGATTTCGCGGCAGCTTTCGTAAGACTGGAAGGCGGCATTATCCTGGACTTCCGTATTGCATGGGCAATGAACATTGATACACCGGGTGACACCATTATTCTGGGTACTGAGGGAGGACTTCGGATTCCTTCCACCGAGTGTTGGAACGGCACTGTGGGCGGCCCCATGAAGCTTTACAAAGAGATCTGCGGCCAGCAGACTGAGACGGAGATCCCTGTCATCAAAGGAAAAGACAGCAGATTCGATCAGTTGTTTGCACAGAAAGTGCGCTCTTTCCTGGATGCAGTCAAGAATGGAACAGAGGCACCCATCCCCACATCTCAGATTATTTACAATCAGGCGATCATTGACGGAATCGTTCGTTCTGCCAAGGCCGGCCATGAAATTGCCATTGAAATCCCCGAATGTTAAAAGTGTTTACGGAAAGCACTTCTGTGGGGAAGGAGGTAAAAACAGTGAAGAAAACAGGCATTGCACTTATCGGCTACGGCGGCATGGGAAGCTGGCATTGCGATCGGATCAGAGAAATGGAAGAGCTTACGCTTTTGGGAATCTATGATATTCTGGAAAGCCGCAGAGTAGCAGCGCGGGAGAATGGGATTTTTGCCTATGATTCTTTGGAGGAACTCCTGGAGGATCCGGCAGTGGAGCTTGTGACGGTAGCCATCCCCAATCATTTACATAAGGAGATGTGCATCCGCGTCATGGAGGCCGGCAAGAATGTGATCTGCGAAAAGCCCGTTGCTTTGGATCACGATGAATTGCAGCAGATGATCGATGCATCAAAAGAAAATAAAGTGCTCTTTACCGTGCATCAGAACCGTCGCTGGGACGAGGATTATCTGGTCATAAAGGATCTCTGCGATAACGGTACTTTGGGAAAAGTATTCCGCATAGAATCCAGAGTACACGGTTCCAGAGGAATCCCCGGCGACTGGAGAAACCGGAAGGAGTGCGGCGGCGGGATGGTTCTCGACTGGGGCGTTCACCTTCTGGACCAGATCATGCAGATGATCCGAAAGCCGGTGGTGTCTGTTTACGCGGAGCTTTCCTATGTGACCAATGAAGCCTGCGACGACGGATTTACCGTGACCATCAAGTTTGAGGATGATCTTGTGGTGAATGTGCAGGTGGGTACCAGCAATTTTATCAGTCTGCCCAGATGGTATATGCTTGGTGAAAACGGTTCTGCCGTGATCAACGACTGGTCTCTGGACGGCAAGATCGTGATGGTCTCCGACTGGCAGAACAGGGAGGCCGTTCCCGTAGTGACGGCAGCAGGTCTTACCAAGACAATGGCACCCCGGGCAAACGATACGATCAAAGAGTATCCTCTGCCCGGACATGAGAGCGATGTGAGAGATTTTTACCGCAATGTCTGCAAAGCCATTGTCGGTGAAGAGGAGCAGCTGATCAAGCCGGATGAAGTGATGCGAGTGATGAAACTGATGGAGGCTATCTTTGAATCGGCTGACAAGAACATTGTGATTACTGATTTCGAGGAAAGATGCAAGAAAGGATGATAGTATGGAATTATCGGTAATGTCTCCCGTTTTGAATCAAATGGGAGTGGAAGAAGCTTTGAAATATCTGAGCGGTCTCGGCGTGGACAGTCTTGAGATCGGTGCAGGGGGATATCCGGGCAAAGCACATCTTGACCCGAAGGAATGCTTGGCAGATCCCGGTAAAGCAGAGGAATTAAAGGCCCTGCTGAAAAAGTACAACATGAAGCTGTCTGCCGTGGCATGTCACGGCAACCCGGTTCACCCCAACCGGGCAGAGGCACAGCGTTTTCATGAGGAATTTGTGGATGCCATGAAGGTGGCGGTGATACTGGATGTGGATACGATCATCGGTTTTTCCGGCTGTCCCGGTGACTGTGAGGATTCCAAGAATCCCAACTGGGTAACCTGCGCATGGCCCACAGAATATCAGGAGATCCTGGACTGGCAGTGGAATCAGGTGCTGATCCCTTATTGGAAAGAGACGGCGAAGCTGGCAGCCGGGATCGGTATTAAGAAGATCGCTTTTGAAATGCATCCCGGTTTTTGCGTATATAACCCTTCCACTCTGTTGAAACTGCGTGAGGCGGTGGGCGAGATCATCGGCGCCAATGTGGATCCCAGTCATCTGTTCTGGCAGGGAATCGACCCCTGTGAGGCCATCAAGATGCTGAAGGGGGCCATCTATCATTTCCACGCAAAAGACACCAGGATCGACGGGGCGAACACGGCAAGGATCGGTGTACTGGATACGAAGCCGTACCGAGATATCCTGAACCGCTCCTGGGTATTCTGCACAGTGGGCTATGGACATTCCAAAGATGTGTGGAACAATATCATGAGTACGCTGAAGGCTGTAGGCTACGACGGCGCCATCAGCATTGAGCATGAGGACAGTCTGATGTCCCCGAGAGAAGGTCTGGAAAAGGCCATCGCCTTCCTGAAAGAAACTCTTATTTATGAGACCCCGGGGAAAATGTGGTGGGCCTGATCCAATTTCATTAAGATAAAGGGTAAAAAGAAACCTTTCCAAACTTAAAAAAAGGGGAGGTTTCTTTTTTGCATAATGTTTAGAAAATGTTTAGGAGTGAAAAATCGCGGAAAGGTTGAATATCTCACGGAAATCTGTTACAATTAACGTTAGGTTTTGTGTAAGCTGTCCAAAGACGGCAGATTGTGAGGAAAAATGAAAGCATTTGAAAAAATTTTCGGAACACACAGTACAAGAGAATTGAAACGGATTGCTCCGCTGGTGGATCAGATCGAGGGAATGCGCCCGGCAATGCTTGCGTTGACGGATGAGGAACTCAAAGGAAAAACTGAGGAATTCAGGAAACGTCTGGCAGGCGGAGAGACGCTGGATGATATATTGCCCGAGGCTTTTGCGGTTGTGAGAGAAGCGGCCAGAAGAGCGTTGAACATGGAACACTACAGAGTGCAGCTGATCGGTGGAATTATCCTGCATCAGGGACGTATCGCAGAGATGCGTACCGGTGAAGGTAAGACGCTGGTGTCTACCCTTCCCGCCTATCTGAATGCGCTGACCGGTAAGGGTGTCCACGTGGTTACCGTCAATGATTATTTGGCAAAGCGTGACGCTGACTGGATGGGACAGGTCCATGAGTTTCTGGGGCTGAAGGTTGGTGTGGTATTAAACAGTATGACACCTGACGAGAGAAGAGAAGCCTATGCCTGCGATATCACCTATGTGACCAACAATGAACTGGGCTTTGATTACCTGCGTGACAATATGGCTATTTATAAGGAACAGCTGGTGCTGCGGGATCTGAGCTACGCCATCATCGACGAAGTTGACTCCGTGCTGATCGATGAAGCCAGAACTCCTCTGATCATCTCCGGACAGAGCGGCAAATCCACTGCCCTGTACGAAATGTGCGATGTGCTGGCAAGGCAGCTTCGTCGCGGCGAGGATATGCAGGAACTTTCCAAGATGGATGCCATCATGGGTGTTGTGAAGGAAGAAACCGGTGATTTCGTTGTTAATGAGAAGGATAAGATCGTCAATCTGACAGCTGCCGGCGTTGAGAAGGTAGAGAGATTTTTCCATATAGAAAACTATGCAGATCCGGAGAACCTGGAGATCCAGCACAATGTGATACTGGCGCTTCGCGCCCACAACCTGATGTTCCGCGATCAGGACTATGTGGTGAAGGATGATCAGGTTCTGATCGTAGACGAGTTTACCGGCCGTATCATGCCGGGCCGCCGCTATTCCGACGGTCTTCATCAGGCGATTGAGGCCAAGGAGCGCGTAAAGGTGAAGCGTGAGAGCAAGACTCTGGCTTCCATTACTTTCCAGAATTTCTTTAACCTGTTTGCCAAAAAGTGCGGTATGACCGGTACAGCCCTTACGGAGGAGAACGAATTCCGTGAGATTTACGGCATGGACGTTGTGGAGATTCCCACCAATATGCCCGTGATCCGTAAGGACCTGCAGGATGCGGTTTATAAAACGAAAGAGGAGAAATTGCAGGCTATCGTGGCTGCGGTGGAAGAGGCGCATGCCAGAATGCAGCCCGTACTGGTAGGTACGATTACCATCGAAGCCAGTGAAGAGATCAGCCGCAGGCTTACCAAGCGCGGTATCTCCCACAAAGTGCTGAACGCCAAGTTCCATGAGATGGAGGCAGAGATCGTAGCGGATGCCGGCGTACACGGTGCAGTTACCATCGCCACCAATATGGCAGGACGTGGTACGGATATCAAACTGGACGATGAGGCCAAGGCAGCCGGAGGACTTAAGATCATCGGTACTGAACGCCATGAGTCCAGACGTATTGACAACCAGCTGAGAGGACGTTCCGGACGTCAGGGAGATCCCGGTGAATCCAGATTCTACATTTCTCTGCAGGACGATCTGATGAGACTCTTCGGTTCCGAGAGACTGATCAGTGTGTTCAATACACTGGGTATTCCGGAAGGACAGGAGATCGAGCATAAGGCACTGACCAATGCCATCGAATCCGCCCAGAAGAAGATAGAGAACAACAACTTTGGTATACGTAAGAATCTGCTGGAGTATGACCGTGTCATGAGCGAACAGCGTGAGATTATCTATGACGAGAGACGCCGTGTGCTGGACGGTGAGAGCATGCGCGATGTAATCTACAAGATGATCACGGATATCACTGAGAACGCAGTGGACATCAGCCTCAATGACGATTCCGAGGTGGGCGAATGGGACTTCAAGGAACTGAATGATCTTCTGCTTCCCACCATTCCGCTGGAGCCGGTAACTGAGGAGCGTGTGCAGAAGCCCAAGAAGAACAGCTTAAAGCAGCAGCTGAAGGAAGAGGCTGTAAAGCTTTATGAGAGCAAAGAGGCAGAGTTCCCGGAGCCGGAAGCGATCCGCGAGATCGAGCGTGTTATCCTGCTTAAGGTCATTGACCGCAAGTGGATGGATCATATTGATGATATGGACCAGTTGCGTCAGGGTATCGGTCTGCAGGCCTACGGTAACAGAGATCCTCTGGTAGAGTACAAGATGAGCGGTTATGAGATGTTTGACGAGATGACCCAGAACATCAAGGAAGAGACCGTGCGTCTTTTGTTCCGCATCCAGATTGAACAGAAGGTTGAGCGTGAGCAGGTAGCCAAAGTAACAGGCACCAACAAGGATGACTCCCTGGCCAAAGCTCCCAAGAAGCGCGACAATGCCAAGGTTTACCCCAACGATCCCTGCCCTTGCGGCAGCGGTAAAAAGTACAAACAGTGCTGCGGGCGTAAATAGTGGTAATTATAATAATGAAAATAATAAAAATATATATTTTGTGACTGATCATTTCTGCAAAACTGTCACAGGTAGACATGGTGTTCTCAATAAAGACCTTTGAAAAACGTCGGTCCTTGGTCGCGGTATTTCACGCGACCTAGTACCGCTACGTTTTTCACAGAGCGAGAGCGTGTCTGCTTGAGAATACTATGTCCAACTGTGACAGTTTGTGAGAAAGTGCCAGCCACAACAGAAAGAAGGTGACGTTAATTGGTTGAATTAGATCAGATGAAATCAGAAATTTTGACTTACGAAACTCCATTAGCGGAAGTGAGGGATTCACTTTGACCTGGCTAACAAGTCAAAGCGGATTGAAGAATTAGAGATGGAAATGGAGGCTCCGGGCTTTTGGGATGATCCGGATCGCTCCAACAAACAGATGAAACTTTTGAAGAATCTGAAGGACACGGTGGGCATCTACCGCAAGCTTGAGACCCAGTACGAGGACATTCTGGCGCTCATTGAAATGGGTTATGAGGAGAATGACGAAGAACTGGCTGCGGAGATCCGTGTTGAACTGGATGAATTCATTAGTGAGCTGGAAGAACTTCGCATCGGCACTCTTTTGTCAGGAGAGTATGATAAGAACAATGCGATTCTGAAGCTGAATGCAGGCGCGGGCGGCACAGAGAGCTGCGACTGGTGCGGCATGTTATACCGTATGTATACCCGTTGGGCAGAGCGAAAAGGTTTTTCCGTAGAGGTGCTGGACTATCTGGATGGCGACGAGGCCGGTATCAAGTCCGTAACGTTCCAGGTGAACGGTGTCAATGCCTACGGTTATCTGAAGTCCGAGAAGGGCGTGCACCGTCTGGTGCGTATTTCCCCCTTTAACGCTCAGGGAAAGCGCCAGACCTCTTTTGTTTCTTTGGATGTTATGCCGGAGATTGAGGAAGATCTGGATGTGGAGATTGATGAGAAGGATCTGCGCATCGATACGTACCGAAGCAGCGGCGCCGGCGGTCAGCATATCAACAAGACCTCCTCGGCAATCCGTATCACCCATATTCCTACCGGTACGGTAGTACAGTGCCAGAATGAGAGAAGCCAGTTCCAGAATAAAGACAAGGCCATGCAGATGCTGAAAGCCAAGCTGTTTTTGTTAAAACAGGAGGCCAATGTAGAGAAGCTTTCCGATATCCGCGGTGAAGTAAAGGATATTGCGTGGGGCAACCAGATTCGCTCCTATGTGCTTCAGCCGTACACCATGGTCAAGGATCACAGAACCGAGGTGGAGAGCGGCAACGTGGACGCTGTTCTGGACGGTTCCCTGGATCTGTTTATCAATGGATATTTAAAATGGATTAATGTGAGAAAATAAAATTGCTACAAAAACCCCCGATTTCCCGGGCAAATGCCCTAGGGATATCGGGGGTTTTGATTTGAGTTATATGTCCTGTGGTTCTATTAGATCCAGATAGAACAAGGTATATGTCATATTCATGTAAGGGGCCAGCCACAAAAAGCCGATGCCACAGGTAAAAATGGCAAGAATCTGCAGGGGAAGGAAGCTGAAGGTAAGGACGAAGAGTCTTAACTTGTGGCCGTTCATCAGCTGCCAGCCCTTCCGCAGGGCGTCTGTGGCAGACAGGGAGGGGTAATCCAGCAACAGTCGGAAACACTGGGAAAATCCCATCGTTATCGGTAATGCAACCAGTTGTCCCACAAAGGAACAAATCTGAGAGAGCGACATCCACTGGTCTGAGGGATGCAGCAGATAAAAATAGTTGCAGGCATATCCCGGCAGCGAGCAGAAAAACTGCGTGAACAACAGTACCAGAGAGATAAGTCCGTATTTACCGGGTTGATTTTTAAAGGCGTAGAACAGATCCTTGATGGCGTAGGGCTGTCCGCAGGCCATACTCAGGTAGAACAGGCTGATGCCGGCTTTCAGCAGGTTTGTCAGGATGCCGATCGGCAGTGAGACGGCCAAGCTGGCAAGATAGCCAACCGGAGTAGTTTCCGCAAATAACATTTTGAGTAACAGATCGTCTTCGCCGGAAAAGGAACACATGACGAATGTGTCCAACAGGGTGGCTGCGATCATGAGCAGGCCGTATACCATGGTAAGCAAGACAGCTTCTGAATACTGGCCGCTTAACTTCTCCTTGGCATTATTTTTCAATTGCCACCTTTGCTTATAGTGTTTCATCTGAAAACCTCACTTAATATAGAATATCTGCAGCAGTACGGTCAGGGCTGAGATCATGCCAAATAGGGAGGCAAGAATGCCGTAGACCACCAAATTGCTGATGCGCTTACCTCTGCGCCCTGTCAGAACAGCAAAAAGGATGCTGAAAGCCGCGAACAAAAACGGACCTGCCACGGTGCAGCTTGAGAGCATGGCAAGAATGCCGCATACCATAGAGGCAATGGCAAAGCCTTGATGCCGGTAGGGGCTGTGTGTAGGCTGATTGTAGTAGGGATTGTTCGTCGAATCCTCTTTTCGGGGACACCTGCGGTCCCAGTCCGTCTGGCGGTAATCATCCATAGAAAAACCTCGTCTTATTCGAAATGAAGTACACCAAACTCTTGAGGAGTGTGGAAGACGCACGTGCCTGTTCTGGTGATGGGATTCCACTGAAGGTGGTGGGGTGTTTCGCCCAAATCAGCACATTTATAAAAGTTTGCACGCATGGTTTTGCCGGAAAAGGCAGTAAAATCAGGGAAATAACGGCGAATAAAGGAGTAGGGCATCTGATAGGTCAGACACCAGCCGTCCTCGGTAAACTCTACCTTCGGGCAGAAATTGTCAGTGGGTACGTTTTCGTCTTCAAAAACAAAGCGTGCCAGGTCGTGCGGTCCGGAACCCATACCGATGTAAAGGCAGCAGTTGGGATTGAATTCCAGATTAAGATATCTCCAGTCACCTTCCATCGGAGAAAAGAAAAACTCCAGACAACTGTCCTCGCAAGGCATTCCCAAAGGACCATTTTCCTCAGTACGGATATGTTTCTCAAAGGCGGTCAGCTTCAGATAAAGTGCATTGTCATCGTAACAGATCTGTGCATGGGCCTTTACTTCAGTTTTTTTCCCGCGGAGCGGTTCATTAATGTCAATGCAGGGCACCTGATCCCAGTCTATCGTGCCGTTAATGCGTTTAATCACAGCTTCTTTCATGATAAATTCCTCTCTATTGTAGTTGATAAAGTACATTACCATAAATATATCACAGCAAAAAAAAGAGGTCAATAACAATTGAATCACATTGACACCCCCCGGAATAATGTTATAATTATAGTTGCTTAAGAGCGATTTGTTTTGAGTTCTATTTGTTACAATGCTATATAAAAGGAGACGATACCATGTTAGCGATTATTCATGCAGAGCTGGTAATGCCGGATCACATTATTCCGGATGGATACCTGCTTCTTGCGGACGGACTGATCAAGGAATTTGGAGAGATGAACAAGGTGGGTGACCTGGAAGGCTATGAGATCATTGATGCTCAGGGGGCCTATGCCGCACCGGGTTTGATCGATATTCATGCCCACGCAGGCGGTGGTAACAGATACGGAGTAAACACCCCCGCAGCGGCGCAATATATGCTGCAGCACGGAAGCACCACGGTACTGCCCACACTGGCTTATGCTCTTACCAAAGAACAATATCTGGAGAGAATGGAAGAGATTAAGGAAACCATGAAGAAGCCGGAGGGAGCCAATATCGGCGGCATCTACATGGAGGGCCCCTATCTGAATCCCAACTTCGGTGCCAATCGTACCAATCTTCCTTATTCAGGTCCTGCGCGCCCGGAGGATTACAGGGAATTGATCGACAGTGTTGCAGATATTGTGCGAGCTTGGTCTATTGCACCGGAGCGCGAGAATATTATGGAGTTTATCAAGGATGTAAAAGCTGCCAATCCCAACATTAAGTTCACCGTGGCTCACAGTGAGGCAACCCCTCAGCAGGTGGAGGCACTGATTCCCTATGGTCTGTGCATCGGAACCCACCATACCAATGCCACGGGTACCCTTAACAAGTATCCCGAGTGCCGCGGCGTTTGTGTGGATGAGGCAGTAAACTACAACCGTGAGATCTACGCAGAGCTGATCTGTGACAGACGCGGCATCCATGTAGATCCCTATATGCTCCGCCTGATCAGAAAGATCAAGGGTGACGACAGAATTATTCTGATCACAGATGCCTCCCTGAATTTTGGACCTATCCCCGGTCCTCAGTACGAGGGTGCAACCGATATCTGGTTTGATAATGAGGGTGAAATTGCGGGAACAAAGCTTACCCTCAATGCGGCATGCCGCAATATGATGGTACATACCGGTGCCTCCATCGTGGATGTATTCAACTATGCTTCCAGGAATCCGGCAAAGGCGCTGGGCTTTACGGATCGCGGTGAGATCAGAGAGGGCTTAAGGGCCGATATCATTATTGTAGATGATAAGATTCAGGTGAAAAAAGTTATTTTGAAGGGAGAAGTAGTATGTTAGCGATCATTCATGCAGATTTAGTAATGCCGGATCACATTATTCCGGACGGATACCTCCTTCTTGAGGACGGTAAGATTAAAGAATTCGGTGAGATGAATAAGGCCGGAAGCTTTGAAGGCTATGAGATCATCGATGCCAAGGGAAAGTATGCGGCTCCCGGTCTCATTGATATTCACGCCCATGCAGGCGGTACTCATAATTACGGCGTGGAGACTATAGAGGCAGCACAGCACATGCTGCGCCACGGAAGTACCACTGTACATCCCACTCTTTCCTACAGCCTGACCAAGAAGGCTTTGCTTGAGAGAATTCAGGAAGTAAAGGAAGCTATGAAGAAGCCGGAAGGAGCCAATATCGGCGGCATCTACATGGAAGGTCCTTATCTGAATCCCAAGTTCGGCGCCAACCGCGACAGTATTTCCTTTGCAGGAGATGCCCGCCCCGAGGAATATATGGAGATTATTGAGGCGTGTGCAGAGCAGGTGCGCGTTTGGGCTATTGCGCCGGAGCGCGGCGGCATCTTAGAGTTTATGAAAAACGTAAAAGCTGCCAATCCCAATGTAAGATTTACAGTTGCCCACAGTGAGGCAACCCCTCAGCAGATCGAGGCCCTGATCCCTTATGGCCTTTGCATCGGAACCCATCATACCAATGCCACAGGTACCCTTGACAAATATCCGGAGTGCCGCGGTGTCTGCGTGGACGAGGCTGTAAATTATAACCGTGAGATCTACGCAGAGATTATCAGCGACAAGCGCGGTATCCATGTGGATCCTTATATGCAGCGTCTGGTGAGACGGATCAAGGGCGATGACAGGATTCTGCTGATCACGGATGCAGGTGTGGATTTCGGCGGAGTGCCGGGCCCCGGATATGAGGGTGCTACCGATATTATTTTTGATACCGCCGGTGAGATTTCCGGAACAACCCTTACCATGAATCAGGCATGCCGTAATATCATGGTGCACACCGGTGCGTCTATTGTAGATGCCTTCAATTTCGGTTCCCGAAATCCGGCCAAGGCGCTGGGCTATACGGACCGCGGCGAGATCAGAGAAGGTTTAAGAGCCGACATCATCATCGTAGATGACAAGGTTCAGGTGGAAACAGTTATTCTGGAAGGAAAAGTTGTGTAATGGATATTGTACTGAAACTGAAAGAGGAATTACAGGTAGAGAAGTGGCAGGTGGAAGCTGCTGTAAAGTTGATTGACGAAGGAAACACGATCCCCTTTATTTCCAGATACCGTAAGGAAGTGACGGGGGCGCTGAATGACGAGCAGCTTAGAAACCTCCATGAGAGACTGGTATATCTGCGGAATCTGGAGGAGAAAAAGAATCAGGTCATTGCAAGTATAGAAGAACAGGGCAAGATGACGGATGAACTCCGGGCAAAGATTCTTGCGGCTGAGACGCAGGTAGTAGTGGAGGATCTTTACAGACCCTACCGCCCCAAACGCAAGACCAGAGCTTCCGTGGCCAAGGAGAAAGGTCTGGACGGCCTGGCAGAAGTGATCCTTGCTCAGGAGATATCAGTGCCCTTAGAGGAAGAAGCGCAGAAGTATGTGTCGGAGGAAAAGGGCGTTGCAAGTACGGCAGAGGCCATACAGGGCGCTATGGATATCATCGCGGAGAGTATCTCCGACGAGGCGGATTACCGCTTGTTTATCCGCCGACTGACCATGGAAGAAGGTATTATCACCAGTGAGGCAAAGGATGATAAGGCCCAGACGGTATACGAGATGTATTACCATTATGAAGAGCCGGTGAAAAACGTAGTGGGACACCGCGTGCTGGCCTTAAACCGCGGAGAGGCGGAGAAGGTTCTTACGGTAAAGGTAAATGCGCCGGTAGAACATATTTTGCAATATCTTTCCAAGCAGGTGATCACAAAAGAGAATTCTATCACAGAGCCGGTTTTGCGTGAAGTGATCAGCGACAGCTACGACCGTCTTATCGCTCCCGCTATTGAGCGCGAGATTCGTAATGAGTTGACCGAGAAGGCTGAGGACGGCGCTATTTCCGTGTTTGGCAAGAATCTGGAGCAGCTTCTGCTGCAGCCGCCTGTTGCCGGCAAAGTGGTGTTGGGTTGGGACCCTGCATTCCGTACAGGCTGTAAACTGGCCGTGGTCGACCCCACCGGCAAAGTACTGGATACGAAGGTGATCTATCCCACCGCTCCTCAGAACAGAGTAGAGGAGTCCAAGGCCGAGCTGAAGAGACTCATCAAAAAATATCATATCGACCTGATCTCTGTTGGTAACGGTACCGCTTCCAGAGAGTCTGAGCAGGTGATCGTGGATCTCATAAAGGAGCTGGACAGACCGGTACAGTATGTGATTGTAAACGAGGCCGGTGCGTCTGTTTATTCCGCAAGTAAGCTGGCTACGGAAGAGTTCCCGCAGTTTGACGTAGGTCAAAGAAGTGCCGCATCCATCGCCCGCAGACTGCAGGATCCTCTGGCAGAATTGGTTAAGATCGATCCCAAATCTATTGGTGTGGGACAGTATCAGCATGATATGAACCAGAAGAAGCTCAGTGAGGCACTGAATGGTGTGGTAGAGGACAGTGTAAATAAAGTGGGTGTTGATCTGAACACCGCCTCCGCTTCCCTGCTGGAATATATATCCGGAATCAACAAGACCATCGCAAAGAATATTGTAGATTACCGTGAGCAAAACGGCAGATTTACCAACCGTAAGCAGCTTTTAAAGGTGGCCAAGCTGGGCCCCAAGGCATATGAACAGTGCGCGGGCTTTATGAGGATTTTGGATGGTGAGAATCCCTTGGATGCCACCAGCGTACATCCGGAGTCCTACGACGCAGCCATGAAGCTTCTGGAGAAACTGGGGCTGACTATGGAAGATGTCAAAGAGGGATGGCGCAATGCGAAGAAGCAGCCGGTTGTAAAAGAGGCGGCTCCTGCACCGAAGAAAAAGCCACAGCCTAAGGCGATACAGGTTCGCAATACCAACACTGCCATGGGTAAGGCTCTGGCAGCTGCCATGGGAGGAATTGTGGTGGAAGATGCTTCCGCTGGCAAGGCAAGTGCGGGCAAAGGTGCAAAAGCTGCGAATACGGCACAGTCAAGCGCTGTACAGGCAGGCGCGGTGAGTACAGGCAGTCTTGAAAAGAAGATCCGTGACAAAAAGCAGATGGCTCTTGAACTTGGTATCGGTGAGATTACTCTCACGGATATCCTGAAGGAACTGGAAAAGCCGGCAAGAGATCCCAGAGAGGATATGCCCAAGCCCATCCTGCGTAGCGATGTGCTGGATATGAAGGACTTAAAGCCCGGCATGATCTTAAAGGGCACTGTGCGGAATGTCATTGACTTTGGCGTGTTTGTGGATATCGGCGTCCATCAGGACGGTCTGGTGCACATTTCCCAGATTACCGACCGCTACATCAAGCATCCTCTAGAGGCAGTAAGTGTCGGCGATGTTGTGGAGGTGCAGGTTCTGGATGTGGACGTTGCCAAGAAAAGGATTTCACTTACCATGAAAATCAAAGCTGTGAAATAGGCGAGGAGACGAAAAGCATGATACATTCTTTTTTGATGATTGGCCAGTCCAATATGGCAGGAAGAGGATTTGTCAATGAGGTAGAACCCATTGTGAATGAAAGAATCAAAGTTCTTCGGGCCGGGCGCTGGCAGCCAATGTATGTGCCTGTAAACGGTGACCGCCGCACTGCCGGCATCAGTCTGGCAGAGAGCTTTGCCGATGCCTACTCCAAAGAACACAATGTGGATGTGGGTCTGATTCCCTGCGCAGACGGAGGTACTAACCTGATGCAGTGGAGCGTAGGAGGATTACTGTTCACCAATGCAATCTATCAGGCCAAGCTGGCAAGCCGCACTTCAACCATTGCCGGTGTGTTGTGGCATCAGGGCGAGTTTGACTGTGAGGTGGAGCAATATACCGTCTATGAAGAAAAATGTACGGAGATCCTGAACGCGTTCCGCAATATGCTGGATCTGCACGATGTGCCGTTTCTGGTGGGCCAGCTGGGAGAGTTTTTGCAGGACTACCAGGGTTGGGAGCATATAAGAAAGAATCATCCCTATGTGAATGAAGCACTAAAGAGCATGGTCCGGCACAATGATATGATGGGCTTTGTATCCTCCGAAGGACTGAAAGGCAATCCGGATAATCTTCACTTTTGTTCTGCCGCGCTCAGGGAGTTTGGTTTGAGATATTATGAAGAGTTCAAAAAGCTGGAGCGCAAAGATAAGGTGTTTGAGGACAAACCTCTTGCGGATGCGGCTATATTGAGTGAGCTGGAATTGTTGTAATCTGACTGAATGAATAAGCCTTGCGATTTCTGTTGACATACTGAGATGTCAGCCGGGACCGCAAGGCTTTTGTTTGTGTGTGTTTGAAAGTATCTTCCCTTTCAAAAGATTATTTCTTGATCTTATTCAACTGTGCGTTGATCAGCTGCATTGCATTGGCCGGGATTTTCTTGGCTTTGTCGCCGCCCATGTTTGCGGCCATGGATGCCAGTCCTTCGAGGCTCTTGTCGCCAACCATGAGGAGCATTCCTTTCTTCAGCTTCATGCCTGTCATAGAGTGAAGAGCATTGGCCAGTACTTCATAGGCTTCCTGATTTTTCATAAGGTCCTTGATCTTGTCCCGCACAGAGAAGTAACCTTCAGGGAACTGCATCTCTGCAGGTGCGTTTGCAGCTTCGGCAGCAGCCTGATCAAACCAGTTGGCTGCACCGGTTGAGTCGTCGCTATCGTCGGCCAGTGTGTAGATGGCAGGCTTTTCAGCCACCTTCTCAAAAGCAACTGTGTCTGCGGGAATATATTCTTCCATGTCGTCTTCCACGGGTGCCTTGGCAGTGATGGCGGTGAAGCCGTCCTTCAAAGGTACATTTTCGAAGACAAAGATCTTATCGCCGGTCAGGGTCTGAAGGAGCTTACCGTCAGCGTAGAGGGAGACTGCGGGCTGGTTGGAATATACCTTCACAGTGGTGGTGTCGCCGGTCCTTTGGGCATAGCGTCTGCCGCAGATATAGACAAAGGGATCATCGCTCCAGTATGCTTTATACAGGAAGAAAGCGTCCTTTTTGATCTTGCGGTCAAGGGTAACCAGTCCCTTGTTGTTGCGTCCTGCCACACCGCCCTCGTCCCGGGCTGCGCAGCCAAAGTCAAACATGTTCCATACATGGGTGCTCCAGATATAAGGGCGCTCCGTGAGGATCTTAGCCATATGCTCGTGATACTCTGCCTGATATGCCTCAGAGTAGTCGCGGCACTTGGGCTCGTCAGGCTGGTAGGTGATGATACCCTCAGCGCCGTATTCGGACAGACCGATGCAGATGTTGGGATAGGTCTGATGGAAGTGGTCCAGCCATGTTTCATTCTGGTCATAGGAACCGCCGTACCAGCCGAAGTAATGGTTGTAGCTCTCCACGTCCGTGATGCCGTGCAGGTCGCTGTCAATGGGAAGCATACTTACATGGGCAATGGTGGTGAGGCGGGTGGGATCAATGCTCTTTACCAGAGCGTTCAGATCCTTGTGGTTCTCAACTACACCGGGCTTTTCGCCGGAGATGGTGATTTCGTTGGAGAGGCCCCAGAAGCAGATGGAAGGATGATTGTAATTCTGATAGATCAGATCTTTCATCTGTACGCGGCAGTTCTCATGTGCCAGAGGATCATCGCTCTGGCAGCTGATATAAGGAATCTCTGCCCAGACAATAAAACCGTATTCGTCGCAGGCATCGTAGAAATCTCTGCTATGCTGGTAGTGTGCCAGACGTACGGTGTTGGCGCCCAGCTCGTAAATCATATGGGCGTCCTCATAGTGATCGGAGCGTGTCAGGGCATTACCCTGATACAGTCTGTCCTGATGGCGGGAAACACCGCGCAGCATCATGGGTTTGCCGTTTAAGAAGAAGCCCTTCTCAGGATCCACATAGAAGGAACGGATACCGAAACGGCTGCTCACTTCATCTACGGTCTCGTTGCGGCGTGCCAGTGTGGCGGTACAGGTATAGAGGTAGGGATCTTCCACACCCTGCCACAGATGAGCCTCGGGAAGGTAAAACTCTGCATCGGGACTCAAGGAAGGTCTCCAGATTTCAGCTACTGTGTCGCCATATTCATCGGTGATATCGTATTTTACGGTAAAGTTCTCATCGCCGTTTTTAATCCAGCTGTTCAGTTTGATGATTGCGCCGTCTCCTTCGGGAGTGGCGGTGATGGCGAGACCGGGAGCACCGTGGAACTCTAGATCAAAATGGGTTGCAGGGACTGTGATCAGATTCACACCGCGGTAAAGACCTCCATAGAAGGTGAAATCCGCCATCTGGGGATAAATATGGGTGCGGTCTGTGTTGTCAGCGCAGATCAGCAGCAGATTGTCACTGCTATTCAGTGTATCAGTAATGTCAATGGCAAAAGAGGAATAGCCGCCCTCGTGGTAGCCCACTTCTTTGCCGTTCACAAAGACTCTGCCTGACAGGGCAGCTGCAAGAACCTCCACAAATACGCGGGTTCCTTCCATGGTTTCAGGGGCTTCAAACTGTTTGGCGTACCAGCAGGCACCTTTGAAATAGTCGCCTTTGCCGTCCTGACCGTCCACAGCATTCCAGGTGTGGGGCAGGGATACCTTTTCCCAATTCATCAAAGCGTCTGCGGACAATGCGGCAGGCGTGCCAATGTCATCTTTGGTAAAATACCAGTTGTCATTAAAGCAAATAATATTTCTCATAAATACCTCTCTTCCTTTTTTCTGCAATAAGGGTTGTTTTTATTTTAGTATAAAACCAAAGAATGTGCAACGGAATATAAAAAAGAATTTCGCGTGGCGAAATTCTCCGCCTGCGGCGGGTCTGCGAAGCAAACAACTACCGGCAATCATAGATTGCCTTTCGTCGCAGTGCGATCTTCGCGAAGCGTTTTTATACAATAAGAAATCCGAAAGTATTTCTTATTGTATAAAAAAGTATTTGCTATCTGTAGAAAAAATGGTATGATAAGAAGAGAATTATTTTTTGGAGGAAGATACAATGGACAAGATTATTTTAACCGGAGACAGACCTACGGGAAGATTGCATGTGGGACACTACGTGGGAAGTCTGCGCAGACGTGTGGAGCTGCAGAATTCCGGTGAATATAAGAAGACCTTTATTATGATCGCAGACGCACAGGCTCTCACTGACAATATTGAGAACCCTGAAAAGGTGCGTCAGAATATTATAGAAGTGGCACTGGATTATATGTCCTGCGGACTGGATCCGGCCAAGTCCACTTTGTTTATCCAGTCTCAGATATCCGAGCTGTGCGAGCTTACCTTCTACTACATGGATCTTGTGACAGTTTCCAGACTGCAGCGTAATCCTACCGTAAAGAGTGAGATCCAGATGAGAAATTTCGAGGCCAGCATTCCGGTGGGCTTTTTCACCTACCCCATCAGCCAGGCGGCGGATATTACTGCGTTTAAGGCAACTACCGTGCCCGTGGGCGGTGACCAGCTTCCCATGATAGAACAGACAAGAGAGATCGTGCATAAGTTTAATTCCGTATATGCGCCCGTTCTGGTGGAGCCTACAGCCCTGCTTCCCGAGAATGAAGCCTGTCAGAGACTGCCCGGCATCGACGGCAAGGCCAAAATGAGCAAGTCTCTGGGTAACTGCATTTATCTGGCAGACACTGCCGACGAAGTGCGCACCAAAATCATGAGCATGTACACAGATCCCCTGCACCTTCTGGTGAGCGATCCCGGACATATAGAGGGTAACACCGTATTTACCTATCTGGATGCTTTCTGCAAGGAGGAGCATTTTGAGAGATATCTGCCTGATTATGCTAATCTTGATGAACTGAAGGCTCACTATCAGAGAGGCGGTCTGGGAGATGTGAAGGTGAAGAAATTCCTGAACAATGTGATGCAGGAGACCCTGGAGCCTATCCGCAACCGCCGTAAAGAGCTGGAGAAAGATATCCCGGCTGTCTATGAGGTCCTGAAGAAGGGCAGTGAGGTTGCAAGAGAAGAGGCAGCCAAGACTCTCTCCGAGGTAAAGAGTGCCATGAGGATCAATTACTTCGAGGATATGGAGCTGATCAGGGAGCAGGCCGCAAGATACGAGGGATAAGAGGGGTTCGTATGAAAAACAGAAGGGTTGAAAATGGGGATTTCAACGATTCAGGCACCCATCGCACCAATAACCTGATAATGGTCGCAGGTGCGGTTGCGTTAGTCATAATTATCATTGTTTTGTGTGTGTTGATCTGGCGGATGGCCCATAAAGAAGATCCTGCAGAGGAAGCAACGGATGCGTCCACAGAAGCAACGTACGAGGCGCCGGAAGCTTCTTCGGATCTTGCCGATGATGAGCCGGGTGAAGCGGAAGGCCAAGAGTCAAGTGAGACAGATGTTGCGCAGTCAGAAGAAATGACCGGTTCTTCTGAGGAGAGCAGCACAGTTGCTGAGTCCGGTCAGGAGGATCCGGAAAGCGTCACAATGCAGTTTGAGGATGTGTCGGAGACGGTGACTGCAAAGGATGTGACCAATCTTCGGTCAAAGCCGGATACCACGAGAGACGATACGATCGTTGCACAGCTTCAGAACGGAGAGACAGTGCTGAGAACCGGTGTCAATGAGGACGCGGGCTGGTCCAGAGTGGAATATGATGGGGCAACTCTTTATGCGGTGAGCAGACTGTTGACCACAGATCTTACGGTGAAGTCCGACACAGACAATAATACTGTGATTACAGCGGCCGGAAGAACCATTACTTTTACACCCTGCGATGATACGGTTTCCCCCAAGATGGAGGTAAACCTGCGAGGAGAACCCAGCACTTCTCAGGGAAATGATACCGTACACCACCGCCTTTTATACGGCGAGAATGTTCGCCGGACCGGATATGATACAGCTTCCGGTTGGTCCAGAGTGGAGTACAAAGGTGAAGTTCTTTATGTGGTGACAAGCTTGATCTATGTGGTGGAGGACCCTGTGGAAGAATAATAATTGTCAATTCATAGTGATGAACCGATTCGGATGACATGATTGTTGTACGGATCGGTTTTTTGCATTTTAGGAAAGACCTTGTCACACTAAAGTGTGAAAGGCTTTCCTATAATGCAAAAACACTCCGTGAGGATCGCACTGCGACGAAAGGCAATCTATGAATGCCGGTAGTTGTCTGCTCTGCAGACCCGCCGCAGGCGGAGAATTTCGCTGCGCAAAATACTTCTTTACATATTTTCGGCTGCCGGTGGGATGCTAACAGGGAATGGATTGTAAGAAAACATGAAAAAGGAGAATGAGCAATGAATCAGCAGATCGGAAAAGCCAGTATCCAACTGAACCGGCCGGTATATATCATCAGCAGTGCCAGCATTGTCGGTACCAAGGAGGGAGAAGGACCGCTTGGCTCACTGTTTGATATGGTGGGCGGAGACGATATGTTTGGCGCCGGGACCTGGGAGGAGGCAGAGAGCACGCTGCAGAAGGAAGCGGTATATCTTGCCCTGAGTAAGAGTGAACTGAAACCTGAGGATATCAGATACCTTTTTGCCGGAGATTTGCTTGGACAGTCCATTGCTACCTCCTTTGGCATATCTGTTTTTGAAATTCCTCTGTTTGGTGTGTACGGCGCATGTTCCACCTGCGGAGAGAGTTTGTCTTTGGGAGCGATGGCTGTTGCGGCCGGCTATGCCGACAACGTAGTGTGCGTAACGTCCAGTCACTTTGCCAGTGCAGAGAAGGAATTCCGGTTTCCGCTGGAATACGGGAATCAGAGACCCCTCTCTGCAAGCTGGACCGTAACCGGGAGTGGCGCCTTTGTGGTGAGCAAAGATCCGGGATCCTCGCCAAGGGCGCGGATCACAAGGATCACTACCGGCAAGATTGTGGATTATGGATTGAAGGATTCCATGAATATGGGGGCTTGCATGGCACCGGCGGCAGCAGATACCATTGCCAGACATTTTAGTGATTTCCGGTGCGGCCCGAAAGATTATGACAGGATTATTACAGGCGATTTGGGGAGCGTGGGGCAAACCGCCCTTCTTGATCTTTTGCGGGAAAAGGGATACGACATCTCTTCGATTCACATGGACTGTGGAATTGAGATTTATGATGCCGAAAAGCAGGATACTCATGCAGGCGGCAGCGGCTGTGGCTGCAGTGCAGTTACTTTGTCTGCCTATATTTTGAAACAGTTGGAAGAAAAAAGCTGGAGAAAAGTATTGTTTGTACCCACCGGTGCGCTGCTCTCAAAGACCAGCTTCAACGAAGGCCAGAGTGTACCGGGAATTGCCCACGCCCTTGTACTTGAGTCAGTCTGATTTCTCCGCCCGGCTTTTCAGCCATTGATACAGACAGGCCACGATAAGACCGGACAGAGAATCCCGGGGAACCATAGTGCGTATAACGTCACGCTCTCGCTCCGTGAAAAAGCGCAGCGGTACTAGGCCGCGTGAGATACCGCGGCCAAGGACCGGCGTTTTTCAAGGGACTTTTATACACACTATGGTTCCCCGGGATTCTCTGTCCGGTTTTGTCGTGGCCTGTCTGTACTACAGATGAAAAGCCGCGCGGTGAAATTAGACTTGTAAAACAAAGGGGCGAATAGTATAATAAACAGGTATTAATATGCCTGTAAAGATTCAGCTTTTCTTAAAAGAGATATGAAATGCGGGCAGAAAAGTCAGGAAGTGAATGTATGCGAAGCATGGAGTTTAAGATGGAGAGGCAGGGACTTCTGGAAGTTGGTCAGAAAGTCACGGTTACGGAAGGACTGCTCCCCAGCAATTACTATTATACCATCGACCCGTCTTTGGCAATGTCAGCCAATATCCCTTTCCGGAACAGACTTCAGTCGAAGGAGGGTGTTGTGACGAATATTGCGGAGAATGCCAGAGGGTTTTATGTGACGGTTCAGTTTGAAGAACCGGAAGTGTTGCAGTAAAGACGAAAGAGGAGAATGAACATGATGAAGAAAATTTCCACAGACAAGGCACCGGCAGCCATTGGCCCTTATTCTCAGGGCATTATTGTAGATAAGTTGTTTTTTGCGTCAGGTCAGATTGCGATCAATCCTGCAACGGGAGAGATCGAGGGAACGGATATCGTGACCCAGACCAGACAGGTGATGAAGAATATTGGCGCACTGCTTGAGGCAGCAGGCTGCGATTATACCAAGGTGGTAAAGACCACTTGTTTTCTGGCAGATATGGCTGATTTTGCCACATTCAACGGAATTTATGCCGAGTATTTTACAGAGAAGCCGGCAAGAAGCTGCGTGGCAGTGAAGACTTTGCCTAAGAATGTACTGTGCGAAGTAGAAGTGATCGCTTATCTGGGAGAAGTGTAAAGCATGGAGCGCAGAGGAAATATTGTGCTGATCGGTATGCCGGGAGCAGGCAAGAGCACGGTGGGCGTGGTGCTTGCCAAGCGGCTTGGTCTTGGGTTTGTGGACTGCGATCTTGTGATTCAGGAGCGCTGCGGGAAATTGCTTCATGAGTTGATCGAAGAGAACGGTGTGGATGGTTTCCTTGACATTGAAAACAAGGTGAATGCATCCCTTGCAGTCAAAAACAGCGTGATCGCCACGGGAGGCAGCGCCATCTACGGCAAAGAGGCAATGGAACATTTGAGGAGCATCGGCAAAGTAATCTATCTTCAGCTTCCCTATGAGGATGTGGCTATGCGACTGGGCGATCTGAATGCCAGAGGGGTGCCACTGCGCCCGGGACAGACTCTTAGGGAACTCTATGAGGAAAGAACACCCTTGTATGAAAAATATGCCCACCTGACGATCTTCTGCAAGGATAAAATGATCAGAGAAATTGTTGCGGAGATTGCCGGAAGGCAGAAATGATATTACGAAAGAGGTAAATAGAGATGAAAAAATCTGCTTTGGGCAATTCCTTTCTGCTGCTTTTGGCAGCCTGCATCTGGGGAATGGCCTTTGTGTCCCAGAGCAAGGGGATGGAGTATATGCATCCCTTTACATTTAACGGAGTACGGTCCCTGATCGGTGCAATGACATTACTGATATATCTTTTGCTGACAGGCAGGTTTTCCGGAGAAAAGAGACAAAGTATTTCCTGGAGGAAGAATATACAGGCCGGTTTATTGTGCGGTGTCGCGCTGACGGTTGCCACCACACTCCAGCAGTTTGGTATCAAATATACAACGGTAGGTAAGGCCGGATTTATTACTACGTTATATATCATTTTTGTACCCCTTGCGGGTGTGTTTTTGCGCAAAAAGGTGGCAGGTGTCGTATGGGTGGCTGCAGTTATGGCGGCGGCTGGCATGTATCTTCTTTGCATGACGGAAAGTCTTTCGCTGGGCAGGGGCGATGTTATGGTATTTGCGTGCGCTGTTGTGTTTGCAGTACATATTATGGTCATTGATCACTATGCGCCTGAGACGGACGGAGCCATCGTATCCTGCATTCAGTTTCTGGTGAGCGGCATCGTCTGTACCACCGGCGCCCTGATTTGGGGACAGCCCACATGGCAGCAGCTGGGCGGAGGCATCGGTGAACTTCTGTATGCCGGTGTGCTGAGCTGCGGAGTGGCATATACTCTGCAGATCGTAGGACAGAAAGGCGTCAATCCCACCGTAGCAGCGCTGATCATGAGTCTGGAATCCGTTGTGGCTGCCGTATCGGGATGGGCTGCATATCGGATCGGTTTTCTGAAAGAGGATCAGACCCTTACGTTCCGGCAGATCGCCGGCTGTGCCATTGTGTTTGCGGCGGTGATTTTGGTGCAGCTTCCGGGAAATCTGTTTAGCAGGAAGCGAAAAGCAAAGCAGACGGTGGAATAACGTATATTTGAGCAGAAAAAGAAAATACTATGGCAAAGAAAGGATTTGAAAGGAGCCATAGTATGGATTATGTAAATGCATTCTGGGTGGGGGGACTGATCTGTGCGTTTGTGCAGATTTTAATGGAAAAAACTAAGATGATGCCCGGTCGCATTATGGTACTTCTGGTAGTGACAGGAGCTGCGATCAGCCTTTTTGGCTGGTATGAGCCGTTTCAAGAGTTTGCCGGAGCAGGGGCAAGTGTACCACTTCTGGGTTTTGGAAATGTGCTGATGAAGGGCGTAAAAGAAGCCATCGATGAACAGGGGGTGCTGGGACTGTTTGCCGGTGGTTTTAAAGCAGGAGCCGTAGGAACTTCTGCTGCGTTGATCTTTGGTTATCTGGCAAGTCTTGTTTTTAATCCAAAGATGAAAAAGTAATATTGTAATTTGCAGAAGATAAGGGTGAGTATAATGGTATTATTAGGAGTATTGGCAGGTGCGCTGCTGTATTTTGAAGTAGTATTTCATTTGGGTTGCTTTGGCTTTTTGGCTTGCAACCCTGTTTTTACGTTGACACTTGTGTTGACACTTGCTTCTGTGGAGACCTTTTTGATCTGTCTGGTCCGCGGTAAGTGGAAGAGTATACTGTACTGGCTGTTTCTGATCGCAGAGTATATATTGTTTGCCGTTCAGATGGTATATATGGGAATCTTTAAGCAGCCGCTGTTGTGGCAGGCAGTGATATACGGAGGCCAGGATTCACTGACTAATTATTGGAGGGAAACACTGGAGGGCATTCTGAATGTACTTCCTTTTCTGCTATTGCTTCTTGTGTTTTTGGTGGCGGCCGGTCTTTTGTTTGCGAAAAAGAGAGAAGTATTGTTTCGGTCAGATCGTCTTGTAAAGATTCGGGCGATGCTGAGCGGAGTGATAGGTATTGTGCTTGCAGTGGCTGTTATGCTGATCGGCAAACATACTGATGCAGATTATTATGAACATTACAGTGAGTTCTATGATCCGCTTACTGTGATGAGTGAGATGGGTGTTCTGACGACTGCACAGAGAGACACCGCCCTGAATCTGAAATATTGGAGCAAAGATATTTATGAATCTGTGAAGGATAATCTGGGAAACAGTGATACAAAGCCCACGGAAGAGTACCAGGCTTCAGAGGAATTTCCCCAGGATGTTGACAAGGAAGAGGTCAGTGGTGGAGATGTGGCGGAGAAAGAGGAAACGGCGTCCTCTGACGTGCCTGAGACAGAAGAGATTAAAGAAGAGGAACCGGGGGCAGATCCTGAACCGGAACTACCGGATACATCACCTAATCAGCTCCCCATTGATTTTACAATGCTGAAAGCGGCTGCAGATGGGAAAGAAACCGAATGGTTGGCAGAATATATTGAGACCCTGGAGCCCACGAAAAGGAACGAATATACCGGTCTGTTTAAGGACCATAACTTGATTTTTATCACGGCGGAAGGGTTTTCTCCGTATGCGGTCAGAGAAGAGCTGGCACCTACATTGTATCGGCTGATTCATTCCGGTTTTGACTTTACCAACTATTATACGCCGCTTTGGCAGACCAGCACCAGTGATGGGGAATACGTAAATCTCACCGGACTGATACCTGACGGCCAGTTCAGTATGCGGAAAAGCGGTTCCAATAATATGTCCTTTGCACTCCCGGGATATTTTGCAGATCAGGGCGTGGGAAGCATGGCTTACCACAATAACAGCCTCTCTTATTACAACAGACACTTAAGCCACAATAATCTTGGATATCTCTACAAGGCGTCCAAATTAGGCGATTTGAGCGCGGAGGAGTGGGGACAATATATTTTCCCTATGGAGGGAGCCGAAAAATGGCCGGCGTCCGATTTTGAGATGGTGAGAGCCACGATGCCGGAGTATTTGGATTGGGAGCGTTTTAATGTATATTACCTGACGGTATCAGGCCATATGAATTACAATTTTATCGGAAATTCCATGGCCCGTAAGAATCAGGCGGCAGTGGAACATTTGGAGATGTCAGAGACGGCCAGAGCCTATCTGGCTTGTCAGATGGAACTGGAAAATGCCCTTGTCTATCTGATAGAGCAGTTGGAAGCGGCCGGCAAGCTGGAGAATACAGTGATCTGTCTGAGTGCGGATCATTATCCGTATGGCATGCCGCAGGAGAATTATGAGGAACTTGCAGGGCGTTCCCTCTCCGGCAATATGGATATGTATCGCAATGATCTGATCTTGTGGAATGTAAAGCTGGAAGAGAATCCGCAGGTGATTGAAAAGGTCTGCGGCCCCGTGGACATCCTTCCTACCCTATTAAATCTTTTCGGGTTTGAGTATGACTCCCGATTATATGCGGGAAGGGATATTTTCTCTGAGGAAGAGGGATTGGTGATCTTTAGTGACAGAAGCTTTGTGACGGATCATGTGATATATGATCGGAAAGCCAAGGAAACTGTGTGGAAGGATGATGTGATACCATCGGAAGAACAGGAGCTTTATCTGGAGTATTGGCAGAAAGAGGTAAAAGACAGATACCAGCTCAGTGCCTATATTCTGCGGAATGACTATTATGCAAGGATTCAGGAAGCACTTCCGGAAGAATATCGGAACAATGCCGGAAATCCGGCCCGGATCACAATGCAGGAGTAGCACCCGGTTGAAAAGCTGTTTAAAGGATTTCGCAAGGAATCTCCTTGTCTGCCAGATAGCGGGAAAGCGTGTTGTCCCAAATTTGATCGGGAACTTTGGACATCACAAAAGTATCATAGGCGCATCCGGTGGTTAATAGAGTCCTGTTGCCGTCATAACGGATAGTCAGAACAAGTGCTCTCAGCTTGCAGTCTTCCGTGGACAGTCCCTCTCGTGCCAGAAGTCTCCGGGCGATATCGGGTTTTAAGTGAAATACAAATTTAAAGGACAGGGGCGTGTGCTTTCCTTTGATCAGCTGGAAGCACAGCCCTTTTAATGTGCTCCAAGGACTGTATTCATATTCAGGCGGCTGCTCCGAAGGCACCTCCTCAGGTGGGTAAAACTCGCGGTTAAAATGGCCGTCGATGGTGACGGTATTGGCAGTGGTGATACTTGCTTGCTCCAACAGAAAAATATCAAAAATGTCGGAGGCAAGCAGCTGATTCATAAATAATTTCATATTTGTTATATGCAGTGCTAACATGGGAATACTCCTTGTTGAGATTACTGATTTCCAGTATACCTGAAAATGGCGGACTTGTACATGAAAAATACATGAATTGTAAAAATTATCTTTACGGGAATAATTGGATATGATAAGATTTATAGTAATAAAAACTATGTAATGCAGTTGCGGAATATATCATAATTGGAGAAGATATCATGAGTTATAAGATTGTTGTGGACAGCTGTTGCGAACTGCCCGAAGAGTTATTAAATAGCGGAAAGTTTGAGAGAGTTCCTCTGGGGCTGGAAGTGGGAGAATACCGGATTCTGGATGATGAACACTTTGATCAGGCGGAATTTTTGGAGAAGGTTGCGCAGTATCCACATTGTCCCAAGTCCTCCTGCCCTTCCCCGGAGAGATTTATGCAGGCATATGATGCAGAGGCGGATCATATCTACTGTGTGACGCTTTCCTCTCACCTGAGCGGCAGTTATAACAGCGCGGTTCTCGGAAAGAATCTCTATCAGGAGAAAGATGGAGAAAAGAAGATTCACGTTGTGGATTCGGAATCTGCCAGCTGCGGCGAGGCACAGATCGCATTAAAGCTGATGGAATTGGAGGAGAAGGGATTTTCCTTTGATACCATTGTGGAGAAAATCGAGGCTTTTCGGAGTGCGATGAATACTTACTTTGTACTGGACAATCTGGAGACTCTTCGCAAGAATGGGCGCTTGACCGGTGTAAAGGCATTGGTTGCCTCAACTTTGAGTATTAAGCCTGTGATGGGTGCGGACAAGGGAACGATCATACAGAGAGGACAGTCTATCGGCATGAAGAAGGCTCTCAGTAAGATGGCTGAGATGATCATTTCTGAGGTAAAGGATTCTGCGCAGAAACGTTTGATGATTACTCATTGCAATGCACCGAAGCGTGCGGAGAAGGTAAAAGAACTGATATTGTCGAAGCTTGATTTTAAAGAGACGATCATCCTCAATACAGCCGGTATCAGCAGTATGTATGCCAATGACGGCGGAGTGATCGTAGCGGTATAACACGATGTATGAAAGGGTTTCTCCTTGCGGGATCGCACTGAGAAATCCTTTTTACATATATGTTGAAAGAAAAATCAGTCCGGCAGTCTGCACAATGAGGATGAAAGGCATGCCCCACACAAAGTACCAGTGCTTTGTCTTGTGGCGGAAATAATACATGCCGCAGAGTGAACCCAGGCTGCCACCCAAAAGAGCAAATAAAAAAAGACGGGCCTCCGGAATGCGCCAGGCATTCCGGACGGCCTTTCTTTTATCTACACCCATCAGGATGAAGCCCGTCAGATTCATGATTCCAAAATAGGAAAGAACGATAACGGTGACAGTGTTCATTCATTATTTCTCCAACTGGCCATTTTCCTGCATTTTCATGGCACGAACTTTGCAGGAGAGACCGAACAGATTGATAAAGCCCTCAGCGTCATGGTGATCATACAGATCGCCGGTGGTAAAGGAAGCAATCTTTTCATTGTAGAGAGAATAAGGAGAGGTGGTTCCGGCTTTAATGATGTTGCCCTTGTAGAGCTTGAATTTCACTTCACCGGTCACGTACTCCTGAGTCTTCTCGATAAATGCCTGCTCAGCTTCGCGGAGAGGGGTGAACCATTTTCCTTCATATACAAGGCTTGCAAAACGGCTGCCCATTTCTTTCTTCAGTGCATAGGTGTCGCGGTCCAGGATCAGCTCCTCCAGCTGCTGGTGAGCCTCCATCAGAATAGTTCCGCCGGGAGTTTCATAAACGCCACGGGACTTCATGCCTACTACGCGGTTCTCAACGATATCGATGATACCGATGCCGTGCTTGCCGCCCAGCTCGTTGAGCTTACGGATGATGTCGGCCATCTTCATTTTCTCGCCGTTTACGGAAGTGGGGATACCTTTTTCGAAGGTCATGGTCACATACTCGCCCTCATCAGGAGCCTTCTCGGGGGTGGTGCTCAGTACAAGCAGATGGTCAAAATTAGGCTCGTTGGCGGGATCCTCCAGCTCCAGACCTTCGTGGCTGATGTGCCAGATATTGCGGTCGCGGCTGTAAGAGGAGTCTGCGGAGAAGGGCAGGTCAATGCCGTGTGCCTTACAGTACTCGATCTCGGATTCACGGGAATCCATGGTCCACTTCTCATTTCTCCATGCTGCGATGATCTTGATATCGGGAGCCAGTGCCTTGATTCCCAGCTCGAAACGGATCTGGTCGTTACCTTTGCCGGTTGCACCGTGGCAGATGGCAACAGCACCTTCCTTGCGGGCAATCTCAACCAGCTTCTTGGCGATCAGAGGTCTTGCCATGGAAGTACCTAACAGATACTTATTTTCATAAATTGCGTTGGCCTGCACGCAGGGAGCGATGTACTCTTCGCAGAATTCATCGATAACATCCAGGATGTACAGCTTCTCGGCGCCGCAGAATTTTGCGCGTGCGTCCAGTCCGTCCAGCTCTTCTGCCTGACCGCAGTCGATGCAGACACAGATTACTTCGTAGTCAAAGTTTTCCTTTAACCAGGGAATGATGGCGGTGGTGTCAAGACCACCGGAATATGCGAGAACAACTTTTTCTTTCATATGTATATGCCTCCGTTTGGTGATTAACAACTCTTCTGTTACTATACAACAAATGCATGGAGAATGCAAGTGTAAAATTATGCATAAATTTATGCGAATAATGAATATATTAATGTGAAAATGCATAAATATGCGAATAGGAAGCCGGACAAGATCACAAAATCTGACCTTTGAAGGGTAAACGAAGTGAAAGTGTAATGAATCACGGACACCGATGATTTTTATCAAAAAAACTAATAAATTTTATAGGCAAAAAGCTATTGTTTTCCCTGATTTTTTGTGATAATATCACCATAACAACACCCCTAAGGGATCGCCGCCAATGCGGCAGAAAGTGAGGCAAACATGAAACGACCGCAGGTCAGTGAGCTTTCTCTGCGCGAGAAAGTTGCCCAGATTCTGATGATCAAGCAGGGCTCTTTACTTGAAAGAATCGAGGGCGTAGAACCAAGATCCAACGAAGAAATAGCCGAAATCATGGAAAAGTACCAATTCGGCAGCCTGTACTCCTATGGCAACATCTCTATGAAAGATTTCAATATGGCATCTTTTACTTTCGGTGTAAAGCAAAAGCCTGAAGAAAATCTGGAATTTATTGAAGTATTCAAGAAACATGTACGTATCCCCGTTCTGATTGCAAGAGACTGTGAAACCGGAAGCGGAGACTCTTTTGAGGGCGGTACCAGGACCCCCACTAACCTGTCTATTGGTGCAGCAGACGATGAGAAGCTGACCTATGAGCTGGGTGCCTGCATTGGTGCTGAGATGAAGGCCGGCGGTGTCAACTGGAGCTGGACACCGGTAGTTGATCTGTGGGAGCGTTTCGCCTGGGCATGCGGTGCACGCAGCTTCTCCGATGATACGAAAAAAGTATCCAAACACGGCGAGGCTCTCATTAAGGGCTTCCAAAGCGTGGGCATGGCAGCCGGTGCCAAGCATTTCCCCGGCGGCTTCAAATACGATCCCAGAGACAGCCATGTGGCTCCGTCCATAATTGATGTTACCCTGGAGGAATGGTGGGAGCATCAGGCGCCTACTTTTCAGGCTGCCATCGATGCCGGCGTTTTGGGTATTATGGGTACCCATGCTGCATTCCCTGCAGTGGATGACGAGATTGTCAACGGCAGATACATCCCCTGCACCTGTTCCAAGAAGATGCTCACCGACATCCTGCGTGGTCAGATGGGCTTTAAGGGCGTTATGATCACCGACGGTATCAACATGACTTCTCTGGCAGCTCAGTTCCCTCGTGAGGAAATGCTGATCCGTGCCATTGATGCAGGTAACGATATGATCTGCGGCGCCATTTTGGAGGACTTTGATACACTTTACAATGCCATCGAGGCCGGAAAGCTTTCCATGGAGAGAGTGGACGAGGCCTGTGAGCGT